>DEBL01000136.1 GCA_002348535.1 Deltaproteobacteria bacterium UBA2957 | reverse complement strand
ATCGGCATCAGCATCGGCGTCCGCATCGGCATCAGCATCAGGTTGAGAGGCGATTGCAGACCCTGAGTCACCAGAGTCCTCAAGTTTGTCTGAGCATCCAACAGCTAAGGTCAGCATCGCCAAAGATACGAAAATTTTAGTCATGGTCCCTCCAAAGTGGACGCCGACTAACTCATTGCCGCAGGCTGAAAAGGTTTTTTTCTACTTTTGAGTAGTTTTTGTGCGAATCTCTGACATTCACACCTGTACCGCAGACATCATGCTGCGAAGAACGCACCAAGCCGGGTAATGTTCCATTGCGATAAGTACACAAACTCATCGATCGGATCGAGGAACAGCGGGGTGGTGGCAATGAGCCATGAAAAATGAAGCACCACAGCGACGGGCCGAGGCAATGGCCATGGCCAAACCTGATGGAGCGTTGTGAAGGCCATCGCTCCGCATGCGTGAACGAAAAAGAACAGGGTCATTCGACCATCCAACTGGAGCATTCCAACTGAAGCAATCACTTCGTGTACAAGTGCACTGGCCATGAACACTGCGAAGGCAGCGGCCCGTGGGCGCGAAGCCCCACCACAAGGAATGAAAATGAGCCGGTGAGAGGTTCGCGTAAACCATAGATTCCACCGACGACCCCAAAAATCGCGAGGGTTTCTGGCAATCGGCGGCGCCACAAACATGGGCGAGACCTCGACGCCAGCCGCGGTCCAAACCGTCGTAATCCCGTCGTAAAATCCGCTGAAAAACACGTAGAGCGTAAAAGACATCCAGACCAATTGGGCCACCCGATACTCATGGATTGGTAGCCACTCGTTCAGCGCCAACAGCCCAAGAAATGCAACGACCTTCCCGACGAATCGAACCGCGATGTGCAGCGTGCGTCGGCGATTGTCTCGCCGACCCTCGGAACTCTCAGGCCATCGCCCCTCCGGAATGGCGATTACCCAGAAGAGCATCTGCGCAACGGTCTCAAGCTCAATGTGTTCTGCTACTCGACCAGTCGCCAACTCGGCCGTCTTCGCGATCATGATGAACATCGGAATGGTCGACAATCCACGACTCCATGCCGACTCGTTCCACAGCAGTAATGGCAATGCGATGGCGACGAGGATCATCGCGGCAAACGCGGCCCTGCGGACCCACCGGTGTCGGCTTTTAGAAGCAACACAAGCAAGACTGACCCATGTCAGCATGATTCCGAACCAGATGGGTACAATTACGGTCGCAACATCGGTCATGTTTGTTCAATCGCCAACAAGGACTTGGCCAAGTGATGAGCGCTGAGCCACGCATCTTCCACCCGTCCACCCAAGAGTGCATCCCCGCAGAGGCCGAGGGATTGCGTCGGATCGATGCAACTGCCCGTACCGCCATCATTGGAGGCCAGCGCATACAGCCATCGATGAACGGTGACGGATGTGGGCTGTACACCGGTGACGGCTTCAAATGCCTCTCTCATGCAACGCGCCACATCTTCGCCCGTCGCATCAATATTGGCTTCCGTCCATTCGGCCGAGGCATGAACGACCCATCGGCAACCGTCTGGTCGACCCGGCTTGGACGAATCTCGTGCCACCCAGGCCAATATGGGATGCTCAAGTCGGAGCCCATCGTACTCCGGAATGAAGTCGGCACCGGACTCCACCATCGCAGCCCAGCAGGGAGCGTAGTTCAACTGCTGAGCCCGTTCAGCAACCGGTGATCCGCTTGGGGCGAGCGCGAGGGCCTGAGGCCCCGGACACGTCAACACGACCCAGTCGAACCCATCATGAATCTCTCCCGATTCGGTATGCACAGCCCATGCGGCGTCCTTGCGAATGAGTGACTCGACACGACTCGACGTCACGATGGTTAAACCGGCACTCAGCGCGCGCGTCAGTCCGCTCATTCGGGGGACTCCGACCCACCGTGGTCGATCAACGGGATCCGGTTCCAGCCGAGAATCAAGCCACCGGTAAAACGAACCGTTCCATTGCTCGACCCAACCTTCGCGGGCCCAACCGCTGATCTCGCGGGCAAATGCCTCTGTTCGCGCTGTGAAATATTGCGCACCATGGTCAAACTGTCCGCCATCACGACGGCGTGTTGACAACCTCCCACCGGGGCCTCTCGCTTTTTCAATCAGCGTCACACTCCATCCGGCCGACTGCATCCGTTGCGCAAGCGTGAGGCCGGCCACTCCGGCTCCAACGATCGCCAATCGCTTGGCTGATTTTTGCATGGGCTACCTTCCCCGTTTCATGACGGTGCATAGCCCGCCCAAACCCTCTACCCGAGTTAGCGATGGATAAGGGGGTTCTTCAATGGATACAACTGTCTTGTCTACCGCAGCGCTCATCGTCGGCGGCTGCGTGACGCTGATTTGGCTCGTGAGCGTTGCGCTGCGAAATGTGAGCATTGTCGATATCTGGTGGGGTCCTGGCTTCGGCGTCATCGCCTGGACGGTTGTCGCACTGACTCCAGATCCCAGCATCCGGGTCCAAGCCATGGCTGGCATTTTGACGGTTTGGGGTCTCCGCCTTGGGCTTTACCTTGGACACCGCAATCTGGGTCACCCTGAGGACAAACGCTACGTTGAGATCAGAGGAGGCAAAAAGCAGTTTTGGTGGACCTCCTTATTCAAGGTGTTCTACCTGCAGGGCGCGCTCCAGATTTTCATCGCCGTCCCCGTATTTTGTGCTGGAATGTCCAACCAAGCGCCGACATGGCTCGATGTCTTCGGCGCCACAATTGCGCTCATTGGAGTGGTAGTGGAGGCACTTGCGGACCTCCAACTGACGCGGTTCAAGAAGCGTTCCGATTCCCACGGCCAAGTCATGCGAACAGGTCTTTGGGGCTGGAGTCGTCACCCAAACTACTTCGGAAACGCAGTCATATGGCTCGGTATTGGGCTCATGGCATTGGCAGGAGGCGCCCCTTGGTGGAGCCTGCTTGGACCGATTGCAATGTGGTTTTTGCTCTTGCGCGTCAGTGGCGTTTCCATGCTCGAGCGAACAATTGTTGACCGTCGACCCGAATACAAACGTTACATCAGCGAAGTGTCGGCATTCGTACCATGGCCGCCGCGCTCAACCACGTCATCCACTCCGGAGTAGGCCATGCGAATCTTAAAAGCCACCCTCGCCGTTGCCGTCACCATGACGGTGATCGACCTCGTCTGGTTGGGGATCATCGCGACCGACATCTACAACGACCTACTCGGCCCGCTTCGGGCCAAAGACACGGTTGTGTTGGCAGCAGCTCTGTTCTACGTCCAATACGTGGCGATCATCGTTGGCTTTGCAGCGCTTCCCTCCGCCACCGTCAAGCAAGCCGCTGTTCGTGGTGCTGGGATGGGATGGCTGGCCTATGCAACCTTCGAGTTCACCAACTGGGCGGTCATCGAAAACTGGCCGGCTACGCTCGTGCCGATTGACATCGCTTGGGGAGTCGTATTGACGGCTTCAGTGGCTGCAGCAGGCCGGATGGCGGCTGGGCCACCGACGGAGGACGCATCCAGGCCAAGGTCGAGTTGGCCGAAGCGCTTGTCATGAACCGAACGCTGGTCGAGCGACTGCGCCCCGCACTGCAGACTTGGTCTCTGCTGCCACAGGCCGTCAGTCACCAGGCCGCATGGTGGGCCTGTGTCCTCTGGATGGGATGGCTCGGGCCTGCGACGATGGCCATCTTCTTGATTGCTCATCTTATGATCACGCGCGACCATTTCAATCGCGAGGTGGCCTTGATTGGCTGTTCAACTCTGGTCGGTCTGGTGCTCGATAACCTCTTGTCAGCCTCGGGAATGGTCACCTACGTTGGTGGCCTTCTTGCCGGACGGAGTCCGATTTGGCTCGTCTCCATATGGGCCGGCTTTGGCGCAACGCTGCACCACAGCCAACATGTATTGGTTCGGTCCAGGTCGGCGGCGTTGATGACCGGCGCACTCGGCGGACCACTGGCCTACTGGGGCGGAGAAAAACTTGAGCGGTTGTCAGTGGTGGGAATCGAGGGTTGGCTGGCAGTGTCCGTACTCTGGACCATCGCTCTGTTGATCCTTCATTCGATTGTCCGCCACCAACGCAACGATCCGTCCAACCGCAAAGAAACCCTGAGTTAAGGTTTTCGCTTGTGACTACCAATAAGTAGGTTTATAGTGTCGTATGTCTACCCAAGGGTAGTTTTTGACCAAACGCCTGACCCTCGCTTGCTGGAGAGCCCATGAGCCCACACCTCGCGCGACTCGCCTCGCCCCCCCCGGTGGCCACACGACTTGAACTGCTGCCGTGTGACTTTGAGTCCCAAGAAGTGACAGAAATCGACGACCTGTTTTTGTACGAAGCCGAGGTCACTGAGCCCATCGTTAAACCGACGGTTGCCTACCAAGAAGCCCAAAACCGCAGCCCCTCATCAACACTAAGCTTTCTTTTTCGAGTTCTGTAAACATAGGTTTAAGGCGAACTTACACCCATACCAAGCCACCACTTCAATCGAAATGTACTGAATGGTATACACTACGGCACCGACCGAGGAGGACGTGGAATGGGTCGACCCAAAGCAGATGCACATGCGGTACCAACCACCGAGCGAG
>DEBL01000032.1 GCA_002348535.1 Deltaproteobacteria bacterium UBA2957 | reverse complement strand
GCAACGATGCGCAACGGATTAACAAATCATCCACGAGGAGGGCATCATGAAGGCGGCGCTTACAGGGATTCGAGTCTTGGATTTTTCGAGGGTGCTGGCCGGGCCCTTTGCCACAATGCACTTGGCTGACCTCGGGGCGGACGTCGTGAAAGTAGAGCGCCCGGGGACCGGCGATGACACCCGCAGCTTTGGGCCACCCTTCTCGAAGGGCGTGAGCACATACTTCATGGCAATTAATCGCGGAAAACGTTCGATTTCCCTTGATCTTAAATCGGAGTCAGATCGCGCAGTGGCCCTCAAGTTGGCGGCTCAGGCCGATGTGATCATTGAGAACTTCAGGCCCGGTGTAATGGAGCGCCTTGGTCTGGGGCCCGAGGACCTCCACGCTGTGAAGCCATCGCTCATCTATTGCTCAATCAGCGGCTTCGGTCGCGGGGTGGAACGAGCCGGCTACGATTTAGTCATCCAAGGGATGGGTGGAATCCCGTCCATCACAGGGGATCCCGATGGAGGTCCGGCAAAATGCGGTGCGTCCATCGCAGATTTGGTAACGGGCTTGTATGCAACCCAAGGGATTCTTGCAGCGTTGCAGCGGAGGAGCCGTACAGGCGAGGGGGCGGTCGTTGATGTGCCAATGCTGGACGGACAGGTCGCGTTGTTGACCTACCACGCGAGCGGACTCCTTAATGCGGGCGTCGCCCCACGCAGGCTCGGTAATCATCACCCGTCAATTCATCCGTATGGGACGTATGAGGCGTCGGACGGCCACATGACGATTGCGGTTGGTAATGACGCACTGTTTGGTAAATTTTCAGCGGCCTTGGGCCATCCTGAATGGGCCGCTGATACTCGCTTTGCGACCAATGCGGTGCGCGTTGAGCATCGGGGGGTCTTGGAGCGCCTCATCCAAGCGATTTTGGTTACCAATACGGTAGACTATTGGTGTGAATTGCTGCTCCAAGCCGGTGTGCCGGCAGGGCCCATCAACACCGTCGGTCAGGCGCTGGACATGGTGGACCTTGTGGAGCATCCCCACCCGGCAGGTGGCGGTACTGTGAAGAGCGCCCCGCTGCCTTACCGGATTGATGACACGCCGCGCGCCGCGGCGCTCCCACCACCGAAGCTTGGGGCGCACGCCGATGCGGTAATCGCCGACTGGCTTTCCGGCGAATAATCTACATTTTGGGGAATGCTCTGCTGATTTTGTCGGTTGATGTTGTTGCCCATAGCGGGGAGCCCTTTTAGGCTTCCGTAGTATCCCCACGGTTCCCGTTCGCGGAGCCATTTTTATAGAGGTTTTCATGACCGAGACTCCAACGCCGGACGGGCCGAGCCTGCCCCGTGAACTCGACCTTCCCATTCTCGCCATTCGCAACACGGTAATCTTCCCGGTACTCGCGTTTCCCATCAATGTGGGACGCGAAAAATCGTTGCTTGCCGTCGATGAGGCACTGGAAAACGACAAGCTGCTTGCGATTCTGGCTCAAAAAGAGGCCAAAAACGAAGACCCGGACACCGGCGACCTATACCAAGTGGGTACGGTGGTGAAGATTCTCAAATCCGTCAAGATGCCTGGCAACAAGCTTTCGGTCATCATCCAAGGGCTGGCGCGCATTCGGGTCAAAAACTGGAACCACACGGAGCCGTTTTTGAAGGCTGAGGTTGAAGTCTTTGAAGAGGCGGCCGAGCACCCCGAATCGTTAAACTCAAAGATGGGATCGCTCCGAGAGCTGGCTCAACGAATCATCGACTTGTCTCCTCAGATTCCATCGGAGGCCAGTTTCTTGGTTCGGTCCATCGATAATCCCGGCGTGCTCGCCGACATCGTAGCCAGCAATCTCGGAATCAGCGTTGAGGATAAACAAGACCTCCTGGAGACCTTTGAGACCAGCGAACGGATGGACAAGGTGGTTGCGCTGCTGAACAAGGAAATTCAGGTCCTTGAGTTGTCCAACAAAATCCAGTCTGAGGTGAAGGGTGAGATGGACAAAGCGCAGCGCGAGTACTTCCTCCGCGAGCAACTTAAGGCCATCCAAAAGGAACTTGGCGAGGTCGATGACCGCCAAGATGAGTTCGACGAACTCAAAAAGAAAATCAAGAACGCCCACATGCCTAAGGATGTCGAGAAGGTAGCCTTCAAGGAGCTGAAGAGGATGTCTCGGATGAGCCCCGGGGCGGCAGAGTACACCGTGAGTCGTACATACATCGATTGGCTTGTCGAGCTTCCTTGGGACAAGTCAACGGAGGATATTCTCGATATACAACTTGCCTCCGATATCCTCGACGAGGACCACTACGGGTTGGACAAAGTCAAGAAGCGCATCCTCGAGTTTCTTGCGGTTCGTAAGCTCAAGAATGACATGAAGGGACCCATCTTGTGTCTTGTGGGCCCGCCCGGGGTCGGTAAAACGTCGCTGGCGAAGTCGGTGTCTCGGGCGCTGGGTCGTAAGATGCAACGAATGTCACTCGGCGGCGTTCGGGACGAGGCCGAGATTCGCGGACACCGACGCACCTACATCGGCTCCTTGCCCGGAAAGGTGATCAAGAGCATCAAGAAAGCGGGCTCAAACAATCCGGTGTTCGTGTTGGATGAAATTGATAAGCTGGGTGCGGATTACCGGGGCGACCCAAGTTCGGCCCTCCTCGAGGTGTTGGACCCCGAGCAAAACGACACGTTCCTTGATCACTACTTGGACGTCGCCTTCGACCTTTCGAAGGTGTTGTTTATCGCCACTGCAAACCAAATGGGACCCATTCCGGGACCGCTCCGGGACAGAATGGAGGTGCTGGAGATCCCCGGCTACACGATGGACGAAAAGCTCAAGATCAGCCGGAACTACATCATTCCGGAGGTGCTGGAGGACCACGGAATCAACGAAGATCACATGGAAATCACCGACGAGGGTGTTCGGTTCCTCATCGAAGCGTACACGCGCGAAGCGGGTGTGCGGACGCTAAAGCGGGAACTGGCAAGTGTGGCTCGCTGGGTTGCGAAGGACGTTGCGTCAGAGACATGGACGGAGAAAGTGACGATCGACGCAGCGAAGGTGGAAGAGATACGCGGGCCTGTGAAGTTCTTCTCGGATGTGGCTGAGCGCACCGCGGTGTCTGGTGTGGCGACGGGCATGGCTTGGACGGCAGCGGGCGGTGACATTTTGTTCATCGAGGCCACCAAGATGAAGGGCAAGGGCAACCTCAAGCTCTCCGGTTCGCTTGGCGATGTCATGAAAGAATCGGTCGGCGTAGCGAGTAGCTACATCAAGGCTTCTGCGGTGGAGTTGGGAATTGACCCGGATGACTTTGCTGAGCACGACATTCACATCCACGTGCCCTCCGGTGCCATTCCGAAGGACGGCCCATCTGCGGGCGTGACAATGCTCACTGCGATTGTTTCTCTCTTCACGGGAATCCCCGTGGATAACGAACTTTCGATGACCGGTGAGGCGACACTCAGGGGCGCTGTGCTTCCCGTAGGCGGGATCAAAGAGAAGGTGCTGGCCGCTCACCGGGCGGGGATAAAACGGGTCATTCTCCCTGAGAAGAACCGCAAGGACCTTCCCGATATTCCCGAAGAGATCACCAAAGACATCGAGATCAACTTCTGCGGTCGTATGGAAGATGTGCTCGACATCGCTCTTGGCAAAAAGAAGCTTGCAGCCCGGCGGGCTGAAGTTGAAGCTGAGATTGAAGCCAAGAAGGAAGCGCAACGTCTCGCCGATCAAGGCAAGGAAGCGCACGCTTAGTCGGAGCTTTCATGCCTCTCCCAGCAAAAATACTGATTGCCAATCGCGGTGAAATTGCCGTTCGGGTTATCCGCGCGGCTCATGAGATGGGTATCAAGACGGTTGCGGTGTATTCCGACGCCGACCGCGACGCGCTGCATGTGCGAAGTGCGATGCAGGCCGTTCACATCGGCGCGGCACCCAGCGCCGAGTCCTACTTGGTGACCGAGCGGGTCCTCGAAGCTGCAGCGACAACGGGCGCGGACGCCATCCATCCTGGCTATGGTTTTTTGTCGGAGAACGCCGGCTTTGCGCGATCAGTGACCGGGTCTGGATTGATCTGGATCGGCCCTTCGCCAGAGGCCATCGAGGCAATGGGGTCAAAGACTGAAAGTCGCGACCGCATGGCCCGCGCGGGCGTTCCCGTGGTGCCGGGCACCAAGGAGCCCTTGGCCAGCGCTGAGGAGGCCGAGGCCAAAGCTGTGGAGCTCGGCTTTCCCGTCATGCTGAAAGCCAGTGCGGGAGGTGGCGGGAAGGGGATGCGTCAGGTTGACAGAGTTGAAGACATCGCCAGCGCGCTGGCGGCGGCGAAATCGGAAGCAGCGAGTTCCTTCGGTGATGATTCGGTGTACATCGAAAAACGGATCATTGGACCCCGCCACGTAGAGGTTCAAGTGCTGGCCGATAACCATGGAACAACGCTGCATTTGTTCGAGCGTGATTGTTCAGTACAGCGACGCAATCAGAAGGTCGTGGAGGAGACGCCATGCCCAGTGCTCACGGATGACATTCGGTCGCAGATGTGCGACGTTGCAATCGCTGCTGCAAGGGCTGTCGACTATGTGGGTGCTGGAACGGTAGAGTTCCTCTTGGGCGCCGACGGGAACTTCTACTTTCTCGAAATGAACACCCGCTTGCAAGTCGAG
Organism: Deltaproteobacteria bacterium UBA2957; assembly: GCA_002348535.1. Classification (GTDB taxonomy): domain Bacteria; phylum Myxococcota_A; class UBA796; order UBA796; family UBA796; genus UBA796. The sequence goes on along the minus strand of DEBL01000032.1, from coordinate 355 downwards.
CACCCAATCACAGAAATGGTGACAGGGATCGACTTGGTACAAGCTCAAATTCGCATCGCAGGTGGCGAGCCGATTGGTCTCACTCAAGATGACATTAAGCAACACGGTCATGCGATTGAGTGCCGCATTTACGCGGAGGATCCCGCGAATAACTGGGCTCCGAGCCCGGGGGTGATCCGTGGCTATCGTGAGCCCGGAGGTCCGTGGGTGCGCGTCGATGCTGGCGTGTACCAAGGAGCTGAAGTTTCGCTCTTTTACGACCCGATGGTTGCCAAACTCGTGGTCTGGGGCGTCAATCGCGATGAGGCAATCCGGCGTACACAGCGGGCGCTATTGGAATACCGGGTTCGTGGAA
>DEBL01000215.1:10573-11289 GCA_002348535.1 Deltaproteobacteria bacterium UBA2957 | reverse complement strand
GCGATGGATAATTGAGTTCTGATGAAGGTAATGCAGGGCTTCAGCCAAGTGGATGCCCACTGTGACGACCGCTGTGGTTCGTTCTGGGTTGCCCGGTGACCCCAGTGACTTTGCGAACACCTGAGAGGGGACACCCGCTATCATCTCAAACAGCATGTAAGGGCGTCCATCTGGCGTGACATCGCAACGGTGCGACCGCAATATGCCCGGATGATTGATGGCATGCAGGGCCCGATGAATGCGCTGGAATCGATCGGTGTTCCCTTGTTGAGTCGCAGCCAACTTCAGCGCGTATCGGGATTCAGTTTCGATGTCTTCTACTTCATAGACCGCACCCATCCCGCCGTGCGCAATGTGCCGAATTATTCGGTACGGACCAATCCGAAAGTCTTGATCAATCGAACTCACCAGCGGGCATCCTCGAGGGTGGTCTGGGGGTGTGCGATGGTTGCCCAATCGTAGGCGCCTCCGCGAAGGTAGGGACGAACCGGTTCTTGGGCGTCGACCCATCTGCCGGCGGCGGATGCAGTGGGAAACTGCTTTACAGTGGGCATGGTCGGGTCGTTGGCGACATTCAATAAGACGAAGGGAATGGTGCGATCGAGTCGAAAGTCTCTACGGCCGGCCATCCAAGCACTGAGAACCACAGCCGACGCCTCGAGTCGAGGCGGCCCATCCCACCAAACACGGTCTACCCACAGGGGACCACTCGGCAG
>DEBL01000215.1:0-10251 GCA_002348535.1 Deltaproteobacteria bacterium UBA2957 | reverse complement strand
ACCACTCGGCAGTCGGTTGGCGATGGCGACGTGGCGAGCCAATGAACCGGGATCCGAACCCACAGGGAGATGGTTGAAGTGAGTGGTGATGAACGCCGTCGCCGCTACGGCAGCCATGGGCCAGACTCGAGCGAGTCCAAGGGCACTCACCACCGCGATGGGCACTGCAATGATGCGAAGATGATAACTGCGGATGTAGCCGTTTACGGCGCCAAGCCCGAGCAGGCCGGTCAAGGCCATGGCAGCAAATACCGCAGCCCAGCGATGGTCACGCTTGCGGCACAGCAACGCCAAGACGGCCCCCACAATCAGAATGAACAGTGTCCCCTTGAAGTCAACGGCAAACCGGTCATGGAGGGCTGTGGACAGCATCAAGCGTACCGGCTCAGGGTCCGTGATGTTGCTGCCAGCGACGCTCGAAAGGCACTTCCTAAAGCCCTCCCCACACGTGGCGAGATTGGCAATTCGAACGATGCGTGGCAATGCGACGAACCCGCCAAGCAAGAACGCGTTTCGTAGACGGCGACCGCCATGAATCCGATGCAGGGGACGCAAAAAGGGAAGCAGGCTGACTCCTGCACCGAGGGCCAAGGGGTGATGTCCTGCGGCAAAAACGAGACTGATGATGGAGAGAGCAGGAGCCCAAGGGATGCCACGGATTGAGAGCGCGAGCCCAACAGTGAAGATGCCGACAAACTCTGGGGCTGCATAGGATCGAGCCCCACTGATCAGGGTGTCGAGCAGACCCGGATCGAACGCCAACAGGCTACCGGCAGTTAACGCTGCCGCCCATCGGCGCGCCGAGGAGGCGCTTTCAGCGGTCCAATGAAATGCGGCAGCAAATCCGATCGGTGCGATGAGTCCCCCGAGTACGAAGCGAATGCTGAATGCGTCGAGCAGTGAATCTGCCGCGGCGACCACCGGAAGCATTGTGGCCCATAACGCGTCGCCGCTCTCGGGATTCGGCGGCCTCGGAAGGTGCCCAAAGAGAGCAGCCTTCGCTTGAAGGTATGGGCCGAGGCTATCGGATCCCACGGCGGCATGGTCCAGCACCCGCAAGCGGTGCCACGCGGCAACCCCCCAAAGCGCAACCATGGTGAACAGTCGAATCACCATGGGATGTTACTTCGAGACGCCCAACTCTTCGGCCACGGCGGATGCTGCCTTGCCTTGGATCGCGAGTTCCAAGTCGCGTTCAATGCGGCGCTGGGCAAAGGGTGCCGTGACCTCGTCGATTTGGTGACTGATGGACGAGATTCGTTGACGGTCGCGTCCCTTCATGGCTTCATCAAGGTCGCTAAGCAGTGCCTCGAAGCGTTCCAGTTCACCCTCTTCAAGCATGGCGGCGTCGGCAACGATTGCCTTTTTCACTTGATTCGCAATTTGTTCGGCTTCGATTCGCGCATCGATCAACAGGCGCTCGTCCACATCCGATTCTGCGTGATCGATCGCAGACTCCAACATCGTCTCGATTTCGTCCTCCGACAGTCCGTAACTGGGCTGTACATCGACGCTGGTGTTGTTTCCCGTCGCAACGTCGGTGGCACTGACCCGAAGAATTCCATCGGCGTCGACCATGAACTCAACCTTGATGCGCGGTGTACCCGCGGGCTGAGGAGCAATACCCGTCAGCTTAAAACGGCCCAGACTGCGACAGTCATCGACCAGTTCCCGCTCACCCTGAACAATGTGAATGTCAACCGCAGTCTGGTTGTCGACATGGGTGGTAAAGGTTTGGGCCTGTGCAGCTGGAATGGCGCTGCAGCGCGGGATTAGGCGCTCGACTACTCCCCCCATCATTTCGAGACCGAGGCTGAGGGGCACCACATCGAGCAGCAGCATGTCTTCGGCCAGTTCACTCTCTCCCGTCAGGATGTCAGCCTGCATGGCTGCTCCGAGTGCCACGACTTTGTCTGGATCGAGGTCACAATGGGGCTTGCGTCCGAACAACTCACCCACGAACTGACGCACCAGCGGCACCCGCGTCGATCCACCCACCAAGACCACCTCATCGATTTGGGCCGCCTCGAGACCCGCATCATTGAGGGCCTGCAGGCATGCATTGCCGGTGCGTTGGACGATGGGCCGGATCAGGTTTTCGAAGCTCGCACGGTCAATCTCAGCCTCGACCTGTGTGCCGCTTAGGTCGGCTCGCAACGTTGCCGTGGTTGCGTCGGTCAGGTCTCGCTTTGCTTGCTCAGCGGCCCGGATGGCAGCTCGATACGTGCTGCCGTCGGCGTCATCGATTCCCGCTTGCTGCAACAAGATGCTCGCGAGTGCTTGATCAAAGTCATCGCCGCCGAGGTGGGTGTCCCCAGCGGTGCTGAGCACCTGAAAAACACCATCGTCGAGGCGTAAAATCGAGATGTCAAACGTTCCGCCTCCAAGGTCGAAGACCGCAACAGTCTGGCCGTTACTGCCCTCATTTAGACCATAGGCCAAGGCGGCGGCCGTCGGCTCATTTAGGAGTCGCAAGACGTTGATACCGGCCACGGTAGCTGCATCCCGTGTCGATTGCCGTTGGGCATCATCGAAGTAGGCCGGAACCGTGATTACGGCGCCACCCGGGCGCCCAAACAAGCACTCTTCGGCGCGTGCATGCAGCAGTCGGAGGATGAACGAGCTGACTTCGACCGGGGTGACCTCACGGGTTCCCACGCGAAATCGAACCGCCTTGGCATCGTCTTGAATGAGGTCATAGCGGAACAGTTTGGCCTCTTCGGCGACCTCGGAGCCCGATCGGCCCATGAATCGTTTCACACTGGTGAACGTGGTACCACCGGTTTCTGAGGCGGCCTCGAGTGCGGGGTAGCCGATGGCAATGGGGTTCCCCTCATCATCGTACCGAACGGCGCTCGGCAGCAGCGCCCGCTCGTCATCATCCAACAAGCAACGGGCGGTACCGTCAATGATGACGGCCACCAGGGAGTGGGTGGTTCCGAGGTCGATGCCGATGTTTGCCATGAGGGCTCCGTCTACGCCCCGGTCTGGGCGCGTGCTGTTGTGAGGTATTGCAGCTTCGCCAGAATCATTCCAACCCCATCGAGCGTACCAGTCTCGCTCTCCCATGCTGCGAAGGCATCGTCAAGCTCGGCGCGATGTTTGTTCCACAGCGCCTCGACAGTTGTGCGCGCCGCGTCAGGGTCGGCATGGCTCATCATCTGAAGGTCGAAGATGGTCTCGAGGAAATCTCCATCGGGCTGGGGCCCTCCGCGCTCGGGTGGCTTGGGTTCTCCGGTCGCGAGGTACCATGCCCGCGACAGAGGGTCAGACAGGATGCGCTTTGCCTCGTTTACAGAGGCCGTCCATTGCAAGCTCATCCTCCGGAATACGGCTGGTTTTCCTGCCCAACGGTCAGGATGGACTTGTCGCGACACCGACCGCCAAGCGTCTTCAATGGCCGCATTGTCGATGGAAAAGCTGCGCGCAAAACCCAACACTTGAAAGGGATCGGCTTTGGGCGGTGGAGGTTGCAGAGAACCGCATCCGACGCACACCGCTCCTTGGGTGGGTTCACGACACTGCCAACAAACCACTGGAACCTCAGAGGGTGAAGGATTCACCGCACGAGCAGGACCGGCCTGCGATGGGGTTGTTGAATTGGAAACCGCTCTTCATCATCGTCTGCTCGAAGTCGATCTCGGTGCCGTTGAGAAACAGGTAGGATTTTCGGTCCACCGCGAGCGTGATGGCGGGTTCATCGCCGAACTCGAACAGTTTGTCTTTTTCTTCAGGGGTCTCTACAAAATCCATGAAGTACGAAAGCCCGGAACAACCACCGCCGCGAACACCGACGCGCAACACCGCATCAGGGGTTTGTCGCTTCCTGCAGAGGATGCGGACCCGCTTGACGGCAGCTTCGGTCATCGTGACGGCCATGAATTAATCGTCTTTGTTCTTGGTTTGGTAGTCGTTGATCGCGGCCTTGATGGCATCTTCTGCGAGCACTGAGCAGTGAATCTTCACCGGCGGAAGCGACAGTTCCTTGGCGATTTCCGCATTGGAAATCGCGAGGGCATCCTCGATGCTTTGGCCCTTCACCATGGTGGTGATGAGCGAACTCGAGGCGATGGCCGATCCGCAGCCGAAGGTCTTAAACTTAGCATCTTCGATGATTCCGCTGTCGTTGATCTTCAACTGCAGCTTCATCACGTCTCCGCAGGCGGGTGCGCCGACCATGCCTGTTCCCACGTCGGGAGCATTCCGGTCAAGACTGCCCACGTTGCGCGGGTTTTCAAGGTGATCGATGACTTTTTCGCTGTATCCCATGATGTTCGGTCCTCGAGGTTAATGGGCAGTCCACTGAATGGTTTTGAGATCGATGCCTTCCTGCACCATCTCGTAAAGGGGTGACATGCTTCGGAGCCATTCTACCTTCTCGACGATGAGATCGACGGCAAAGTCGACTTCCTCAGGTGTCGTGAAACGGCCAAATCCGAAGCGGATGGATGTGTGAGCGAGCTCGACATCTACGCCGAGGGCGCGGAGTACGTAGCTGGGTTCCAAGCTGGCGCTTGTGCAGGCCGAGCCGGATGAGCAGGCGATATCCTTGATGCCCATCATCATGGCTTCTCCCTCGACGTAGGCAAAACTCACATTGAGGTTGTTGGGGAGGCGGTGCTCCCACGACCCATTGAGGTAGATTTCATCCAGTCGGTCCTGTAGCGCTGCCCACATTTTGTCGCGCAACGCCCGGACCCGGTCGATGCCTCCGTTTTCGATCTCTTCTTTGGCCAACTCTGCAGCCTTTCCGAGCCCGACGATTTGGTGAACGGCGAGGGTCCCCGACCGCATGCCACGCTCGTGGCCGCCTCCGTCGATGATGGGAGCGATTCGCACCCGCGGGCGTCCGCGTCGAACCCACAACGCGCCGATTCCTTTCGGACCGTACATTTTGTGGGCCGAGATGGAAACCAAGTCGACATTAAGGTCCTTGACGTCGAATGGAATCCGGCCGAGCGCTTGGACTGCGTCGCAGTGGAAGATGACTTTTCGTTCCCGGCAACGTCGCCCGATCTCGGCGATGGGCTGAACCGTGCCGATCTCGTTGTTGGCCATCATGATGCTCACGAGGACCGTATCGTCCCGGAAGGACTCCTCGAGTTCTTCGAGGCTGATCATGCCGTCTTCATCGACGCCCAAGTATGTGACTTCCCATCCTTCCCCCTCGAGTGCGTGACACGAGTCGAGAATTGCCTTGTGCTCGGTGGCACAGGTGATGATGTGTTTACCCTTCGACTCGTAGAAGCGCGCCACCCCTTTGATGGCGAGGTTGTCGGATTCCGTGGCGCCAGACGTAAACACGATTTCTTTGGCATCACCGCCGATGAGGTCAGCGACCTGCTCGCGTGCGTGCTCGACAGCATCTTTGGCTGCCCAGCCGTATGCATGGTTTTTGCTTGCAGCGTTGCCGTAAGTTTCGGTCAGGTACGGCCACATGGCCTCCGCCACCCGCGGATCGCATGGGGTTGTGGCGTTGTTGTCGAGATAGATTGGCGTCTTGACGCTCATGGTCGTCCTTAGGCAGGGGCAGCAATGGTCGCGACGAGTCGCGGTGCATCACCGTCGGAGTGTTGTGAATCGCTGCACGCCGCGCAGGCATCAACCGATTCGGTCATGGTGCACGTTGTGCAGGCTTCAAGGTAGGCGATGGAGTCAGAGAGTTCGGATTCGAGGGTCTGGAGGCGCTCGATGGCGTCCTTCGTCTCGGCCAGCTTCTCTCCATAAAAACTCCGGAGAGCACCCATCGATTCCGGACCGGTGTCGTGGGCGTGAAAAGCGGCGAGGAATTGTTTGATGTCGTTGAGCGAGAACCCCAAGTCTTGCAGCCGCTCAATCCAGTGAATCCTGTCGAGGGCTTGGTCGGTGTACATCCGGAACCCACCGGGACTGCGTTCGGCCGGACGCAGCAATCCAAGCTCCTCGTAGAAGTGAATGGTCCGGACGGTTTTGCCGACACGTTTGGCCAGCTCGCCGATCCGGTACGTGGATGGTGAGACGTCGCTCATGATTCAATTATAACCTAACGTATACGTAAGGGTTGGTCTCTGTCGTTTTACGTCTACCCCCAGCCTGAAATCATGTCAACGGTTTTTGCATCGAATCCATGCCCCGAATTGGGGCGTGTCAATTGACGGTTGGGCCCACATTGGATTGGGACGCAACGGCATCGCAGAACACACTGGACCAAAACACCTCTGAAGGATGGACGCCGCTCAGGTAGGGTTCGGCGTGATCGCCATCAGCGACCGAGTGCTTGAGGACCGAGGGGGAACCACCCGGACCATCCCGTCGTCTGTGACCAGCAGGATACTGTGAGTTGCGTCCCATCGGATCGCACCTGCACGGTTCCCACTTCGCGGGTCTGGAGGATGCGATCCGCCCCCCATGCGCGCACTGCAGTGGGGTGAGGGTGCCCGTATCGGTTGCCAACCCCGCTTTGTATGACCGCGATTGTTGGGTTGGTGGCCTCGACAAAACCAATGGACGAGGAAAACCGTGATCCGTGGTGGGGAACTTGGACGACCGAGATGGGTGGTGTTTTTGCCGCGATTCGGTTCTCCGTCTCCGTTCCGATGTCCCCGCTGAAGAGAAAGGAATGGCGCCCGTGACGTATCGTAAGAACGATCCCCTCTTCATTGTCGTCAAAGCCCGGTGACTGACCAAACACTGCGGATGAAATTCCCCGTTTGTGAGCGAGAAGCCAGAGATTATGAAAAGATCGCTCTCCGACCTTCGGCCGCCTCGGAACCCACAGTCGTTCCACTGACAGTGCGTCAAGAACGGGATGCAGTCCTCCAAAGTGATCGAGGTCGGGATGGCTGAGGAATACAGCATCGAGGTGCCGTATTCCTCGTCGCCGCAGCCACTTCAGCAATCGTCGTCCGGGCGGACCGCCATCGATCAGCCATCTTCGTCCGTCGGCAAATTCAATCAGAGCGGCACCACCCTGCCCCACGTCTGGAAACGTGACGGACAAGTCCCTATCGGTCCGGAACGAGACCATCGAAAGGCCAATCAGCAGAACGGTGAACAGCGGCTTCTTCGTGCCGAAGATTGCCATCATCATCAGGACGGCACCCAGTCCATCAACAGCCGGATGCAGAGTGCCCCAGTCTAAAGTTTGCAGCAAATCGAGCGTCCAATCGATAGCCCAGTCGGATGCGTGAATCAGCGGTGGATGCTGAAGCGCCAGTCCAGCCAACCCAAGCGGCACGGCGACTCCGGCCAGCAACGGCACGGCCATTACATTGGCGACGGGTGCCGACACGGCGAGGGTCTGAAACGCCCAACTGACCACCGGTAACGTTCCGAGCGTTGCACCCGCGGTCGCGCTGAGGCTTTTCGATAACCATCGCATCGGCCGAGAACCCGAGGGCAGGAGTCGCTCAAACCGGTGGGTCCAAGTCAGTATCCCGAGGACGGCTCCAAACGATAATAAAAAGCCAAGAGAGGCAACCGCGGAGGGGTCTCGTAGCAGAATCAAGGTGGCGGCGAGTCCGAGGAGTTGGCGTGGGGCGACCGGTCGGCCGATAAGTGCAGCGACCGATGCAGCGGAGAGCATCCACATGGCGCGCCGAGTGGATACGGGCCACCCGACAAGTTGGCCATAGCCAAAGGCGATGCTCAACGCGATCACGACGGTGATGATGCGCGCCGTCTGAGCAAAACGAAGGAATACGAGGGGTCGGCTCGCGATCCATCCGATCGCCGACCCGATGACCGCGGCGATCCCCATGTGCATTCCGCTTATGGCCAGCAAGTGTGAAGTGCCCGTCTTCTGGAACAGTGCGCGCGTTTGTTCGCTGAGTCGACTCCGGTCTCCTTTCAGTAGGGCGTGCATGACACCGGGACGGCGAAGGGGTCGCACCGTGGGCAAGGGCCGTGAAGACGACTCGCTCGCAATCCATCCACTGGTGCGAACCATGCGTGCATTGGCCAGTTCAAACCGACGGTGACTGGGCCACGCTCCCGGCAGGATTCGCGGTTCGACAGACCCGTTTAGGGCTGCACTGACCCATTGGCCGGATCGAAGACGATTCGGATGGGTGTTCACGCCAAAGGAGCCCTCAGCGGTCTCGACGAGCGACCTGTGACCGGATGCATAGTGGACGCGGCCCGCAATGTGTGGCTGTGCGGGCGGAGTGGGCCGCTGAAGTTGGCCGTTGTGGACCCCAATGCCGATGCCAATGATGCACAGCGTGAATGGGTGCGTTCGCCAGACTCGCAGGGCGAGTCCTCCTGCAACACAAAGCAACCCCGCGCCAGCGGGTATGGACGGCCACCACCACGATCCGATGGCAATCCCGGCGGCCAACCAAGCCAATGGATCACGCATCAACGTCCTCCGAAACGTGCGTGATGATTGCAACATCTGTGCTCCCATGCCGATGCAGCTTTGGAACCGCATGGGGTGGGGAACTGTCGGCCGCTGTGCGGCGTTTGGACAGGTTCAAGCCCGACGCCATATCCACCGTAGGCGTCATGCCTCAACAGGCCTTAATTTTCGGTTCAAATCGATGTTGTCACCGCACTGTGACGCTTTCTTGCAGTTTCTCGGTTGACGCCGATCGCTCGGTGTGCCAAATACTCCTCGAGCTTGCCACCGTGGTGTTCACGGTCTGCGGCTCAATACCCGCTGGGCTGTGGTCCCAGCCGGAATCAAGTGATGCAACCTCGACTCGAGAATCTCATCGCCTGACTGCTCTTGGGTACGCCGAGCGCAGAACGGCACCCAGGAGAACACCATGAAATTTCGCGGACGCGACCGTCGTGACGTCAAGCGCAAAGTCCTGACCTACTGGGCTTCGCACTCACGGAGTTTGGGCCTCAGCCTTCAGGAGTTTCTGGCCAATTGCCGCATGGGCCCCAACGAACAAACCATAATTTTTATACAACCGCAGTCTTAGTCTTCATCGGAAGGCGAACCAAATCCCCCGCCCCCTGGGGTCTGGATTCGGAGCCGGTCCCCCTTCTGCACGCTGAGGTGTGCAGTTGCCGACTCCCATCCAGTTCCGCGGTCGACTTGGTCGACCCCGGGCAATCCTGGCCGGCCACCGTCTGCACCCGGTGCGCCGGCCACCCTGCGGCCGGCGAGAATCGAGACCGTTGCAGGTGCTAAGAATCGCCAAATCTTTTCGATGCCTGCGCCCCCCTTCGTTGCGCCAGTTCCCCCGGATCCCCGCCGAATCCTCCATCGATCGATTCGAACGGGAAACCGCGCCTCTACCTCCTCGACATCCGAGGATCGAGTGTTGGTCATGTGAACTTGGACAGCATCGGTGCCATGGAACGTGGGACCCGCTCCTGAGCCACCGGGGATGGTTTCGTACCAGATCCCACTCTCCGTACCCACGGTCAGGTTGTTCATGGTGCCTTGACTGGCCGCCTGCGCCCCCACCGCTCGCAACAGTGCATCCACGAGGCGTTGGCTGCACTCCACATTGCCGCCTGCTACAGCGGTGGGGTAGTGCGGGTCGAACATACCCCCCGGATCGGCCTCGATGGACACCCTGCGCAGGGCGCCTTCGTTGAGCAAGGGTAGCGGTTCATCGATGAGGCACCGCAGGACGTACAACACCGCAGCCCGAGCTACGGCCCGTGGAGCGTTGAGGTTTGCTGCGTGTCTGGGTGCATGAATCTGGACGACTGCGTGGCCATCATCGACATGAATCTGAACACGTATGGCGGTCCCATCGTCGAAACGCTCAGTGGCCTCATGGGACCCCACCAGTCCGGCCATCACGCGCGCAGTCGCCCGTTCAGCAGCATCGAGGGCATGATCCATCTGGGCCGAGAAGGCCGCAGGCTCCATGGTCTGAATCAGCGATGAAAGCGACTCAGCACCCTGTTGAACTGCCGCTACTTGGGCCAGTAGATCGGCGCCAAACTCTTCGGGACTTCGACTCGCACTGAGATCTGGAGGGGTAAATCCCTCGGAACTTGAAAGGCGAATGTTTCGGAATCGAATGCCTTCTTCGTTGATGTGTCTTGAATCGGGCGGCATGGACCCGGGTGTGGATCCTCCCACATCGACATGGTGCCCTCGAACCGCCACAAAGGCCACCCGCTCTCCGTTGGCGAAGACCGGGCGGATCACCGTGATGTCGGGCAGGTGTGAACCGCCATGGTACGGGTCATTGCTGGCCCAAGCGGTGTTGGGCTCAAGCGCATGGCCTCGATGCTCGATGAGATCTCGGACAGTTTCGCCCATGGCTCCAAGATGAACCGGCACGTGGGGTGCATTCGCGA
>DEBL01000099.1 GCA_002348535.1 Deltaproteobacteria bacterium UBA2957 | reverse complement strand
GGTCGGGTGCCCGATCGTTGCACTGAAAAAATCCGCTGGGTCAACGCCGCAGGCGCGGTGAAGGTCAGATGCTTCTCGTCCGGGCCGCGGTGCGCGACACCCGTAGAGAGCTGCTGCACCTGATCACGATCGGGCGCGTCTCCACGGAAGTGCACGATTCCTGCAATGCCACCCATACGTGTTCCTTGGCTCCGTGAGAGAGTGTATCGCGTGGCTTTCGGTTAAGGGGCCCGCATGTTGATTTCCCTTCTGTTCGCATGTGCCGGCGTGCCGGATGTGCCTAAGCCTCCCCCACAAAAGCCCGATATTGTGTTGGTCATCGTGGATACGCTCCGCGCGGACCACCTTGGAGTTTACGGGCACCACCGGCCCACATCATCGGCAATGGACGCCCTCGCTCAGGGGGGGACTTGGTTTCACCGGGCCTATGCCTCATCGGGGTGGACATTGCCCAGTATGGCCACGCTGTTCAGCGGGCTTTATCCGCACCAGCATCTCGTGGGTCGCTTGGCGTTCAGGGGGACAGAGTTTGGCAAGCTCGATGCTGAAACCACTACCCTCGCTGAAACTTTGGGTGCGCAAGGATATCGATCGGGCGCCGTGGTCAACAACACGTTCATGGCGCCCGAGTTCCAGTTGGACCAAGGATTCGAGGTCTACGACTACCAAGGCGCAACCAACAAAGAACACCGGTCTGCGACGACAACGGTGGACATCGGGATGAAGTGGCTCGACACAGTCACTGAGCCGGCCTTTTTGGTGCTTCATTTTATGGAGCCTCATCTCGATTATGAGGCTCACGCTCCGCACATTGGCGCGTTTTCGAAGGACAATCCTGCTGCCACCCAGATTGACCTCGATGGACTGGTAGGCAAGTCCCATCGAAACACGCCACCCAGCGCTGAAGTCCAAGAGTTTGTTCGCCAGCGATACGATGAGGAAATCCTGCATGTGGACGATGCGGTTGACTACCTCGTGGCGGCCCTCAAGAAGAGGAATCGGTGGGACAACTCGGTGTTTGTCATCACGTCTGACCACGGCGAAGAATTTTGGGAGCACGGCGGGTTTGAGCATGGGCACACCCTCATGGGTGAGTTGACCCGCGCTCCTTTGATTATTGCTGGGGGCGCGGTTCCCGCCCGCGGCCGGGTGGACGCGGTGGTCGAGCACGTCGACCTTGTCTACGGATTGACGACCATCGGCGGAGCGGACCCCCTCCCTGAGACCCTTGGAACGGACCTGTGGGCCATTGCCGATGGCTCAGCGGTGAACCACGACAACACCGCGCTCTCCGAGAACATTCTCTACGGAACACCCCGTGTTTCGATCGTTGACGAGCGATCGCGGCTTGAGTTCGATTTCGCAAAAGGTTCGGGCACCCTCTGGCAGGTTGATCCCGATGGGATGGAACGCAGAAGTGTCGGACCTGCACAGCGTGCGTCGGAAGGAAAGCGCCTTTCAGAGGCCATCAAACGGAAGCGTGGCTCGCTCGAGTCCATCGATGGTGTGGGTGGCGTCACGATTGCCGATCAGGAGATGTTCCTTCAGCTGCAATCTCTGGGCTACATCGAAGCCCCAAGCGAGACCACAGCTCCGCCAAGTCCTGCGGGACCGGCGACGACACCCTAGTTGGCTCGCCCGTCTTGGGGTGTTGAAACAGCAGATCGGATGCATGAAGGGCGAGTCGAGGCCACAGGCGAGCCGCCGCGCCACCGTAGCGTCGGTCGCCCAGCAGTGGGAATCCCGACTCTGAGGCATGGATACGAATTTGGTGCGTCCTTCCGGTCTCGAGCGTCGCCATCAACGCACTCATTCCACCGTGGGTTGCCAATCGGCGGTACTTCGTCTTCGCCTTCTTGCCCTTGATGGGTGACACCCATTCGCCGGATGGTCCCGGGTCGCCAGCCACGACGAGCCGGTAGCGCCGTTGGATGTTTTGCGTCTGGAACGCCTCCGCAACTGGGGCATTCGCCTGCTGATTCAATGTAAACAGCATCAGACCACTCGCGGGGGTGTCGAGTCGGTGGTGGAGGCCGACATAGGGGTAGTGCGCGCGAAGCCCGTCATACAGGCTAAGTTGCCCGCGGCGTTGAGTGGACTGGGATGCGAGGCCATGGGGTTTGTCGACAACCAAAACGAAGTCGTCGACATAGCGCACATGCACGCTCCATTCACCGATTGATATGGTCATGCATCATTCCTCGACCCGCCACGCGGACACCCTCCCGTCGTGGACTCGCCATTCGGTGATCAGTTTGGTTGCTCGCCCGGTCAGTAGGGAGCCAGACGGCTCACCATAGGCGGTCTCGAGGACGACGTGTCCCGGCAATACATCGTCTGCCCGTGTCGACACATCGTAGACATTGAAGCCCCGAAGCGGTCGATCGACGATCCCCGCCCATGGTTCAAACAAGCCGGCAGCCTGATGGGTCCCCACCCAGACGGTTTGGCCCGCTGCCACTTGTTCTCGGATCCATGGCGCGGACTCGCGCTCAGCTTTGGCTTGGTGCACTCCAAACAGGGAGGCCTCGGGACCGTAGGGAGATGCGATGTGGAGCCAGCCAAGACCCACCCACGCGAGCCACGGTCGGTGATTGGCCATGACGACGGCAGCCACTGCTATACCGGGCACGAGATACCGAACGTGTGTGTACGCGTCTGCAGTGCCTCGATTGGCGAAGAAGCCAACCACAGAGAAGAACCCGAGCCATGTCAATACGAAGGCGGCGAGTGGCAGCTGGTTCTGGAAGCGCCGAATGCCAATCAATAAGGCGAATCGACCCTGAGCGAAGAAGGCGATGAACGCCACCGATGCAGCGTCTTGGGCCCAGCCGAGTAGGCCATCTGGAAGTCGCTCGGGTTTGGCCATCCAACCGTGCATCCATCCCCACCCAACGAGCACAACGAGTGGAGTCAAGACGGCCCAGCGCCATCGCCGTTCTTGAAGGGCAACGATGGCCGCCGGTGCCGCCAACAGGACACCGGGCTCTTTGCATGCGGTAGCGACCGCCGAGAGCACGGCGAAGCGAACCCAAGCCCGATCCATAAGCGCGAGAAGAGCCCATGGAACGAGCGCCAAGAGGGGCAGGTCAAGCTCGGGTCGCAGCAGTTGTGCAAGAAATGGGGGGAGGCCAAACACAGCAAACCCAGCCCACGTCGCGCCGAGTCGCTTTCCGAGTGCTGCGAACCCGGCTCCGGCCGCCGCCGCCGGTATCAGAGTCGCCAAGCGGACCGTTTCGAGTCCGACACCCGCACGAGTCCAGATGCCGATCCACCAGTACCACAGTGGTGGGTGCCCGTAGTCAGGAAGACCGCCCGCCCACTGGGGCAATTGTCCACTCATGGGGTTCATTGCGCTGGGAAGTTCGCCAGCGGGGACCAAGGGGAATCCGGTCTCGCCCGCCTTGATGCCCTTCGGCACCCACCAAAACAGGCTGTCCTCCACGATCGGCGCGCTCCAGTTGACCAGCACCCAGCCCACCGCCAAGAGTGCGCCGATTGGGACTGCAAACCTGTGTGCGCGTTCTGTCATGGATGGATGCTACCGCTTGCGAGAGGCAACACGGGTACGTATTCTTTCACATCGACTTGGACCGAGAGGTGTCTGTGTTTTCATGGCTGTGCATAGTTTGGATGTGGATCGCATCACCGGTCGCCTTCGGCGGCGCCTTCCTGATGAACGATGTGGGGGGAACCCTGACCATCCCCGACGACTGGGAAATGACCCGTTGGTCAGACTGGGATTTTAAGGCCAAGGGTGCAAATGGCACCATGATGTACAAGCTGTGGTTGACGCCCTATCAAACACCCCTCAACCCGGACTCTGCAGCCGCATTTGCTGAGGAATACATTAATAAATTGGCCGCAGAAGGGGGCGGTGACGCTGAGATCAAGTCCACCGAAGTTCGCACCATCGCCGGACGGGTGACTGCGATTTCGGAGATCGCGTTCAAGTCAAGCGGAGGAAAGGGACGTGCAGGCGTGTACTTAGCGGCTGCATTTGCGGGTGATGGCCAGATCATTCACAGCCGGATCATTGCATCTCAGCGAAGTTCACGTGCCGCGCGCAACGCGCTGGAGGCCACACTGGACGCCTTTTTGCTCACAAAGGGTCCGGCTGAAACCGGCTCCTCTGCGGTTTCGTCCAGTGCGGGTTTTACCGCCGACCTCGGTGAGGGATGGCGCGCACCGGTTGATTCGGAGCGATCCGGAGTGGTGGGAATTGCCGCAAAGATGTGGAAGTCCGAATTTGGTGAGGATCAATGCTGGCTGGCCATCCATCCGCCTGCAGTCGGCGACCCGGATGTGGCCTTTGCGTGCAAACAGTTTTGGGACGGGAGCCCGGTCGATGAGCACTCATTCGACACGATTGAGGCCGAGTGGCGAGAAATGTTTTTTGGGAAGGCGGGCGCGGAACTGCCTCCCGGTGAGCAGATCACCGTCGGTGATCGTGTTGGTGCGCTCTTCCGACCGCGAGACGGTGCGAACCCCATTCGGCTGCTCGTGGCTCACTTCGATGGGGGGCTAATGGCGCTCTGGCTGCGGGGTGCTTCGCTGGATGCCTCGGCAGCAGACACGCTCATGCTTGCGGCCGCGACGAGTATTTCTTTCACAGGTCCCAACGGTGGGGCACCAAACATTCGCCCAGACCGTGTGGTGAACTACTACCTGACGCATCGCCCCGCGCACCCCTTGGTGTGGGGCCCACTGATTGCGCTGGTCGGCGGTGCTGTGTTCTTGGTCCGGCGTCGCAGCCGTCGAGACCCCTACGCGGATTTCGATGACGAACCCTAAGGGCTAGTCGTCGATCGGTATGTCACAGATGCCCTCGTCTGTGCATTCAAATTCCTCGTCACCGACTTCAGGGCAATCCGCGACCGTGTTGCAGGTTGGCACGCAGATGTCGGGTCCCTCAAGGCATGTACACCCCATTGACCCATCAGGGCACCGGTCTTCCGTGCAGTCCTCTGGTACCTCGCAAGAGTCGTCGAAGTCGTCCCCGGGGTCATCGTCCCCTGGGTCATCGTCACCCGCTGGTGGGCCCTCATCGACATCGCCTGCATCGCCGTCGGTTGGCGGGTCATCTGCAGGGTCATCATCCGAGTCGCCGGATCCGGTGTTGTCGTTGCCGCCTCCATCTGTGGCGTAGCAACTGCCATCGTCGCCGCGCTCGTAGCCATCCTTGCACTCGGCACTCGTCGTCTGCAGCCCGGAGCCGCAGCCAACCAACATTGCCAGAATCCACCATCGCATCGCCTAATCTCCTCGGTTCTCTACACTGTACAACAACATGCTTGGGTCCAATTAAAGTTCACGCGAAACCCCAATGGCCGCGACTTAGAACGGTGCGAGTGGCAACGCGAAGCCCGTTAACCCTTCGCAATAGCAGGCATTGTAGGGGCCCTCAGCGCCCCGGGCCGCATCACCGAAGTCGTCCACATTCACTGTGCCAGTGAAGGCGCCTCCGAGTTCAATCTCGGACACCCATACGGTTCCCCCGGACCCATCCATGGGGAGGGATGCGCCGGTACCATCCAAGAGAATGTAGGCATAGGCGAACACAGCGGGGTCGGTTTCAGCACCCACCGAGAGCGTGGTTGAGCCTGCGTCGTAGTCGTCCCAGTTGGTGATGACGATGTGGAAGGCTGCTCGATCGTAGCTTCCCTCGGCGATGGAGTCGACCACGTCGCAGGTGTTTTCAGCCTCAGAGACGAGCATCGATGCTTGCATTTCGGTCGGGTCCCACACCCACGCTGCCGAGTTGAAGCGTACAGAACCC
>DEBL01000023.1 GCA_002348535.1 Deltaproteobacteria bacterium UBA2957 | reverse complement strand
CCTCTCGTTGTACGAGTGGCGGGTCAACGGTGTGGTGGTCAGCACGTCGGCGGTGCTTGAGACTGGATTTGTGGGAATGGACACAGTCTCGTGCGAGCTGACCCCGTTTGACGGCAGCAATGCAGGCACGCCGGTGTCGGCAGAGATGACCATCACGAATACACCTCCGAGTGTCGCGTGGGTCATGGTGGGCCCCGATGAGGTGTACGCGGACACCCCCATTAACTGTGCGTGGGACCCGGCCACCGATCCCGATGGCCACTCGCTGTTGGTGACGGCCGAGTGGACGGTGAATGGCGAGGTTGTTGGACACGGCACCACCCTCGATTCGGGCTACGGTGCCGGCGATGAGGTGGCCTGCAATGTCTACGGGAATGACGGGTACGAAGACGGACCCCGAACCTCAGCCAGTGTAGTGGTCTCGAACACGCTGCCCACGATTGATTCGGTCGCCATCGTTCCCGACCCCGCGCGTGCATCGGATACGTTGGTGTGCGACTGGTCTGGGTACACCGATATCGATGGCGACCCCGACGCATCGATCGTCAGTTGGTCCATCAATGGCTTGTTTGCAGGTGTGGGTCCCGAGCTCTCGAGTGGATTCCATGGCGGTCAAGTGGTCAGCTGCACCGTCATCCCGTCCGACGGTCGTGACCGGGGCGATGCCATGTCGGCCAGCATCTTGGTCAGCAACTCGGCGCCCACCATCGGTGCCGTGACGGTCAGCCCCGCAGACGCCATTGTGGGCAGTGAGTTGACCTGCAGCTACGCGGGATTCAGTGACCTCGACTACGATGCGGATGAGTCCACCGTTGCCTGGACCATCAACGGTGCGGATGCCGGCGAAGGACCCACGCTCTCGGGCGGGTTTGTCGGGCTGGATACCATCGAGTGCATCGTGACCCCCAACGACGGAGAGGATGCGGGTACCCCCGTGGTCGAGTCCTTCGTCGTCAACAACACCAAACCGTCGGTGACGACTGCCACCATCGAGCCAGCTGCGCCGAAGACCGGCGAAACGGTGACCTGTACATGGGATGGATACAGCGACGACGATGGCCACGCGGATGCATCGTATGTCGAATGGTACATCAACGGTGAGTTGGCGGTAACAGACTCCAGCATCACCGGAGGCTTCACTTCGGGCGATGACCTTGCGTGCCATGTGATTCCGTTCGATGGAACCGACGCGGGTACGCCGCTGGTCCACTCCGTGACGGTGCAGAACGCAGCACCCAGCATTCTCTCAGCGACGGTCTATCCCCTGACGGCCACGGCAGAGACGGGTCTGACCTGCAGCTGGCTCGGCTATCTTGATCTCGAGGGCGAGGAGGATGTCTCCGAAGTCGAATGGTTTGTCAACGGCGAATCGATCGCAACCGGGCCATCGATCAGCTCCGGCTACGTGCACACCGACGAGGTGACATGCGAAGTGACGCCCTACGATGGCATCGACTACGGCGAGCCTCTCTCGGGATCCATCACAATCGACAACACCGCGCCGACCGTAGCCACGGTCACCATCTCACCCAACCCCGCCTTTCGCACCAACGACCTGACCTGTACATGGGACGGGTACTACGATGTCGATGGTGAGGCGGACCTCAGCATTCCAACATGGATTGTCAACGGAGAAGAGGTCCATACAGGGCCCGTGCTGTCGGCGAACATTGCCGAGGAAGGGCACATTGTTCGGTGCGAGGTGCGCGCCTACGATGGGACGGATGAGGGGAACCTCGCCACGACCTATGTGACGATTTCTGATTCGGTGCCGCAGATTGATTCCGTCTCCATCATCCCCGATCCGGCCTACCGGGACAGCATTCTGCAGTGTCTCTGGGAGGGCTTCTACGATGCCGACGGGGATCCCGATGCATCGACTGTGTTGTGGCGAAAAGGCTTGAGCGTCCTCGGCACGGATCCAGAGTTGGAGGGGGTATTTGTTCCCGGCGATACGTTGTCGTGCACGGTGACGCCATCGGATGGAGAGCACTCTGGGGATCCGAAGACGGCCTTCGTGACGGTTCAGAATGCGCCTCCGGTTGTGGCCTCGGTGAGCCTCACACCGGACCCGCCCTACGCAACGGATGCTTTGACCTGCGCCCCCGGCTACACATCGGACGCGGATGGCACGACCTCGTTCCTTTATTTGTACCGGTGGTATGTCAACGAGGTTCTGGTTGCGGGGGCCACGACCAGTACGCTCACATCTGCGGATTTCGACAAGAACGACGCGGTGTACTGCGCAGTCGGAGCCAACGACGGTCTCGACACTGGGGACTACATGCCGTCAAACACGGTGAGTGTGCTGAACAGCATCCCAGTGTTGGATGCGGTGAGCATCGAGCCTGTGGGCGCCCGAACCAACGATACGCTCTCCGTCGCATCGGAGTCTTCCGATGAAGACGGCGACGTTGTGTTCAACGATGTCGACTGGTACGTCAACGGCGTGTTGGTATCGAGTCTGCCGACCTTGGATGGGTCCGTGTACTTCAACAAGGGCGATGAAGTGTATGTCGACGTCACACCGAACGACGGCGAAGATGATGGTGCGCAGGTGACCAGCACGACCATCATCATTGAGAACACTCCGCCTACCCCCCCTGAAGGCTCTGTGTCGCCGACCGAGCCGATTACCGGTGTCGACGACATCGTCTGCAGCCTCGAAGGGTTCGCGTCCGATGCTGACGGCGACGCGCTGACCTACACGATCGGGTGGCTGCGAGACGGTGTCGAATGGTCCGGTCCGGTCAGCACGACCATAATTGGCGATGACACGGTTCTGGGCGAGAACCTAAAGTCGTATGAGACATGGACATGCCAACTGTTCGCAAACGACGACGAAGAGGCCGGCCTTCCACGGGAAATCTCAATCTCAGTTCAGTCTATTTTTGAGGGCTGGGACACCATTGACATCGGTCTCGAGAACTCGAACATGTTCATCGAAGGCGAGGACAACAAGGATTATTC
>DEBL01000212.1 GCA_002348535.1 Deltaproteobacteria bacterium UBA2957 | reverse complement strand
GTTGCTGATGCTTTTGTCGCAAGAACATGCGACACCTGTCGTGGTGTGTTCTGGCGAACTCGGTGATCGCGGCGGGGGTTTACCGATTGGGTTTGCCACACACAAACGATCGATTGCGGAGGCCGAAATTCTTGCCGCTGGCGTCAGGGTCGAGCCATGGATTGCCGATGATGCGGTGAAAGCTGCGCGCGTCACCCAATGGATTGAAGACACCCTGGGCGATGGCGCGCGTCGACGCCTCCTGGCCGCGTGCGATTACAGTCCAGAAGCGGTGCTTCGATCGGCCCATCAAGCCTTGTTTTTAGGAGACAAGATTCGTGCCGGTGCGCTTGCTCGTTCGGTAACGGAGAGCGTCGACGGGCGGTATCGCGCGCTAGCGTTGTGGATCTCTGCATCGGCAGCGACCCGCAGGGGAAATGCGGGAGATGCCCTGATGTTGGTGAATGATGCGCGTGACGCCTGGTCTCAGGCGACCCCAACAAAAGACTTTGATGCCTATGCATTTGAGCGCATGGAGTCGATTACCGGGGTTGCCTTGCTCGACAACGCTCAGCCGACGACGGCGGCTGTGGTGCTCCAATCGACCCTGACGGAGCTGACGTCCGTCCCAGAACGCTTTCGAGATAACGATTGGGCCGATGCGGTCACTCGCGTAACGGGAACGCTGCGGCGGGTACTGATCATGTTGGGTAGAGCGAATGACGCGGTTGAGCTGCACAGAGAATGGGCGCTTGGATTGGCTCGAGTGCCTTCGCAACAAGCCCGGTGTTGGATGGACCTGGGATTGACCTTGTTTGCGGCCGGCGATGTGGAACAGGCGAAAGAAGCCATTGCGACGTCGCGCAGCCACGTGTGCGAGATCGATGGCGGTGATCGTTCGGAAAGCTTGCGCTACATCGAATTGGCTGAGTGGCGTCTTGGTTTGGGCAACAAGCCGATAGCAGACCCAAACCTTAACGTTGGTGCTGACACATTTGTCACAGATTTGATGCGACACATTCAGGCCCATGCCGCCGGGCCTTCTTACGAACCGATTCTAAAACGAATGGTCATTTGGGGTGTGCACTCCAGCACACCGCTGCAAATGCTGGTCGCCAGGGGCTTGGGTGATCACATGATGGTGGGGGGGGAAAGCACGATTTCGGAAGACGGTCGGCGACTCATAGGTTGGTTGTTGGACACCGTGACTCAAAAAGAAGCACCGGCTTACCGCGATGCGTTGTTGGCCGTGTTGGACGGGGATCCAGTGCCGCTTCGAAAGGTCAGTCCGTATTGAAAATCAGCGGCCAGTGGCCTTGGGGAGCGCCAGTATGCATTGGCTTTTAGGTGCCGTCTGCGTCCGCGAGCCTGCTGTGAGTGGTTGTTGTCGACCGCGGCAACAAGTAGCCTTTTTGGGCCAGCTTGGTCTTTGTGGCTTCATCAATTGGGTCAAAAAACACGGCGGTTTTTTGGCCATCGTCATTGGTGAAGACAAAGTCCGGCTCGGCAATTGTTGAACCGTCGTCTGCACAGATGGGTTCATTGTTCAGCTGAATGTCGTCCGCTTTATTTTTGAGATTACTGATGAGGGTCACGAATTCTATCGGTGCTCGATCGATCAGTTCGTCGATCCATTCTTTGCCCTTTGGCATTTCGTTCGGTGGGGGTCCGCTGGCCCGTATTTGATTCGCGACCGTGGACAAGGCCCTCATGATTTGCTTTGATCGGCCGCCGTTGCACCGTACTCCGCTCACCTCAAGAATGGTTCGGCCGCGAGTCATGGCGACATAGAGCGTTTCAATGCCACCATCGCCCCAGAATGCATCGGCACCGACCACCATCGCGATCTCACATTCGTACCCTTTGAAACTATGGGGTGTGGTGACGTAGAGGATTCCGGGTTCGCGGCTGAAGCCTTCGGATGTTCTTTTCACCACCTCGCACACGCCGTTGAGTTGCCGTCTCAATTCGTATTCGACTTTATCGCGCGCCTTACCGATTCCAATCACTTTGATGTCGCCAGGGCAGACGTCTTCTTTGGTGATCCAGTTCCGAATTCGGCTGGCAACCTGCTGGGCTTCTTCGCGACGGTTTTCGTAGGCTCTAAACGCAGGGATGTCGCCCTTTTCTTTCGCGTAGCCAACATCCCACCATTCCATATCGCTGCGGATACTTTGGGTCAGGAGGCCGCGATTAATGAGTTCTTGGCTGTCTTTGTCGTCGGGGTGTTGGGGGCTTCGAAACTTTGCAGCGAAGTTCACGGCAAATTCCATGATTGGACGTGTCGACCGAAAGCTTTCTTTCATTACAGTCGATCGCCGGCCTTTGATGTTGAGACCGAGGTTTGTCCACACTGGTGTTTTGCGGCTGTATACGTTTTGTGCGTTGTCGTAGAAGACCATGACCGGTTTGTTGCCGGCAACAATGCTGGTTCCGTGGACGAGTGAAAAGCAATATTCCAGTGCCGCAGCGCCAAAATCTTGAGCCTCGTCGATGAACATCGCATCGCATCGGGGTTGAGGGTCACGCCGACAGTGGATGAGTGCCTGTGCCATATCATTGAACTTGAAGTCGTTGTCGGCGGGTCGGCGAAGGCCAGCAGTCAGCATGTCTGGAACAAGGATGTCTTTTTTCAAGTGCAAAAATCTGACCTTGTCTGCAGGGAATTCCAGCTGGCTCCCGTAGAGCCTGCGCCAATGGCGGTGTGCCATGCCCTCGAGGTGCCGCCCCAATGCGAGATTGGCGAACACGACCCATGCGACCCGGTCTGGGTCTTCTGTGAAATGGTCTGAAACCAGCGTCCGGCATAACCAATGGCTCAACACCCACGATTTTCCACTGCCGGCGACGCCCCGCACAATCCGTGGTTTTCCATCCATTTTTCTGGAACTCAGGATCTCTTGTTCGTAGCTGTTTCGTACTCGTTTGGACTCCAGGTGATAAATCTTAGCGCCCAAGCCCGAAAGGTTAGTGGGCTGGGGTCGGTGCGGCTGTTCCACGTCGTAAGCGCGCACATTGAATGCTGTGTCACGAACCCACTTTCCGCGGTGCATGTGCATTCTTGATCCGCGAGGCAGGGCGTCAAAAATGGGGCGGAGGAAGGGTTGCATCATTTCTTGTCGACTGGCGATGATGAACAGTTGTTCTTTTGCACGGCTCATGGCGACGTTCACCAGCCGTTTCCATTCGTCGACTGGAAACCCTCGGCTGCTGGCATGAACGGTGTCGAAAATCACCCACTCGGCCTGTGCACCTTGCTGCGCGTGAACCGTCGATGCGCTCCAATTGCGGTGGCCATTGAGCCGAAACCAGCGATTGATTCGGTTTGCTTGGGCACGAAAAGGGGTGATGAATAGGCCACGGGTGTTGGACTTCTCCATCTGACTTTGATTCATAAAGTGGTTTCGAAGCAGTTTACCCAGCACTTTTTCGGAGCATTTGCGTTCCCAGCTGCGGCCGCCAGGGCCGCGTTTGGCGTGCGCGCTCAATAGGTCTTTTGCGGTCAAGTCGGCATCGAGGTCGTACCAGATTGCTTGGGATATGCTGCCCCAACTGGCGGGTCGCTGGGGCGTCGCCTTTTCGATGCGCGGCGAACTGCGAAGCTTTTTATCGTATTGGTAGGCTGAAACGAGATTGCAAATGGCGGGCGCCATCCGGTGTTGTTCCCACAACGGCAATACGTTTTGGCGGGTCTGTGTGGCCCTCAAGGGCTCCAGTCCACTGGTAGCCAACCACCGACCAACCGCCTTTGGCAAGGTTCGGTACGCTTGGGAGATGGGTGAAAGCTGTTTTGGGTCGCCGACCAATACGACCCGTCGACTGGCCAGCAGCGCTAAAACGCCTGCAGTGGCGCATGAAATGAGGCCAGCTTCATCGATAATCACAGTGGTAAACGGTGCCTCTCCTTTGGAGACTTTGGCCATGATCGATTCGTTGGATAGCGCGGATATCGCACCGTAGGCGGTTGCGAACACCACACGAACCTGGGGGTCTGTGTACGCGGCAGTCGAACCCTGAAGTGCCTTGCGCAAATCGTGTATTTGTTTGCGAAGCCGGGCTTCATTGTTGGGTTCAGTCTCGCGATTGGCTGCCGCTGTCAGTTGCCGTATTTGATGGTGGATTTCGGCTTGGCCGTCTTTGACCATGTCGTGCAGTGTGGCGTTTTGAAACGCGATCAGGTTGGCCCCAGATCCGGCACGAACTACGCCTCTGATCGACCGTCGTTGTTCGAGTATTTTTTCTCCGGATCGGATGGCCACTTCGTCGGTGGCCTGGTTGGTGGTCGACACCACCAAGATGCGCTCATTGTCCGGGCGGGTGGCCATCATGTTGCCGATTTGTTCGGTTTTGCCGGTGCCCGGTGGCCCCCAAATGGCCGACCACGAATGCCCCCACAGTGGTTTGTGGATGAGGGGTTGATTGCCGGCGACGGCGCGCTGTTTTCCACCGCTGAGGGCCACAGTGTTCGACATCAGCGAGCGCAGTTCATCGCCACAAAAAGCATTCAAATGGGGCTCTTCGATGACCGTCCGAAGGGCCCTCAAAAAGTTAAATGGCTTAAGGTGAAACTCGCCTCGGCAGGGCGGATTTTCGGGGTCGCTGCTGGCCACGAAAATCGAACTTTCGTCTTTTGAAATCGAGGTCACTTCGCACTGCCAAATCCGATTCTCCCAATCGGGCTCACCGTCGATTTCAGCAATTTTGAATGCTTGAGCGGATTCCCACTGCCAGTGGGTGGGTGGCGAGCCCGACATTTCAATGCGATACAAGCCGTTGCCCAGATCTTCCACGTCACTGGCGCGGAGCTTCATGGTTTTTGCCGATGCGTATTCTTCGCGAGAGACGGCCTCGCGGACCTCGCGCAAGTCAGCGGTGCCCGTCGGGAGCCCGAATTCGCGTTTGTTCCAAATGTCGGCGTGTTTCACCATGGCTCCGCAATGGGAGACAGTTTACCTCAAACCAGTGGCGGCGATCGTACCTGATGGTCAGCGTCCAATGCGCGGGTTGGGCCCAATGGAAACAACGGCATCATCGTCCCGCAGGAGTCGGTTTCTGTTGACGAGTTCATCGATGATGGCCGTGAGGTGAGTTTGCACCCGTTCCCGGATCGACCGAATGCCGAACAGCCGGCTGACCGCACGCATCAGCTCGGCTTGGGGACAGTGGCTGGCATCTTCGACGATCCGAAGAATGGCTTGGTTCAGTTCCGGCTTGGGAATTTCGTTGACGATGTCTCGTTTTGAATGGGCCAAGTCGGCGTCGGGCACGCGAACGAGCGAGTTGGGTTGAGACTTGGATTGAATGTAGTCTACGCCGGACATTCCCTGTTTTGACTCGTACGTTCCTTGGCGCAGAATGGTCGCCAACATGCCGTCGATCGCTTGCCTGGGGTTCGTCGTTACCGGAACACCAAATGCCTGGCACACGCGGCTGTACAGGAGCTTTTTCGTGATGGGTTGTTCGTGTTCAAGAATGCCGCGCATCAAGGTTTCAAGTTTGGTGCTGTTGCCCGTGGCGTGCACTTGACCCGTGAGGGGCTCGTCGTGGCCGTATGCACGGTAGGCGCAGGTCCACGGATAGGTGGCCTCAGCGACCGGCTCGGGAGCCAGTGAAATCAGATCGGGTGGCCGGGTTGGGCGGTACTCGATGTCGTGGCCTTCGATGGCATCGCGAATGGCGTCGTTCAATCGGGCCACTTGATCGGCGCGGTCTCGGTACCACTCGGTTCCCCATATCCGGTGAATGGTCCAGCCCATGTTGTTCAACACCGACTGGCGAGTTCGGTCGCGGTCTCGTGC
The DNA here is from genome assembly GCA_002348535.1 of Deltaproteobacteria bacterium UBA2957. Lineage (GTDB taxonomy): Bacteria > Myxococcota_A > UBA796 > UBA796 > UBA796 > UBA796. The sequence goes on along the minus strand of DEBL01000212.1, from coordinate 6,817 downwards.
GGTTTTCGACCTGTGGTACATCGCGCCGTCGCATTCGATTCCCAGCACAAATTGATTCGGTTGATTCGGCAGCGTGACGCCGAAGTCGATTCGGTAGCGGCCAGCGCCAACTTGCGGCGTGGCCTCGTATCCGAGTTCCCGTATTGCCTCGAGGACCGAGTCTTCGAACGGGGACTCGGTCTCTGCGTTCGGATCGACGTGCGCTGGGGGCGTAGATTTACCCCCGCGCCGCGCATCTTCGAGAAAGGCCCATAGGGATTTCATGCTGGGGTTGTTGGTCGCCTCGTGTGCACGGGGGTCAAACGAAACCACTGTGATGAATTCACAACGGGCACGACTGGTGGCAACGTTGAGGCGTCGCCACCCATTTTCGTGGTTGTTCATGGGGCCAAATTCACGGTGGAAGCTGCCGTCCTTGAGCGGCCCGTATCCGACGCTCATGATGATGGTGTCGCGTTCATCGCCTTGCACCGATTCGAGGCTTTTGACGAAAAACGCATTGAGTCGATTGGCCTCATTTTTTGAGAAAAACGCATCAATTTGTGGATTGCCTTTGGCTCGAAGGTCATCAACAAGGTGACTGATTTTGTCGCGCTGAGCAATGCTCATGGTCACGATACCCAGCGAACGGTCGGGGTGGTTTTGGATGTGTTCCTTGATGAGCTTGATGACTTCGTTGGCTTCGACTTCGTTGGTGCGCGTGGCCCCCCGGTCGTACTGGCCATCGACTTTGACCAAACGCTTGCCTAGGGTTTCTCCGCCCTTTGCTGGAAACGTCACCAACCTTCCGTCGTAGAAACGCTGGTTGTTGAAGTTGATGAGCGTTTCGCAGCGGCTGCGGTAGTGCCAGTTCAGCTGGTATTCACCAAACCCTTCGTCATCGATTCGGGCACGCGCCGCCTTTAAAAAGGATGTGTAGTCTTCAATTTCAACCGAGTAATCGCCATCGGCGGCAGCAGCGTTCACGTTGAAGAAGTTGGTGGGCGGCATTTGTTTGTCGTCGCCCGCAACGATCAGTTGGCTGGATCGATACAGCGCACCGATGCAATCTTCCACGAACAATTGGGATGCTTCGTCAAAAATCAATACGTCAAACTTGCGATCGGGTGGAAGGTATTGGCTGACGGTGAGTGGGCTCATCATGAAGCACGGGCGGAGTTTTACGGCCGCGTTGAATGTTTTGGCCAAAAGCTCCCGAACTTGAAGGTGATTGCGGTGAAGTTCAGCTTGCCTTCGAATGGTTTGCACAGCACCGACGGTGCCACGCGGAAAGCGCCCAAGGCAGTCCCGCTGGATCCGGCTCACGGCATCGGTGGGGAGCAGCTTGTCGAGCGCGCGAAACGTTGAAAGTCGGTCGGCGTAATCGTCGAAGCGCGGTGGCGGTGACAAGGGTCCGCCGCTGGCATCAAAGATGTCGTGAATCCAATGTGCGAGCGTGGCGCGGTTCAGTTCATGGGCCAACTCATTGGGCGGTATGCTTCGTTCGGAGGCGGTGGCCAGCGTGGTGTAGTAGCCGCGTTGTTGGAGTTCGCGCCGCCGACGCCTGCAGGTCACCCAGTCTTCCGCCTGCCCGATGTTGGTCAACAGCGATTCAAACAAGGTTCGGCCCGACTCAAAGTCGTGCTCCAGTTCTTGCCTCATGGCGTGTTGCCGCGTTTCGGTGAACCACTTCAAAACGGCACCTGTTTCGGTGCGCAGGTTCTGCTTTGTGCTGAGCAATGCGGCGGGATCCCAAGTTGTCCCAGTTTTGCACCGGGCGAGAAAACTGGCGGTCACGGTGCCGCCGGTCACCCGACCCGCGAGTCGATGGATGTTCTGCAGGAACTCCATGAGTCTACGGCAGTGACCCCAGTCCGTTTCGGTTCCTTTGTAGAGGTTGTCCAATGCGCGGGTGAGTGTCGGTCCCTGTTTGTTGAGCTCGGCTTCGGCGTTTCGCAGGGCGCGGATCGCGGCGAGGTCGGCGCATGCGTGCTCAAACGAGCGATTGGTTGCATTCTGCTCATTCAGGGGTGCAATTGCTGTGCGGAGTGCATCGGCCTGGGCGTGGGCTGCGGTGAGCCAGGTGTACAGCGAGTTGTATGTCAGTTTGCGTGCTGCTTCTGGAACAGGCTTCATTCGAGTGATCGATTCCGAGGCCCTTCGCAATCGCGGCAGGAGTTTTTCGATGCCGTTGCTCAGCGCAGGATCGGTCGGCTCCGTAGTGCAAAACTGTTCGATGAAGGAAATGCGTGCAAAACGGTCTTCGCCGTATTTGACGCCGAGTTTGACCAGTTCGAGGGCGTTGCCCGCTTCGACCAGACGGGAGTTGCGTTTGCGGTAAAAACGGTCGCTCAGCAATTGGACTGCGTTGTGCTCGTCTTCAGCCTTATCAATAGCAGTTGCCAACTCGTCCGCTTTGACGGCGTACCGAAGGCCGTCAAGCAGGGTGGGTGAAAAACGGCCGTCTTTGGCGTGTGTTCCCAGCATCTTTCGGTCGGACCAGTAGGAGCTGGAAAACCATTTGGTCCAACCGGTGTGTACGGTGGACATGCGGTGGGCGATCGCGGCGATGTCCACATCGAAGACGGACTCGGAAAAGTACTGTTTGGTCGACTTGACGGCCTTTGAATACCGATGCTGCAATGGCGCCAGTGTGGACAGGGTGTTGTCGACATTTCGGGCCATTTGAATGTTGCACCAGCTGGGGTACGGCGGTCGCGTGGGATCCACTTCCGATGCCGCATGAAGCAAGTTGATGCAGCGCTTGAGGCGGATGTGTGCCGGGCCAAGCCCGAACGGTTTGAGAAAGCGACTCAAGGGGGAACCGCAGGTGTTGAGTTCCTTGATCACCGCTGCGCTTTCGTCGGCAAAGTGGGCGATTTGGGTGACCGGATCCTCGCCGATCCATGTGGCCTTGGGATCGGTTGAAATGGGTTGCAGCATCCGTTGGCGGAGGGTTTGAGCGCGCTCGGCAGACCAGTGAATCACGGCATCGCTCGCGGCGTCGTTCGCCGGTGGCGGTGGGTAGTTCCGCTGGAGCGGATCGCGGTGCGTCCGAATCGCTTTGCTAGCCGCTTCGGCCTGAATCAAGGCGTTCATCACCGTTTGTGCATCGGTGATGTCCCAACTGACCGGTGGAAGGCCGGGGTTGTTGCTGATTGCGTTGGCGACTGAAGCCAACTGCTCGGCACCGTGTTCGGAGTCTACCGCGGGCAAGCCCATGTCTCTGGCCATGCGGTTGGACTCGTTTTCGACTTGGTTGATCAGACCAAGTATTCGGCGGAGGCGTTCAATGGCGTCGGTGCGATCCGCTGGACTGAACGACGTACGGGTGAATCCGCGCCAAGTGAAGTTTGGGTCGACTTCGGCAGCCCAAACGTGCCCGAGTGCTTTGAAGGCGGCATTCAGTGCCATCAAGTCGGCTGCGGTCAGATTGCGGCTTGGCGACGGTTGTTCAGGAAACGGCAGGGTGGGTTGGTTGGCATCGCCGATTTGCCCGAGCACATTGAATACGGTTTGTCCGAGCGGTTCGCGAACGGTGTTCATGGCTTCCGCATGCGTGTTCAATGCGTTGCGATGGGAACGCGCGCGCTCGAGTTCGCTCGCGGACAACGCACGCATGGGCTCAGCTTCGCGACTTAGGCCCTTTCCGAGCGTTTGAGCCACTTGCTTGCGCGATGTTTTGTGGCTGTGCACCTCGAACAGGAAATCGCCCAAACCCACCTGGTGGATGTTTTTGGCAACGGCATCGAGGGCGGCTGCTTTTTCAGACACGAACAGCACCGACTTTCCGGCGGCCATTAGGGCGGCGATCATGTTGGAAATGGTTTGGCTTTTGCCGGTTCCGGGGGGGCCGTCCATGACAAATGAACGGCCTTGTTTGGCGGCCTTGATGGCGGCGCGTTGGCTGGCGTCGGCGTTCAGGATCAGCAGGGCGTCTTCGGGCGGATCGAGTGAATCGATGGTTTCGGGAGTGGGCGATTCGTCGCTGACCACGGGGAGTCGGTACTCGCTGTTGGCGAGCATGTTCACCAGATTGGATTCGACAACGGTGTCAACGTTTTGTGTCAGATCAACCCAGATGGGTTCTTTGCTGAAGGTGCACCGCTTGATGGCTGCATGGTTGCTGACGGACCATCCGGGATGGCGTGCCGCCAATGTTTCGAATGCGGCCATGATGGGGGCCAACGCCAGATCTTCGTCGAGTTCGGGCAATGCTGCGACTGCGGCGGTTTCGTTGAAGTCTTGACTCAGCTTGACCAGCAGGCTGGGGTTCACCACCGGGTCGCCGTCGGTCCTTTTGAGCTTGGGCACTTTGGAACGCCCGTTCCATGCCAACGTACACGGGATGTACACGATCGGGGAGCGGTATTTTTTGGGCGGTTGATCCGGCTGCTCTTGTTCGGCCCAGTGGAGCAACCCGTAGCTGATGTAAAGGGTGTGAAGGCCGCGGTCGTTGTGGTCTGCACGGTAGGCGCGGTCGATGTTGTGGAAGGCCCGCAGCAGGTCGCGGGGGTGTTCGATGTGCGAAATGAGTTGCCCGTCGGCGAGCGCACGGGCTTGCAGTTCTTCGGGGCTGTGTCCCACCTTGCCGAAGGCCTCGCCCTCGGGGTTGGGGGTTTTGTCGGGCGTGGGCGGTGTGTAGACGGTGATGACCGACTCTTTGAGGCGCTCAAGCAGCGCATTGCCTTGGGGCGCAACGATTTCGACGGTGCTTTTTTGGGTCTTTTTGTAATGAAGCGATGAGTTTCTGCGGCTGGGGTCGATGAGGTCGCTTGCCCAGCGCTGGACCCGTTCCCGGACGGTCATTGGATTGGTTTCGGGTTCGGCTTCGTCGGGTGGCATGACCGGGTCTCGCTCGTCGGCATCAAAAAGTTCGGGTTCGTTGTCTTCGGAGTGGCTGTGTGTTCGTTCCATACCCGTACCAACGGCCGACCCGTTTGGTTCGGACATGGCTCACCCCAGCCGGAGCACGATTATGGCAGGCAAAGACTAAAAAGGACAGCGATTTTAGGGCCTTGGGAAGCCCACGATTACGGCTTCGGTCATGACGGGATTGCGTCCACTGGGGTTCCACACTCGCAGTTCACGACCCACGCGGGAATCATCATTCAGCACCACACGAATCAGCCGCTCGCTCACGTGGCCGTGGCTCCACGCGTAGCCGGTCACGATGGGCATTCCGGCAGAGCGGTGGGTTTGGTTGGTGCCCAAATGCCACGGGAGTTCGTCAATGATGGCCGTGAGTGCGCGAAGAAGCTCGCTGAGCTGTTGGCCCATGCGCTGGCACTCTGCTGGCGGTGGCGGCGGCGGTACCGGGTCGTGCGCCCAGGGGTTGAGTGCCTTTGCCAGCTCGAACAACAACCCGGCCAACGGTTCGGCATTCACGGTTTGGTGCGGGAAGGCCAATCGGAGCACGTCATCGAGCAACACCGCTGCTCCACCGATGGTCAACCGTTCGATGGGGCGGTCGGACTTGATCTCGAAGGCGGGGCAGTGGGTGGCCAGTTCGTCCGTCACGGTTTCGCGAGTCCAGCCGAGCTTATGAATGGCGACAAAAGCGACGTCTTTGAGGGCGCTTTCCACAGCGGTGCGCGCCACCACGGGCGACATCCGAAGCCTGGGACCGCTGGGTGTGTGGTCGATGCATTGGGCCAATGGAACGGGCTTTTGGGTGGTCGAGGCCTCCCAGCCCCATTGGTTCAGCACTTGATCGGCCAGCTGTGTTTTGGTCTGCTGTGGGTCGGACGGGTGAGGGGCCAACAGCCGCACGAGTTGGCCGGGCGACAAGGCCTCAGTGAGCAGTTGGACGGTGGCTTCGCGGGGTGTGATGCGGGGATCGGACACGGTCACGTAGTAGGCGTAGTCGGCAAAGATGCTGCCGTTTATTTCGCCGTCGGGGGCAGGCTCCTCGAATGCGTCATTTGCATGGGGCATGACCGAACGGGTGGCGATGACCAAATCGCGTGGGGTCACGCTCGGCAGCTGCTGGGCGAGCTTCCACCCGACCATCCGCGGCGGGTCCCAGGCAATGGAGCGGGCGCGCTGGGGTGTAGCGATCTGCTCGAAGGCATGGAGAAACTGGGGACTGCTGTGCCATTGGGCGTCGTTGGCGCTCTGCAAGGCCTCACGGAACGCCTGCTCTGCGCGCTGCCGATCGCGCCGTCGTGCGGTGGACTGGGCTTCGTATTCGGCCCGGTCGATTTCGTATTGGCGCTGCTCAGCTTCAAACGTCTTGAGGTCTCTTTGGTATTCGCGGTCGAGAAATTGCCGCAAGGCTGTGGTGCGTTCTTCTTCATCCTGCATCGCGAGTATTGGTTCAGGTTCAGCGGAGCCGCACAGCCTGTGAATCTGATCGTGGTCGTTTGGGTGTACGGCTTTGAGTTCCTGAAGTCGTTTCCGTTCGCTTCTGTCCGGGGGGCTGGGTTCGCGAAGGCCAAAGTCCCGCCCTGCTTTTCGCCGTTGAAATGCATCTTGGGCGAATTTGAGCTTTTCGAGTGCTCGTCCCAAGTTGGCCTGCTCAACCGCCTCACGCACCAACTCTTCCAGATCGTGTTTGGCCGAATACAAATATTCTGGTGTGAACACCACGCCCCACCCGGGTCTTGGCCACGCATCGGACAAAATGAGCAGGCTGGGCGATTCGTGTTGTGTGGACCGCCGCACGTTCGGCGTGTTTGTCGAATGAAGCGGGAGAACGTTCGCTAGCTTGGTGCCCGCCAAGTCAACTGTTGGGCCTGTTTCATTCTGCTGTCGGGAGTTGCCCGAGGCCTCGATTTTGTGCTCCATCTTGTTGCGGAGGAAGAGCATGCCAAATTCGGCGCACAGTGAGTCGCCG
>DEBL01000268.1:7701-19679 GCA_002348535.1 Deltaproteobacteria bacterium UBA2957 | reverse complement strand
TGGTCGGTGACACCCTCTTGTACGAAGATTCGAATGGGCTTGCCGTTGGGAGCGACCACCTCTGCATACCGATTGAAGCCCCATTCCCGGTAGCGTGCGTAGCGCTCTGGGGTAGCCATGATGACCCCAGAATCTTCCGCACAGCTTGTCGCCGGGTCAGAAGGGTTGAGCATCTCAGACTCTGCGGCAATCGGTGCTTTGGACGATGAGTCGGGTTCGCTGCATCCAATCCCCAATAGTCCGCACAGGCTAGCGATGGATCGAGCACGACGCATGGGTGAATCCTCGGGGGCTTGGAACGAAAGTGACGCCAGTGTATTCAAGCGGCGTAGAGTTCATCTGGTTCGGCATTGATTGTAGCTGACGCGCCGGTCAGCGTTAGGGGAGAGAAATGCGGACCCCCATCAAGCTCGCTTTCGGACTGCTGACGGCCATTGTGATGTTGGGCAGCCTTGAGTTGATATTGCGCGCTGTTGCCGGTTCGCCGACGCCGGAGTTGGCCGCCACTCTTCCGGGTGGGACGGGTGAGCTGTTGCGGTCAACGGACCGAGGCGTGGAGCCCATGTACCAACAAACGCGACGGCAGGGTGAGGTCAGCCGCGCACGCGGGGAGAACGGACGTCGTGTGATCTGGGTGGGGGGAAGCTCGATTCACGGTGGAACTCAAGGGATCACCAGCGCGGAAGAGGCACCCGGTCGCTTGGCCAGTCTGCTCGATGTCGAGAGCCTAAACTTCGGCGGGATCGGAATGGACACGGTCTCCATCGGAGCCATCATTGAAGATCTGATGGCGCTGAACCCAGATGTCTTGGTTGTCTACACCGGGCACAACGAACTCGGGAATGCGGTGTTCACCGGACGCTACGGAGACGAAGCGACGGCGCGGATCGCTGTGTGGCGGGCTCGGCTTGGCAGCGTACGGTTGTATCAAGCCTTGGAATCCGTCATTCGAGGTCGTGAGATGCTGCGGCTGCCCAGTGCAGCGACGGAAGGTCAATTTACGGTGACGGACCGGGTACGATCCGAAATCTATTGGCGGTTTCGGGAGCGTCTGCGGTACATCGTGAATGTCGCCGCACTGAACGGTGTGCCCACCGTACTCGCCACCCTGATGTCGAACCCTGCAGCACCCAGCATTGAGTGGCAGTGTCCAGAAGCCATCAAGCGTGCAGGCATCAAATCTGTCCGGCCGGAGGCGCTTGCAGTCGATGCGCTCAAGCCATCAGACTTGTCGGCAGCCGAGGCGCTCGCACCGGCTTGCCGGGACCTCGAGTGGGTTCAGGCTCGTCGGAACGGGGACCGCGCAGCGCTCGATAAGTTGCGCGATTCGGACCCACTGCCAGTTCGTGCCGATCGCCAAATCAACGCAGTGATTCGAGGGGTAGCGCGCGAGACCGGAGCAACTTTGGTCGAAGTGGATGGATTTGCACGGGTAGCAGGTGGTGGAATTGAGCCGTGTGCATGGTTTCTCGACCCGATGCACCTGACCGTGGAGGGGCATGATGCCCTCGCAAGGATGGTGGCACAAGGCGTTGCACCGTTGTTGGCCATGAAGCCGCCCGCGATGCCTTCACCGCCTGCTGAGGCCAAGGAACGGGCCGGTTGTTGTTCAGAGGGGTGTCGGGATCGGCTGGACTTCTGACGGTGGCCGGGCGGTGAGGGCGCGAGTTCTCGCGGCGACACATCACCAATAATACGAGTTTCGACCTACGCCTCAGCACACTCCTCTGCGTACACCGACTCGGCTGCCTCGAGGGCGTCACACGCCTCATCATCCCCGTCTTCACACGCTTCCTCAAGCACTCGAATCCATGTGGCGACATCATCGCAAGAGACATCGGTGTCCGCTGCAGTTTCTTCTTCGTCCCACTCGCCACCGTCCTCGCATTCCTCGACCCACTCCGTGATCTCATCCAGTTCGTCGCAGGCTTCGTCCTCTCCCGCCTCGCAGGCGTCAGCAAGGTCCTCCGCATATCCTCTGATTTCGTCGCACTCATCCTCGCGTTCTTCGTCGCGTTCTTCGTCGCACGACTCCAAGTAATCCATGTAGTCTTCCTCGAGGCCTTCGCATGCCTCTTCGTCGCCCTCTTCGCAGGACTCTTCACGTTCGGAGAGCCACTCGAGCCATTCGTCGCATTCATCCCGCCCATCATCCTCGCATTCTTCATACGCTTCGTAGGCCGCCTCGAGGCGTTCGCAGGCTTCGTCATCGCCATCCTCGCAGGCCTCGCTGAGTTCGCGGATGGTCTCACCCAGTTCGTCGCACTCATCCCCGCGGTCTTCCTCGCAAGACTCTTCGTAGGCGCTGTAGGCCTCCCGAAGTTCGTCGCATGCGTCGTCGTCACCGTCTGCACAGCTTTCGCGCAGGCCGTCGATGAGTTCTTCGAGTTCATCGCACTCATTTTCCCAGTCGTCTCGCCACTCGTCGTCATGGTCATCGTCATCGTCTTCACATGCGTCCCGGTACGTCCGGTAGGCTTCCCGGAGTTCATCGCATGCATCCTCATCGCCGCTTTCGCATGCCTCCTCGGCGTCGCGAATGTTCCGTTCGAGTTCTGAACATTCACCCGCGTCGTCGATGTCGGTGACGTCATCTCCGATGGAATCGGTGGCTGTCTCGTCGCTGTCCTTCTCGTAGCATCCAACGGTGAAAAACAGTGAGAGGGCAAGATACATAGTTCGTGTGATCATGGTGACCTCCAGTAAGCCGCTTGACACCATCATAAGCGATGCGGACCCGACTCGGATGTACTCATTGCTGATCGGGGACACAATGTTGTGTGTCCATTTACGATGATGGGCAATGACCGCTTTTTTGACCAAGCGTGTCATTCAGCCAGCCAAGGAGACGTCTCTGTGGGTGTTGAAGGGTTCCTGCTGAGGGGTTCAGAAATGGGCAAAGGCTGCACATGTCAGTTTTTGTGTCCGTTTCACAGGTGTTCCACGGGCGATTCTATCGCGAGACGACGTTGGGTCCGAATGCGGGTCGAAGTAACGATATGCGTCGATGGTGTCGGTGGAATTTAACGAAGGCTGTACACGGCCACGGGCTCTGTCCGTCCGCGGACTGCGACTGTTCCACGGTGTTTCACGGAGTCGGCTGAGGCTCCTGCGGCTTCGATCACATTTCGCGACAAGAGCACGGGAACATTGTGCTCTTTGGTGAGCGCTTCGAGACGGCTCGCAATGTTGACTGCATCACCGATGACAGTGAACTGGCGCCGTACGCGGGTCCCGATATTTCCCGCCACCACCTCACCGGTGTGCATGCCAATGCCTTGCAAGATGGGTGGCAGTGCGCGAGTCGCACGTTCTTGATTGTGGGCCGTGAGGGCCTCACCCATTGCTTTTGCTGCGGCAATCGCTCGGGAAGCGTCGTCGGGTCGCGACTCCGGGATTCCCCAGACGGCCATAATCGCGTCGCCCATGAACTTATCAACCACTCCTCCAAACTCTTGGATGGGGCCAAGCATGGCCTCGAAATAATGATTCAACTCTTGGACGAGGGCCTCGGGTTCACGGGACTCGCTGTACTGAGTGAAGCCGCGAATATCGCTAAACAGAATGACGACGGTCTGGCGCCGGCCCCCCAGTTTGTCGTTGCCTTCGGCGAGAACGATATCGAGCAGCTCGGTGGACACGTAGGCCCCGAGTCGCTGCCGTACCTGTTCGGCTGTCTGGGCTTCCTGAGCGCCCCGGGAAACCAAAGAAGCACCGCGCGCGGCGATGCTCAAGGCGAGTCCACCGGAGGCGGCAAAAATCAGAAGCACCATGACCACATTGGCGGCGGTGGTCGCAATGAGGGTGTGGTTGAGGTTCGAATCCATCCACAACAGTGCGGTCATGAAGACGGCATCCAGAACGACAGCGACGCCCACTACTCGGGGTGTGAGGCGCAATCCAGCGGCGACCGTCACCACGAAAGCGAAGCCGAGCTCGGGTATGCGCGCGATGCCCGGATAGGTATCGGCGGGCCACAGGACCAAGCAAAAGAAGATGGAAAATATCGCCAGTCGATCAATCAGAAGGGAGCCAAGCAGTGCGCGCGTTGTGAGCGGATAATGTTGAAAGCGGTAGAGCATCGCTCCCGAGGCAATCGCAGTGGCCCCCAAGATGACTCCCAACACGGGAAGTCGGTCGGGGGAAAGCCACGACGGACCAAACACGAAGTGAACCAACAACCCTGCCAGAACAGCCGCGCTGGTTCGAATCCAACCGAACGACACTTCACCACGAACAATCGCTGACCCGAGAATGTCAGAAATTAAAGGGTCACGTGTGGGGGGATCACCGCGGTTCACCGTGCCAATCCCTGTTCGAGGTCGGCCGCAAAGCGCGACCTACTTGATGCGTGCTTTATGGCGCGCACGGGCGTTTTTGTTGGAGCAGTTTCTCGAACAATACTTTGAGCGCGGTCGGGCCGGTTCGTCGCACCCTTCCCACGCGCAGATTGGATAGGTTCCCGCCGTCGGTTTGAGGGCGACCTTTGCGGCCGGCTTCGGCGTGGTTTTGCCGGGTGCTGGAGGCGATGCCGGAGCCACACGAGTGGTGGTTCGGCGCGCAGGTTTTGGCTCGATGGTCGCGTCAAGGTCCGTCGCTACAGATCCTGTGAGCATGGCATCGAGTTCGGAAGGGCGGCGCCTTGGAACCATCCGCTTTGGGGTGTTCTTCGATTTCGTTTTGGGTTTGTTTTCTTGGAACCCCTCGGGCATCGGGGGTCGTTCATTCATGGGGGGTCGTTTGTTCGAGCAGAGCCAGCACTGCTCTATGTTTGCAGGCAGCACCAATGCGGGAAGGTGTCGGCCGCAGCTCCAATGTTCGTATTCCTTCCAGTACACCTTCGTGCGACGCGACAGATTTCTCAGTGGTGTAGACGACATTCTTCCCCTCTTTGATGCCGATGTTGGGCCACAACGTATATCAGAAACTGCCGAGAAAATGGTACCGGAGCCGAAAATTTGATGGGCCTTCCATCATCTCTCGGTCACAATATCGCGGCGTACCGCCCAATGGTTTCTGTATCCGGAAGCGACGAGAATCCAAACGGAGTTCTCATTCGAGAACGTGTTGCTTGCCGCTGGACTTAGAAGTTCTTTCCGGTCAATCTCTGGTACATATCGATGTACAGCGCGGAGGTTTGGTCAATCACCGATTGGGGAAGGGCAGGAATATCGGGTTCCGCAGCTCCATTCTTCCGGGCGTCATACAGTGCATCGTGGTGACCGGTTTCGATGTAGTGACCTCGGACAAACTCTTTCGAGAGCTGCACGATCTCCCCTCGCGCATAGGCTTCGGCGTCCCACCAACGGTCTTCGTCAAGGGTTCCGAACGAGTCCACGAGAACGGGCACACGATTCGGTCCGAGTGCGAACTCTTTCTTGCCGTCAACGTGAATGAGTCCCGCCTTGGCGACCTCGCGGTCAATGATGGCATCGACCTTCAATACGATGGCCATAATGGCGTCGAATTCCGCGTCGGTCAGGTTCGAAATCTCGAGTGCCTCGGCACGGTCGAGGAGACGGTCGAACTTTTCGAACTTTGTGGACACCTCAAGGTAGGGAGTAGGAAGCTTGATGCCCTCGTGCAGTTCGGCACCTTCAGCGAAGCCGAGTTCGCCTGCGGTCACTTCGCCGCGTTGGTAGCGCCGCCACCCTGAGCCTGCCAAGTAGTGTCGGCAGATGACCTCGAGCGGAACAAAGACATTCTCCCGGTCACGTGCGATGGCACCCGGTTCCTTCACAACATCGAAGCGACGGGCGAGGACCCGATCTGGACCGCTCATGTCGATGATGTGTGTGTCGCAGATTCCGGCGGCTTCGACGAGTTCGAACCAATGGCAACTCGTCCGGTTCAACGACTCTCCCTTTGCGGGGATGAGGCTCGGAATAATCTGGTCAAAGACGGAGATCTGATTGGTGTACCGAAACTCGATAATGTCGGGGTCGTCCGTACTCCAGACTTGCTTCACCTTGCCGTGGTAGATCATTTCGCTCATGGGGCCAATCCTCTCGATTTGATGGGGCGGCTCCTAACATGGCGTTCTCAAACCGCGAGGGACCTTTTGTTCAAATTCTCTGCCCAAGACAAGGTTTAATCTTCTTGGGGGTACAATTTGCAATCGGGAACCTCGACAAATGGTCGAGGGGAGGTAATCGTTCGTTCATTGCAAGAGGGACACAATGCGAACACTCCTTTGGATCACGTTGATGACCGCCGTCGCATGCGGCGATGACAGCAAAGACGATACCGCATCGGTGGGTGAAGCATCGGATGCGGATGCAGACTCCGATGCGGATGCAGACTCCGATGCGGATGCAGACTCCGACGCGGATGCAGACTCCGATGCGGATGCGGATGCGGACTCCGACGCGGATGCAGACTCCGATGCGGATGCAGACGATACAGGGGAAGCGCCTGCTGGAGAAATCGTGGATTACTGCCACATTCAGTGGCCGTCGGAGTTGGCGCTCGAGACCGGCGCAGAGTTTTCCGTCTATGTCTATGTGTACGAGGCCGGTGTGACTGGCGAAACCGGCTCTGGGGCGGGGGTCGACGTTGATCTTGGTGTGGGTCCCGATGGCGAGACGCCAATCGATGCGTGGGATTGGACGGATTGTGCCTTCAATGAACACAAGCCCGGACTTGACCCCTCGTTATTGGACAACGATGAGTACGCCTGCACAGCCACTGCCCCAGTCGCTGGTGTGTATGACTACGCTGCGCGCGTCTCTGTTGCCGGTGGGCCTTGGTTGTACTGTGACATGGGTGCGGAGTTCGGACTTGGGTCCGAGGATGGCTACAACGCGTCGACCGCCGGAAGCATGACCGTCAACGACTAAGGCGAGGCCATGTTCGGCGCGAAAGGCGCGGATTTAGGCATGGTCGTGTCAAACCGAATGTCCGGCCCTAATCCCCATCCGCGGGGTTAAACAGGACGGTCACATTGAGCGCTGTTGCCACCTCGCGTTGGAGTTCCGCTTGGAGTTCCAATAGGGGTCGTTGTGCCCATCCGACGATTTCCGGTTCGTCGTAGATTGTGGATTCGAGTGGGTCGGGCACGGATTCAAGCCGCTCTGCTGCAATGGCAAGCAAATCATCGGTGCGCTGCTGAATTTCATCGTCAATGATGAGTTCACGGATGCCGCGGGAGTCGTTTCCAGCCCACACCATCCGCACGCCTTCGAGCGCATCGCGAGCATCTTGAAGAGAGCGGCCGCTTGGGCGAGACTCAATCAGATCGGGCTGTGGCTGTCCATTTGCGTAATCGCCATTTGGCTTACCCAACTTCATTTCGTGGATGTTTTCGGCAGTGAACGCCATGTAGTTCACCCATAAATTGAGGTAGTCCTTGCTCGGTGGGTTGGCCGGAGTCCAGCGCTCAGTCCAGGTTTCGTGCAACAGGGCCGCATTCGCGGCGAGGTCACCCGATGCGCCCTGTATTGCGTCGCAGAAACGGGGATGTTCATGGGCCGACCAGAGCAGGTATTCGACAACGGGAAACCCACGCACTGCAGAGCCTTTGCCTGAAAATGTGGCCACGGAGAGGTCACCATCGCCATCGAGCAGGTCGTCAATTGCGGACTCATTGGCCGGCCAATCATCAAGGATGGGGCCCAGACGCTCGGGGTACTCGACCACGGGCCCAAACCCGATGGTCTCGGCATGTTTCCATGGCTCGCGGGCGGCCCACCACTGAGACCGCATGGACTCGACATCACAAGACTGGGCGGTGTCGTAAAGCGTGTCTGCTCGACTCTTGAAGCGTGCATAGTGTCCGGCGATGAGGTCATCAGCAAGGCTATTGATGACGTCGGTTCGGGCTTGGTTCGAAGTGCCCTTGTCGGGGCTGGTGGGATTGCATGCAGTCAGCAGCGCTACGGTGATGGGTGCGATCACAGGTCCTCCACAAAGGCGATGACCGCCTCGCGTTGTTGTCGATTCAGGGCCATGAATTCATCGGTGGTCGGCTGAGCCTCTCCGCCGTGCCACAGGATGGCCTCTTCGATGCTTCTCGCGCGACCATCGTGGAGGTAACGGGAGTGACCCGAGACCTTGGGCATCAAGCCGAGTCCCCACAACGGAGGCGTTTTCCACTCGGATGGTTTGGCGTCGCCGCTCGGACGATTGTCAGAGAGCCCTTCCCCCATGTCGTGCAACAAGAGGTCTGTGTAGGGCCAGATGAGTTGGTCGGACATTTCCGCGATGGGCGACGCTCCGGTTCGGTGACTGGGCGTATGGCAACTGGCGCATCCGATGTCATTAAAGAGCTTCTTCCCGCGAAGAACCGTGGGATCGTTCGCTCGCCGGCGAGCAGGGACTGCGATGGTCGAGGAATACGTAACGACGCGGTCCATGATCCGATCGGTGACCTCGGGATCGCCGCCGTCGATGGCGTCAAGGCAGTCTTCTTGGTTGTCGGTGCAATCGTCGAAGGGCGCGATCGTACTGGTCAAGCCCATGTCTCCAGCAAACGCAGCGGCGCTCTGGATTTCGACGGTCGGTGCGTTGGCTTTCCAGCCAAACCGGCCCGGCATGATCGTGTCGATGCCATCCACCCAGTGGATCCGTCCCTCGCCTTCGCTCTCCAGCTGTTTAAGCCGCTCGACCGGAATGGCCTCGAGAAGACCCAACCCGATCATGTGGGGTGCGATGCGAGCGGACATCATGATGTCGTCACCGAGGGGTCCGTATGCGAGTTCCTCAACCGTGATTGAGGGCTCAACCAAGGTGAACGGCGTGCCATCGGCGTAGCGGCCTTCGTGCTCGATCCACTCCATGTGCGGGATGCCCTCGACGGGAACCTCAGGACTGGCTTGGTCTTGAAGCTGATCGCCGTAGACGGGATGCGGAATGGGTCCATCGGGACCGGGAACCGAAAGCTTCAATAGCAGGCCAACGAATGGACCGTCGCCGTCTTCGGGTGGCTCTCCTTTTCCATCGCGAAAGTGGCATGCTGAGCATGATCGGGCATTGAACAACGGCCCGAGTCCATCGCGGGCATCGGTGCTCGCCGGTGAAACAACCCATCCCTGATTGAAGAACGCATTTCCGCTGTAGAAGGCAAGCTCGGTCTCAATGGTGAGGTTTTGTGCTGGCATCAAGAAGGCGTTGGCACCGAGCATGCGTGTGTTGGTGGTGTCGCCACCCGGGAGCCATTCGCCTTCCTCAACAAGAGGATCAGGATCCACATAGGATTCACCGCATCCCATAAGAACCACATGAAAGGCTATGAACAGCGAAAGCATGGCTTGACCTCGTGAAGGATATACCAACGCTCCAAATTATACGGAAGATTCGAGGCGGGACCGTCACCTAATTGTTCGATCCCATAAAGATTTGCCGCCGTCGCAGCACTTAGCCACGACGGCGGCGGCGGCACACTGAGTCTGCCGCATGACCAGGTGAGTCATCGACTATTCGGGAATCTCAACCGAGAGCCCGAACAAGTCGAAGACCTCGAAGAGAATCTGTTCTTGCGCTTGGAGACCAATCACTAGCGCTTGAACACGGGCATTTCCTTCGTCGTTACCCGGATCGATTTCCTGATCAAAAGGGATCTCAAGAGCGTTGGCCAAATCCAAGCTCTCGTTGATTTGTGCGTCCAGTCGGCCAGCCAAGTCGGCATCGACCGCCTCGACCAAGTCCTTGATTCCCGGACCGGAAACAGAGCCGTAGCTACCGTTCCAGACATTGAGAACGCCTTGGACGTCTTGAATCATGTCGCGGTGGGTGTTGTCGGAGAAGCACGAGTGCTCCTCTTCTTGATCACCCGCGTCGAGTGCGGCCTGAAGGCGCTCTCCACCGGTCTCGAATCCTGACAGAATGATCATTCCAGTCAGAATCTTCTCCACGGCGGCCTGCGAGTCGGACTCGAAGCTTGTGCGGTAATCGGCACCCTCGACCCACTGGTCGTGCACCTGAGTCAGGTGGTCAACCAGCAGTGAACCCACCACGTTGAGGTAGGTGCTGCGGCGCTCTTGGTTTGCAGCGGTTCCGGAGCCGTCCCGAACAAAGTCGGTGTGGGGGCGCTGGCCGGCCAAGTTGTCCGACGGCGCGGTGTTGTCTTGTCCCCAAAGCAGGAACTCGATGGCGTGATAGCCGGTGGCGATGTTCTTCTCGCCGCCCGCTTCGTTCAGTTCAACCAAGCTGTCAGCGTCGATGGTTGCATCGGTATCGTTGATGATGCCAGCGGCGTCTTCGCCTTCCACGTAGTCAATGTATTGCTCATCGAGTGGCCACGCGTTGATGAGTCCTTCAGGACCATCGTCGGGGTTGTCGATCGGACCATCGTAGAAGCGGTAGACTTCCGTCTGCAGGTAGGGCTCGCGGCTGTCGAGCCACGCCTGCTTGGCGTCGGCCAACGTGGCTTCGGATGGGTCTGCGGTGAGCGCCGAGAGGGCGGTGTTCATCGCTGTGGCGGTTGTGACGGAGTCTTCGTATGATGCCTGCACGATGTTGGAGTAGTTGGCGACGACGGCGTCGGTGTTGTCAGGCCAAGCAAAGCTGCCCGAGTCTTCGGATTTGTCGCCGCAGCCGATAAAGGATGCGGAGGCGAGGCCGAGGGTGACTGCGAGCGCCGGAACGGTCTTCATAGAGAGTGACATTTTGGATATTCGTCCTAATCGGATCGGGTGATTTTGAAAATGAAAGTGATTTTCATTTTCATCTACGGTTCAGAATTACTTTCCTCAGGCACCCAATGCAATGGCAAGGCGTAAAAAAATTGAACAGATGCCTTTTTGAGAACCAATTAAAACAGGTTTAAAGTAATTTTCGGCTTTAATTTTGTGATCAATATTTTTTTGATCGCAGGTGGGTATTCGCATTCCAGAAGGAGCCCTCCAAAAGGGAATGGGCTAATCGAGCGCACCCATTTTTTGGAGCGTGACCATGCAGCATTTGTACGGTGGACCGGCCTATACGTCCTTCCAGCTCGACAAACTCAAGCGGGCCGCGGACATCGGTTCGCTGTGCAGCGCAGAGATTTTCTTTGTCCATGCAAGCGTTCTTAGCCCCCAAGATATGGCGGTGTTGCAGCGTGTTGTTCATGCGTCTGGTAACCCCCCGATTTCGGATCCGGACCTCCTGATTGTTCCACGGTTGGGCACCATCTCACCGTGGTCTTCCAAAGCGACGGAGATCGTTCACATCTGTGGACTTGAACGCATTGCTAGGATTGAGCGCGGTGTGGCCCTGTGGACGGAGAACGAAGCGGCCCGGGAGCGGGTCGCTGCGCTGGCGAGCGATCCAATGACCCAAACGGTTCTGCGTGGGATTTCGGATGCAGAGAAGCTGTTTCAGCGCGCAGAACCCGCTCCTGTGCAAACGACTGTGCTTGGTGACGATCCGTTGGGCGCGCTCGGCGACGCCAATGCACGCCTCGGCCTCGCACTCAGTCACGATGAAGTTCAGTATCTCGCAGACAATTACGCCCGTCTTGGACGAAATCCAACCGATGTTGAACTGCTGATGTTCTCGCAGGCGAACTCTGAACATTGCCGCCACAAGATTTTTAACGCCGAATGGACCATTGACGGTGAAAAGCAAGCGGAAAGCCTGTTCGCCATGATCAGGAACACCCATGCCCACAGTCCCGATGGTGTGCTCAGCGCGTACTCCGATAATGCTGCCGTCATTGAGGGGTACGAAGCCAGCCGTTTCTTCCCTGCGCCAGAGTCGAAGGTGTATTCGGCACATTCAGAGTCTGTCCACATCGCCATCAAGGTCGAGACTCACAACCATCCCACGGGCATCTCGCCCCATCCCGGCGCTGCAACCGGGTCGGGGGGCGAAATTCGAGACGAAGGAGCAACGGGACGGGGCGGGAAACCGAAAGCCGGTCTCGCGGGCTTTAGCGTTTCCGATCTCAACATTCCCGGGCATTCCCGCCCGTGGGAAGATGGGCGACAACACCCCGATCGGCTGGCCACTCCGCTCCAGATCATGATCGATGGACCCATTGGGGCGGCGGCATTCAA
>DEBL01000268.1:0-7368 GCA_002348535.1 Deltaproteobacteria bacterium UBA2957 | reverse complement strand
AACGAGTTCGGACGGCCCAATCTCACGGGATACTTCCGGACCTTTCACCACGTGCTCTCGACGCAAAAAGGTGAGGAGCGCCGGGGTTACCACAAACCGATCATGATTGCGGGTGGCTACGGCAGCGTCAGACCGCACCACGTGGATAAAAAACGACTTCCCGAAGGCGCAGTGTTGGTTGCTCTTGGTGGTCCAGCGATGCTGATTGGGCTGGGGGGAGGTTCAGCCTCATCGATGGCAACCGGGTCGCAATCCGAGGCGCTCGATTTTGCATCCGTGCAGCGGGCCAACCCGGAAATGCAGCGACGCTGTCAAGAAGTCATCGATCGATGTTGGGCCCTTGGCGATCAGAATCCGATCGAGAGCATCCATGATGTGGGTGCAGGAGGCCTGAGCAACGCTTTTCCAGAATTGGTTCACGATTCGGACCGAGGCGGCATCTTTGAGCTTCGGGACATCCCAAACGCCGAGCCTCAACTCAGCCCGATGGAGATCTGGTGCAGCGAAGCTCAGGAGCGATATGTTATCGGAATTCTTAATGAAAATTTAAAGCATTTTGCCGCCATGTGCGAGCGAGAGAACGCACCATTTGCTGTGGTTGGTCGCACCACGAATCGCGATGAACTGGTCCTCAACGATCGACACTTTCAGAACAAGCCGATCGACATGCCCTTGTCCATGCTTCTGGGCAAGCCACCCCAAATGCAGCGCGAGGCCAGCCGGCGTTCGGTCACCTCGGTGTCGTTTGATACGGGGCAAATCCGTATGGATGAAGCGGCCCGACGCGTGCTTCAACTGCCCACCGTCGCCAGCAAGTCGTTTCTGATCACCATCGGCGACCGAACCATTACGGGGCTGGTTGCCCGCGATCAAATGGTCGGCCCTTGGCAGGTGCCAGTGGCCGATGTGGCGGTAACGACGGCCTCTTTTGACAGCACCAGAGGTGAGGCGATGGCCATGGGCGAGCGAACACCGCTGGCCTTGCTGGATGCCGCAGCTTCCGGTCGAATGGCCATCGGAGAAGCCATTACGAACATCGCTGCTGCACCCATCGGCAAGCTTGGGGACATCAAGTTGTCTGCCAACTGGATGGTTGCCGCGGATCACCCGGGGGAGGGGGCTCGTCTCTACGATACCGTTGCTGCCGTTGGATTGGAGGTGTGCCCAGAGCTGGGGATCGCGATTCCAGTCGGGAAGGACTCGATGTCCATGCGCGCCAAGTGGACGGACGACCGAGGGGACCATCAGGTTACTGCACCCTTGTCATTGGTCGTGACGGCCTTTGCTCCGGTAACGGATGCCACCGCGGTTCTGACTCCCGAATTGAAGCGTGACTTGGACACGGATTTGTGGCTGATCGACCTCGGCCATGGGCAGAACCGATTGGGAGGCTCAGCCCTTGCGTATGTATTTGGAGCACTGGGCCACCAATCGCCAAATCTCGATGACACGGGTGCGCTGAAGCGATTTTTTGAAGCCATTCAGCGCTTGAATGAAGCGGGCCAAGTGCTGGCGTACCATGACCGGTCCGATGGCGGTCTGTTCGCGACAGTTGTGGAAATGGCATTCGCGGGACGGACCGGCATCGAGATCGATGTCAGCTCCCTTGGGTCGGATCCGATTCGCGCTCTTTTTGCGGAGGAGCTTGGGGCCGTTGTTCAGGTGTCTGGTCGTCACCGTGACGCATTTATCGAGGCCATGAGCGCAGCTGGATTGGGGGAACTTGTCCATCGAATCGGGGCGATACGAGCAGATCAAGCTGTGCGAATCCAGTACGACGACGCCCGAGTGTTCGACCAAGACTTGACCACACTTCTCGGATACTGGACCGAGACCAGTCACCGGATTCAGTCCCTGCGCGACAACCCGATCTGCGCGGATGAGGAGCGAGAATCCATGTTGAACCCCGGCAACTTGGGACTGTTCGCGGACCTCCGCTTCGAACCCAGTCAAGCCGAGCCGTTCAGCGGTCGACCCCGGGTCGCTGTGTTGCGTGAACAAGGAGTGAACGGCCAGATTGAGATGGCGGCGGCATTCGACCGAGCCGGTTTTGATGCGGTTGATGTCCACATGAATGATCTCCGCTCGGGAACCGTGAGTCTTGGTGATTTCAAGGGACTGGTTGCCTGCGGAGGCTTCTCGTACGGAGACGTGTTGGGCGCGGGTGGAGGATGGGCAAAATCGATTCTGTACAGCCCGGCCCTCCGTGCTGAGTTCGCCGCATTTTTTGGCCGCGATGACACCTTCACGCTGGGGGTATGCAATGGGTGTCAGATGCTGAGCCAGCTCAAGGAGTTGATTCCGGGCGCAGCGCATTGGCCTCGGTTTGTGCGAAACCAGTCCGCACAATTTGAGGCTCGTCTTGCACAGGTTGAGGTTCTCGAGTCGCCGTCGATTCTATTGCGTGGAATGGCGGGCTCATTCATGCCCATTCCGGTTGCGCATGGGGAAGGATACACGGAGTTCGATACTCCCGACCATGCGGAACAGGCGGAGACGTACGCGGCCATTCGGTACGTCGACTGCAACCGGAACGCAACAACCCATTACCCGGAAAACCCGAACGGTTCACCGCAGGGCTTTACCGCCTTCACGTCCACCGACGGGCGGGTCACGATCATGATGCCTCATCCGGAGCGCGCATTCCGCACCGTGCAGTTTTCGTGGTGTCCTGAAGAGTGGGCAGAAGACGGCCCTTGGATGCAACTCTTCCGCAACGCGCGGGAATGGGTTGGGTCCCAGCCGGACTAGAATCCGTTTTTGGTTTGGGTCACGAACGTGCCGCCGCTCTCGAGAGACTCGAGGCCGTCGCCGGCAAGCCATTCGGTTGCCCACGCTTCGCCCTGAATCTCGGATTCCAAGAAGGCTGTCGTGATGGCACGGACGTGAGCCTTTGTGACCACCGGATCGTCTGTTCCCGCTGGGCAAGCGAGGCAGAACAAACAAGAGGGGTTGTCGACAAAAGACATGTGGAAGGCGGTGAGGAAGTCGACCTCCATCACCGGTCCGGTCGCACTCTCGTAGTAGGCTTGGAAGTTTTCGCCTTCGGGCGCGCACGGGAACGTACCGCGTGCGTTTGTCCGCTCACCAAACAGCAGGATTGGGGCGGAAATCAGGTTCATACGCTCTGGGGCGACCGACGGATAGTCGGTGGCCGACCCGCCGAAGGGCGGTGCGGAGTCGACGGGGTCGACGCCGACCACGGCATCGACCCGTGAGTCGTAGCTTGCCCGAAGCAACGAAAGTTTTCCGCCCATGGAGTGGCCCATCAAGACAAGGGAATCGGTGTCCGCGGTTCCCTCAAGCACATCGGGGTCCGAGGTGAACCAGTCCATCATGTCGGACAAAGTCAGCTGCATTTCGTTGTGGGTCGGACCACCGAACAGGGAGTCCTCGAAATTCACCAGTGCAGTGATGTAGCCCCACGATGCGAAGTGTTCCGCGTAACTGCGGTATTCCACGGAGCTCAGTTGAAAGCCGGGGCTGAACAACACCAATGGGAAGGGCCCATCGCCGTTGGGGAGGTAAATCTCAGCATCCACCTCAGTGGATGAAAGCATCGATACGGTCCATGACCCCAGTTGGCCGGGGTCGGGTGCGGGTTCGGGTGTGTCGTCTTCATCGGGGCGGTCGTCACCGGCGTCATCCGTACTGTCGCTTGTGTCGTCGTTTCCAAGGCCATCATCGGAGTCGTCGCCCTCGTAATCGTCCTCAGGCTCGACGGTGTCGGGCCGGTCCTCTTCGATTGGATCGTACGTGATGGTATCGGATGATTCGCACCCCACCATGGATGCACAGAGTGTCAAAAGAGCAAGGTTGAAGCGCATTGAGAATTCCTATTTCGTGAGCAATGGGTTGGGCAGGATTCCCGGGAGCATGGAGGGTGCAGCAGGAGGGTGCCGGTGGGGTTTCGGCAGGGGCCGAAAGGAGTGGCTGGGGGGCCATCCGCGAGTCGACGCGTTGAAGCGACGGGGCCTTAATCGAGCGGCCGCTTGCGTGCCGCTATTCAAGACTCAAAACCGGTCATCGACCGGGGAATGGAGATGCAGTGTTGTTTCGTCGAAACGGGGTGTCCGCGTGACCACTGCTGCACCACCAACAAAGCGGCTTAACGTGGGTGATCGTGCGAATACCTATTCAATAGCTACTCACGAGTAGAAATGCAACAAGATTGTGCCTTGGAGGTCGCTTATCGCGTCACCAATGTTGGTCATTGCTCGGGTTTCGTGGCGATTTTTGAGTCGATGAAGACGGGGTTCAGAGGCGCATGTCGTAGTCTTACTCCGGTCCAATTTTGAGGGGGTTTTGATGGCGAGTTCGTATTTTTCAGGCGTCGCTCGTCCAGACGATGACGGTCACATTTCGGTCTCTGAAGAATGGACTCAGGGCCGAGGGATTTACGGTGGAGTCCCGGCTGCGGCGATGGTGCATGCGATGATCACCGCGGTCGGGCGCCCGGAGGCAATTCTGCGCAGTCTGACGGTTCATTTTTGTGCCCCCCTCGACCCGGGTTCCGCCGAGGTCAACGCGAAAACCATTCGTTCAGGCCGTCGCGTCACTCACTGCACGGCTGAGGTGGTGCAGCAAGGCCTCGTGAAGACCCATTGCACGGCGTCGTTCGCTGCGCCGCGGGTGGGCGATCTCGACTGGAGAGAAGTGCTCATGCCCAAGGTGACTCCACCCGACGAACTTCCCTCGATCCCGGTGGGAAAAATGGGCGGACCCCGTTTTTCCCAGTACTTCGACTACCGCTTTCCGATCGAGCCTCTTCCCTTGTCTGGTGCCGATACCGCGCGCTTGTGCACGTGGATTCGGCCTGTGGACTCGCCGATCTTGGATACGCCGCA
The DNA here is from genome assembly GCA_002348535.1 of Deltaproteobacteria bacterium UBA2957. Lineage (GTDB taxonomy): Bacteria > Myxococcota_A > UBA796 > UBA796 > UBA796 > UBA796. Next base: position 2,521 of record DEBL01000268.1, on the reverse strand, counting down.
TGCAGTGGGCTTGTTGGATGCCGGGGCGCCAGCGGTGATGTCCCGACTGACGGCACCGCGCGCGATGGCAAGCATCGATTTCCGCATTCAGTTTTTCACCGCGCTGCCTTTGCCGAAAGTTGATCCAACCCACCATTGGTTGCTCGATACACACGCTCGGGTTGTGGGCGACGGGTATAGCGAAGAAATGGCGTGGTTGTTCGCGCCGGACGGAAGCCCAGTGGCGACGTGCCAGCAGCTCATTGCGATCTTCGACGGGTAGGTTGGTTTCAGCGCATCAGGGTGACGCAAGGGTTCCTGAGAATGTGCCGCTCATCGTGCGAGCGCAGTTGGACCCGAAGAAGTCACCTCCGAGTGTATCTTCCGTTCGCTCGCTTACCGTGACGACCCCGCTGCATGGGCATGAGCCCTCGCACGTTGTGGTCCAATGCTCGCCGCGATCTGAGAGTGCGTGTGCCACGATCCGGCCGCCGCACGACAGAAAGTCACAACTCCCCTCGGTGTTGCGGTATCGGCCTCCGAAGAATGCGCCCTCAACCCAACACAGCTCGAACGTGCTGGTGACCCCTTCGTTGTTGGTCAATGACCACGATTCGACATCCAAGGATTCCTCAAACTGTGCGAGCCGTGTGGTCGGAGGACTGGTCTGGGGAAACAAGGCCAATCGCGAGCCAATGACGGTGGGTGAAAATGTAGATTCGCTCCCACCGGATAGACTCAACCACCAAGGCCTTTCACTGCATTCATCGCCGTTGGTGATGGTGAGAATCAGAAGCGGATCTGCATACGCTGCGTCGCCTTTGACTGTGCATGCGCCACCGTTTGGTTGCCAAGAAAACGCATCGGGGCCGATGGTGAGTTGACCGTAGCAACTCAGCCAAGACCCCTCGGGACCGGGCGCAATCGGCGTATCGGGTGGAGCGGGGGATTGACCAGAATCTTCTACGGGGCCCGAGCTGCTCGAGGCCGTCGCGACGGCGGAATCGGACACGGCCTCATCCTTGCTCAACGGGTCCGCGCGGCAGGCCAAGCTGAGGCAGACGATGACCAAAACGGGTTTCATGGAGGGCCTCCGCCAGAAGAGAATGGTGCCGGGCCGCATGCCGACCGGATCAGTTATCACTGTCCATCGAGAGCATCGTGGCGTCAATGGCTCGGCGTAAGGTCCATGCGCGGTCGGAAGCGGAATCGTCCCGTTGAGCCATGCGAAGGGCGCGGATCAAGCGGGTCTGCTGGCTGGCGGAAAGTTGGTCCGGCGCCAACAGCAGGACGGAAGTAATTGCGGTTTCATACACGTCTCCGCAGCGATCGGCTCGCCCGCCGTTGTACAGCGGTACACCCATTTCGATGGCTTGGGTCAAGACGGCTCCGATCGACGTGGGCTCGAGGGCTTCCATGGTCGCCGGCGCGTCGCCTTCCAGCGTGGATATGTTGACGATTTCGATCGAAAACGGCCCTGGTTGTTTGTCGGCGAGCATGATGCCAAACGACCCGACTTGGTCGGTGAGGTCGGTCAGCGGAGGCGCTCCCGCCACCCGGCGGCCGTAGGTGTATGCATCGAAGTCGCCCAGTGGGAGTGTGACCTCGGTGGCCTCTCCGGCAGTGGTATCGAAGGATTGCCGGTAGTAGATTCGCCGCATCGATCGATTTTGGGTGCGCACGGTGGCGATGTATCGGCGTCCATCACCGCGGACGGTCATCTTGATGGCTTCGATGCCCTCCCACGTTGCCGGAACGGCTTCGGTCCGCGTCGACACGAATCCGCCGTTGTTGTCGAGCGATAGTGTGCCCGAGAAGGTGACACCACCTCCGGTGGCATCTTGGACGCCGGAGCGCGAGACACCGCCCATGACGGTGTCGTTGACGACATACCAGTTGGCAGCATTTTCAGTATCGTTCCAAGCGAAAGCAGCAGTCATGATCATTGCGATTAACCACATGCAGCGGTCCCCTTACATTCGGTGTTGTGGAGATTGAATCCCACGTTGAATACGTCCCCACGGTCAATGTACCCCGTCTAAAGGAGTAAGCCTCACTCAAGTTGGCATGTCGGTCTTGGAAGGGGTCAATATCAAGAGCGGTTCTTGTTTGCGTTGTCGATGGGTTAGCGAAACATGCGATGTGGTTTGTGTGGATCATGGCGGCCCAAGCCGCCGACGTTCGAATCGAGCGGTACCGTGAGAGCGGAACGTCACGGCGGGCTGTGGCGGACCTTCGCCTTGGTGTTGATGGTCTTGGGCAGGGCGATGAGCGCGTGATGCCGTACGTGTGCGGTGAGGTCATGCCGCTGCCGCGGTTGAGCCTCGAGGGCTGCGGCAATGGCTCCGGGATCTGGCATCAGGCGGACAGTCCGGATCTTGCCCACTTTCGGGTTCGGGCGACCCTCATTCGGCGGCAGCAAGGCTCCATCGATCAATCCGTTGTGGCGGGCATCGGTTTCATGGAGGTTCAGCGCACCCTTGACCGACCCGGATTTCGATTCGGGCAAGCCTCAACCGAGGCCGTAGAGGCCGCTGGACCC
>DEBL01000067.1 GCA_002348535.1 Deltaproteobacteria bacterium UBA2957 | reverse complement strand
AGTCCAGCGCTCCCGGTCGGTCAGCCCACCAAGCGGTGAGCGCCATAAAACCCAGCAGAAACAGTGTGTTGATCAGGTGCATGCACATGACCACCGCTCGTGCCACCGAGTCGTTGTCCTCCACGAGTCCGAAAATCACCAGCCCAGCGCCCAGCGCAGCCTCTGCCAGCATGAATCCAATAGTGGTCCACGCTGCTCGTCGCACGCGATGGCGCTTCGGGAAGCGGCGAACGGCCATGATCACGAGAGCGACCGTCAGTAACAGTGCGATTCCGCTTGTCATGCGGTGGGTAAACTCAATCATGGTGGCGGTGTCTTCCGTCCGAGGAACGACCTCACCGTTGCAGGTCGGCCAGTGTTCGCCGCAGCCTGCGCCACTTCCGGTGGCACGCACGAAGGCACCCCACACCACCACGAGGAAGTTGTAGGCGAGGGTCGCCCAGGCGTAGCGACTAAATCCGCTCATGCGGTCGCGGCCTCGCTGGCGAGTCGCTCGGCGATGACGCACACAAGCACAGCGCGAACTGCAGCTTCGTCGAGACCGCGTAGGGCCGCCATCAGCTCGTGGTGCCGAAACTGAAATCCAGCGGCGGCGATGCTGTGCGCGGTCAGCGGAAGGCCCAACTGACCATCATGCAAAAATTGTAGCAGGCGCTTGAGGTGATCGGTGGTCAGCGAGGTCAGACCTTCCACATGCATGGTGTGCTCTCCGGCGTGTGCAGCGAGCGACATGGTTATGGCCTGTCCATGACCCGGCGCCCGATAAAACTTGAAGCCTCATGGCTGCGCGAACTCGAATCTGAGTTTGAACAGCCGTACATGACCCATTTACGCGCTTTTCTGGTGGAAGAAAAGTCCAAACACCGCATCTTCCCCCCCGGCGACCAGATCTTCAGCGCATTTCACTGCACTCCATTTGATCGTGTGCGGGTTGTCGTGCTTGGCCAAGACCCGTATCACGGGCTTGGCCAAGCCCATGGCTTGTGTTTCTCTGTTCGCCGCGGCATCGCGCCGCCGCCGTCTCTCCAAAACATCTTCCGTGAACTCCATGAGAGCGAAGGCGTTCCTGTTCCCAAACACGGGGATCTGACCCACTGGGCACAGCAGGGGGTGTTGCTGCTGAACACGGTTCTCACGGTCCGTGCGCACCAAGCCAACAGTCATCGAGGGCAAGGTTGGGAGCGCTTTACCGACCGTGTCATCGAGGTGTTGAACGAACGCAAGAGCGGACTTGCCTTCGTTCTCTGGGGCAGCGCCGCCGGCAAGAAGTCCACAATGATTGACGCCAGCAAGCATCGGATACTGCGGGCACCCCACCCCAGTCCGCTCTCGGCGTACCGGGGGTTCTTTGGTTGTGGTCACTTCTCAGCGATCAATGATCACCTTGTCGAGGAAGGGAGCGGTCCCATTGATTGGAGACTCCCAGACTGATCACTCACAGACCAGAAGACCAGTTCCACGCTTTTTTGATGGCCGCCTTGGGGTTTAGGTAGTCCTCAAGGAAGGACACGTGGAGAGGATGGATCCGATACGGCTCGACAGCCTCCATCGACTCAAACCGAACCAGGAACATCACGTCCCAGCTCGCGAGCGATGCATCGTCGGCCGGGGTCAGCGCATCTGCGCTTGCCACGCCCGGTATCTCGCTGAGTGCGCGCGCAGAGTAGGCTGCGACAGAATCACGCCCTTCCGGTGTGGCCCATTCATCGTTTAGCTTTACGAGTACTGTGCGAGTGATCATGTTTCCGATGATACCCTCTATTCATGATCGCGCTTCGAAAGTGGGTGGGCCGGGGAATGCTCTGGTTGTTGGGTTGGCGAACCGAGGGCGTCGCCCCCGACCTCAAGCGCTACGTCATGATCGGACACCCGCACACCAGTACATGGGATTTCCCTGTGTTCATCTTCACCATCTGGGCCCTCGAAATACCAGTCCGATTTTTGGGAAAAAAGTCTCTGTTTGACTCCTCCTTTGGTTGGATGTTTTACGCGCTGGGCGGGGTTCCAGTTGATCGCAGTGGTGGAAAGAACATGGTGCAGGCGGTGGCCGATCTGTTTGAAGAGCGCGACAAACTGGTTTTGGGGCTTTCGCCGGCCGGCACGCGGGAGGCGTCGTCCAGTTGGAAAAGTGGGTTCTATTACATGGCGCTGGCAGCGAATGTGCCGGTCGTGTGTGGAAGCATCGACTTTAAGCGCCGTCGAGCCGTGATACTGGGCGCCGTCGATCTCTGCGGCGATGTTGCAACCGACATGGATGCGATCCGACTGCTGTATGCGGATGTTGCCGGTCGCAATCCCGCTCGGATGGTGCCGGTGCGGCTTGCCTCAGAGCTTGAGGAGTAGGCACCAACGGTCGACGTGTCGCTGACAAGGCGGCATTTTGCGCTGTCACGGGATCGTTGCTTGGAATAACCGGGCCGCACCTGTACAACGGTTGCAGGAACGCCCCATGCCCATTCTCATAATTCTGCTCACCGCGGGTTGCACGGACTACGAAGTGTCGACCATTAAGCGTAGAGAAGCCAGCAATTGGTTCGATGACCAGTCGGATGACTTGCGTTCGGACATGGAGACTGGGGAAATGGACACTGGGGAGTGGCCTGAGTCCGACACCGGCGAGGTCAGCGATTCGCAGGATGACGAAGCTTCCGACGACGACGAATGGAGCGACGACGATTGGGGCGACGATCACTGGAGTGATGGCGACGAGGACGGTGACGACGGAGATGCTGGCGACGACGAAGATGCTGGCGACGATGGCGAGAGCAGCAGCGGCGGCAGCGGCAGTTCAGGTGGGTCCGCTGGTTCGGATGGCGACGCAGCAGGATCGACGGTTCCGTCGGGGAGCGGCGCGTTGTCGGCGCGGTACCCTTTTGTTGGCGACCTCGTCATTACCGAATTGATGATCTACCCGCGAGCCACAGATGATGCATCGGGCGAGTGGGTTGAGTTGCGGAATGTCACCGGTGATTGGCTGGATGTCAGTGGACATCGTCTGGCGGATCGGGGTGTGGATGATGTCGAGATTGTCCCCGTGGGTGAGGCTTCGCTCGTGATTGCACCCGGCAGCCACCTCGTTCTCTGCGCAGAAGCAAACTACTGGGACAATGGCGGAGTCGACTGCAACGGCACCTTCAGGTATTGGACACTGGGCGGTGGCTTCGCGCTCGCGAATGGCGATGATGAGGTTCAACTCCGCTCACCCTTTGGCACCGTGTTGGATGAAGTGCGATACCACACAGGGTTTGCCGTGGAAGGAGAGGCCATCGGCTTAAAACCCACCAGCACCTCCGTGATCGCCAACGACTCATCCTCCAACTGGTGCGCGCAAGATGACTTTATGGCCTTTGGTGATGCGGGAACCCCGGGCGAACAAAACAACGCCTGCTGGTAGGGGCAGCCATGCTTGATGCATGGATCGCGGTCGCACTGCGCTGGGATGTTCTTGTGGCGTGGATGGCTCTCGCTGTGATCACAGCGTTTACGCTCACTCGGATTACGGCTCCGTATGGTCGCCATGCTCGGCGCGGATGGGGCCCCGCCCTGCCCGCTGGGTGGTCATGGATGGTGATGGAGTCTGTGAGTTCGATCATGGTTCTGGCCTGTTTCATTTCGTCGCCTCATCGAAGTGCGGAAGCATGGGCCTTTGTCGGCATCTTCTGTGCTCACTATGCGTACCGGTCATTGGTGTACCCGTTTTTGGGTGCGGCAAACGCATCCAACGTGCCGCTTTCCATTTCGGCCATGGCATCGGCGTTCAACTTGATCAATGGCACCGTGATCGGTGCTGCACTCTTCGGGACGGCGGACGGTCCGCCTGAATTATCGATATCGATGTTCCTTGGCGGCATCCTTGTGGGGGCAGGATTCACGACACACGTATGGGCAGACTCCGTACTCCGGAGGCTCCGTGTTGAAAATGGTCCGGGCTACCATGTTCCCAAGGGAGGCTTGTTTCGCTACGTGAGCTGCCCAAACTACTTGGGCGAGATTGTCCAGTGGGTGGGATTCGCTTGGATGACCATGAGCCTCGGTGGGGTATGCTTTGCGGTGTGGACTGTGGCCAACTTGGCGCCACGAGCCGCCGCGCACCACCGCTGGTATCGGGCTCACTTTCCGGAGTATCCTCCGGAGCGAAAGGCCTTGGTCCCCATGCTCTATTAGCGGGTCCGAACACAGTGAAAGGTCACGACGGTGACGTGGTTCATGAAGACTGGGCTGTTGGGCATCTGTCCGCCACCAGGAAATGCGGAGCATGTGGAACCGGATGGAGGCTGGACGGTCACGGAGGTGTCGCCGGGGGGTACGTTGGGGAAGATTACGGCGCCCATGCCCCCCGTCGGAATGGTGTCCCCGTATGACGCGCCCATGGAACCGAATACCCACGGGCTGTCATGCATCGAACCAATGGACGCGGTGGCGCCGACGGCCGGAGTGAGGTCTTCGTAGTCGATGCCCACCACGACAATCCCGGTCTCGGAGGCTGTAACAGTGCCCAAGCTGTTGTTCACAGAGTCCAATAAGCTCTCTGTCGCCACGAAGGTCGGGTAGACGAAGTCACCGGATCCGGTCGGTCCGAACACGAGGTGGTCGAGCACACTGTCGCCGCGCACGCGGAACTGAAAGGTGCCGCCAGCGTCGATGGTGAAGCCCACAGAGCCATCACTGCCGGTGGTTCCGGATTCGCCGCTTGGCGACTCGACGGTAACCCCGGCAATGCCAGCGCCCGACATGGCGTTGAGCAGCATCAGCGTGGCGGACACCGATTCATTTTCATCCGAACCGTTGTCGGCTCCACCCCCGTTGTTTGAGGGGTCCCCGTCTCCAATTCCTGAGTCCGATTCCAAGTCCGTTGCTGCGCAACCGAGGCTGCAGAGCAGTGCACCAAACATAACTTTTCGCATGACGTCCCTCCCGTGATGTGTCTCGCAAAGAGGGTAACCGGCTTGGCCACTGCACACCGCTTGATCCGGCGGGCTTGCTCCCCCGATCCCCTCGGTTACGGCTGTGTGGACGAGAGGAGTGAACTTGCAGCAGTACTTAGAATTGCTCGATCGAGTGTTGACCCACGGGAGTGTTCGCAAGGACCGCACTGGAACCGGGACTGTCGGCGTGTTCGGGCACCAGATGCGCTTCGATTTATCGAATGGGTTTCCGCTGCTGACCACCAAGAAACTTCACCTTCGATCCATCATTCATGAGCTGCTCTGGTTTCTGTCGGGCGACACCCATGTGGCGCCGCTTCAAGCCAACAATGTTCGGATTTGGAATGAGTGGGCCACTGCCGACCAGACCGCCAAATTTGGTCGCGAAGCGGGTGACTTGGGCCCTGTATACGGGCATCAGTGGCGGAACTTTGGAGCGACCGTGTTGTCGGATGGGTCCTATGATTCGGATGGCATCGACCAGATCCAACGACTGCTCGATGGCATCCAGAACAACCCCTACTCGCGACGTCTGTTGGTCACCGGCTGGAATCCCAAAGAGGCCGATCAAGTTGCGCTGCCGCCGTGTCACACGCTGTTTCAGTTTTACGTCCAAGACGGCCGGTTGTCGTGCCAACTGTATCAGCGAAGCGCAGACATCTTTCTCGGTGTTCCATTCAACATCGCCAGCTACAGTTTGTTGATGATGATGATTGCGCAGGTGTGCGACTTGGAACCCGGCGAGTTTGTGCACACGATGGGGGACGCCCACCTGTATTCGGACCACCTCGACCAAGCGCGCCTTCAACTCAGCCGCGATGTACGCGCGCGGCCCACGATGACCCTCAACCCCGACGTGCGTGACCTGTTCCAGTTTCGGTACGAAGACTTCACGCTCTCGGGCTACGAGCCCCATCCTCACATCAAGGCTCGGGTCAGCGTATGAAGCCTTTGGCGATGGTTGTGGCGATGACCTCCGATCGGGTCATTGGGAAGGATGGAGGCATGCCGTGGCACATTCCGGAAGACTTGCGTCACTTTCGAACCGTGACAATGGGGCACGCCATCATCATGGGCCGCAAAACCCATGAGTCGATCGGTCGGGCGTTGCCCCGCCGGCGGAACATTGTCATTACGCGTCGTCAGGATGCCCAGTTTGAGGGCTGCGATGTCGCTCACAGTATTGACGAAGCGATTGCCATGGCCCGTGAGGGCGGCGACGACGAGCCCCGAATCGTGGGGGGCGGCGTGATTTATGCGCTCGCGCTGCCGCTAGCGACCAAGCTGTTTGTGTCGGAAGTGGACATGAGTGTGGCCGGTGATACCCATTTTCCACCGTTGGACATGGAACGGTGGATAGAGACGGAGCGACGCGTCGGTGATGGCGTGGTCTACCGGACCTTGGAGTTGATATGAAACACACCGTGATTGTGGCGTCCTTCGGACTTTTGATTGGAGGCCTCTCTGCTTTCGTGGGCTTGTCCCGCATTCATGAAGTCGTGTTGTGGATCATCGTGGGCGGGTTGTGGTTTTTGTACGGTGTGCGCACAGCGGTGGATGCTCCGATGCGTCGGTTCGCTTTTGCCGCCACGTTGGCAGGCCTGCTTTCGGGCTCGATGCAGGTGTTTTTCATGGAGCGGTACAAGGTCAAGAATCCATGGTTCGATGATGTGTTCTCGACGAGTACAGCCCAGGATCTGTCGACCCGATTTCTGACCCAAGGCATCGCCATTGGGCTTGTTGTGGGGCTTGTTGTGGGCGCTCTTGTTCGATGGCGCCTGCACGTTCGCGGTCGTTAGCCGACGGCCTTGAATCCTGCGTTCTCGATGATCGCAACGACCTCATCCCGGGACAAGGAGCCTTGGACGGTGGCTTTCCCGGGGTCGAGTTGGACGGTGGCGGCATCGACCCCCGCTCCGGCATTCAGTTCCCGCTCCAGTCGCGATACGCATCCGCCGCAGGTCATGCCGTCGACGGCCACGACGATCCGTTCGGATGCGGATTTAGACTGCAGACGCCATCGGTTGAACACACTGCGTGCATCCGCGACCGCGTAGCGCAGAAAGAGCACGGTGAGCACCACAGCAGACCCCACGGCCCACCACGCCTCGTGCTCGCCGTGGGCCATGGCGGCGGCCACATTCGTCGTAAACAGAGCGTCGTATGCCATTCCAAGGCTCACCGACCCCACGATGATGGTCGCGAGGTACAGGCCGAGTATGCGAGCACCAAAGGCTTGCTGGATGGCGCCGATGGTGGCCACATTGGTGGCGGGGCCGGCCATCAAAAAGACCAGCGCAGCGCCCGATGGCATGCCTCCAGCGACGAGTGCGGCGGCGATGGGCACCGAGGCGGTCGCGCAGACATACAGGGGCAGGCTGATGAACAACATCACGAGCATGGCAACGATGGGGCCCCAATCGGCCAGCTGTGTGAGCCCATCGTTGGGCAGCCACGTCCCGATCGCCGCACTGACAAGAACGCCAAACACCAACCAGCCCCAGATGGTTCGAATCAGGTCTTCAGCGTGTTCAATGAAGGCGCGCCAGTTTGCCGACGGGGTGTCATTGTCCCGGTCCGTCTCTCCAGGAAGAGGCTTCCGGTCGCCACCAAATGACTCGGTGAGGGCGCCACCCGCCATGCCTGTGGCGACCGCGGCGATCACCTTGAAGATGGCAAATGGCCACCCCAAGAACGCCGCGGACACCAAGATGGAGTCGACCCCCGTCTGCGGCGTGGAGATCAGAAAACCGACGGAGGCACCGTCGGAAGCCCCATCCTTCTTGAGGCCCAATGCAGCGGGAATCACCCCGCACGAACACAACGGCAGGGGAACACCGAGGGCCACTGCTTTCGCGATGCTGCCGCGACCTGTCATGTGGCGGCGGACGAAATCAGCAGGCAAAAAGACGTGAATGGCCCCGCTCACTGCCGCGCCCAGCAGCAACCACGGCGCGAGTGCCGTCATGACTTCCCACAAGTTGTGAACAAACAGTTCCATTGCCGACCTCCAAAGGGGTCGTATCTCGGCACGGCAACAATGGGGATTGGTTTGCGGCCGAGACGGGTTGGAGACCCGGTGGGCCATGGGTAAAGCGCTTGGGTTACACCGGATTCATTGACCGATGGAGTGTGACCCCATGTTTGGATTGTTTGACCCGCGCAAGGTGCGCATGCCCACCCGCGAGGAAGCCATTCCGGGCCGGTCCGAGCCGATGCCGGTCGCGCCCACCCATGCAGTGTTGGGATCGTCGATGACCGGACCGTGGCCCGGCGCCGAAATCATTCATGTCGGCATGGGGTGCTTCTGGGGTGCGGAGCGCGTGTTTTGGACCCTTGACGGCGTGGTATCGACCGCCGTGGGCTACGGCGCAGGCTTTACCCAGAACCCGACGTACAAGGAGGTTTGTTCTGGCCAGACGGGTCACAATGAACTCGTCCAAGTGGTGTTTGATCCTGCGGTCATCTCGGTCGACCGGATTCTCGTGGCGTTTTGGGAGGGCCACAACCCCACGCAAGGCATGCGCCAAGGCAACGACGTGGGCACCCAATACCGGAGCGGCGTCTACTGCTCTACGCCCGACCAGGTCGCACAGGCTGAGGCCTCTCGGGCTGCATTCCAGTCTCGCCTGACCGAGGCGGGCCACGGCCCCATCACCACCGAGATTCAGTCGGGCATCGAGTTCTTTTACGCCGAGGACTATCACCAGCAATACTTGGCTAAAAATCCCAACGGCTACTGTGGACTTGGAGGAACTGGCGTAAGTTGCCAAAATGGCTTGGAAAAACCAGAGTCACGCTAACCGAAAATCAAGTGACCCGCAGAGGTCAAAAACGCCTCCCAAATGTTTTGCAAAAGTCAGGGACACCTCAGAAACGCCGAAATGCAGAGTCTGACATAGTGGGATGGGGGGTGTAATCATGGCGTTAGGGGGCATTAGCCCGACTTTTCTTAAGGGTGGCATCAGCACCCCTTAGCGCCTCTGTAGCTGGCTTGTAGGCGTCTTTGGGGTGACTTGTTGAGAGATGAGCGGGAGAGCCGTCAGCGGGGTTGTCAGGCTGCGTACCGGAGCCTTCGATTGGAGCGTGAGTGTCCTTCTGCTGATTGTCCCACATGGTAGTCTTCGGTCGTGGTCAAACGGGAGTCACACATGAAGCGCACAGTCTTGATTCTATCCGTCGTTCTTCTCGCCTTTGTTGCAACCAGCGGGAGCGCAAGAGCCGACTCGCTACCGAACGCCTGTGAAGAAAAGGAACCTGCCCTTGTGAACGATGCAGTTTTTAACCTAGTCAAGCAAGGGCAGGAGTGGAAGTGTCATCCCAATGGGGCTTGGAAATTGGCTGGAACTTGGGAAGCCGGGAAAAGGGAAGGGGTGTGGACCGAATGGCGTGAAAACGGGACAAAGAAGTACGGAGCCCAATTCGTGGACGGGAAAAGGGAAGGGGTGTGGACCGAATGGCGTGAAAACGGGACAAAGGCGCGCGAATCCCAATTCGTGGACGGGAAACGGCACGGGGTGCAGACCTCCTGGCATGAGAACGGGACAAAGGCGCGCGAATCCCTATACGTGGATGGGAAGCATCAGGATGGGGTGTCGACCTCCTGGCATGAGAACGGGGCAGTGGCGAGCGAAGTCGAATACCGGGACGGGCAA
>DEBL01000199.1:1124-13058 GCA_002348535.1 Deltaproteobacteria bacterium UBA2957 | reverse complement strand
CCAATGGGTGCTTTCCCGTGCTCGACGGCGTGTTCGCGACCGAGAAAATCTTCGATTCTTACGGACGCGCATCTTTGCGCGGGTTCGGGACTTGTTTCGAGCGATCGGTCAACACATGCATGCTTCCGGCGCGCTTCAGTGTCCAGAGGACGTCTTCTGGCTGACGTTGGATGAGGTGTTTGGCTGGGTGCGTGGAACAACCGTCACAGTGAACCTCGCCGGTATCGCAGCGGTACGCAGTCGTGAGTACGACTCATTTGCGAAAGAACCGGTTCCCGCCGACCGGTTTTTTACATGGGGGCCAGTGTGGGCCCACAACGAATTTTTAGGGACACCGCCGCCCCCGAGCGGGAATACACTGAGCGGCCTCGCGGCTTGCCCTGGGGTCGTGGAGGGCCGTGTGGCGCGTGTCACCGATCCGAACGATCCGGGGGAGATCGACGGTGCGGTGCTCATTGCCTATCGAACCGATCCGGGTTGGGTGTCCCTGTTCCCCCGGATCGCAGCGTTGGTTGTCGAGCGGGGCAGCTTGTTGAGTCATTCCGCGGTCGTCGCGCGAGAAATGGGAATCCCGTCCGTCGTTGCGGTCGCTGGGGTGATGGATGCCTTCACGAGCGGAGATGCCGTCAGAGTGGACGCAATTAGCGGAACGATCGAGCGCTTGAGTGAGGATCAGTGAGCGGCACAGAGGCCACTCGCGATGCGTTGGGTGAGCGAATCTCCTATGCGCAGTCGTGGGAAGATCCCCGCGTTCTTCAGGCGGGTCTTCAAGTGGGGTCAGATGACCGCGTGCTGAGTGTGTGTGCCGCCGGCGACAACTCGTTTGCTCTGGCGATCGCCGGTGCGGAATCCGTGACTGCGATCGATCTCTCGGCACCGCAAATCGCGCTGGCAAAGCTAAAGTTAGCGGCAGCAGTGGCCCTTGATGTTGAGCGTTTTCGTTCGTTCTTGGGTGTGGGCCCCATTGGCCAGCGCGTGTTTCTCTACCACGAGATTCGACCCTCGCTTGATGAAGACGTGCGTGCCTATTGGGATGCCAACGAAGAGTGGATTCGCCTCGGTGTGATCGGGTGTGGGCGGTTCGAGCAGTACCTTGCGACCTTTCGCACTCGCCTGCTTCCGCTCGTTCACCGCAAGTCCACAATTGAGCAGTTCTTGTCTTGTCAGACCGTCGATGAACAGCGACGATTCTATGACGCCCACTGGAATACGTGGCGGTGGAGGTCGCTGTTTCGGCTGTTCTTCTCACGCACCGTCATGCAGCGCTCGGGGCGCAGTGCCGCGCAGTTTGCACACGTGGACGGACCCGTGAGCGCAGCGTTTTTAAAACGAGTGGAGCATGGGATGTGCGCGCTGCCGATCGCCACGAATCCATTTTTACAATGGATGTTGGCGGGGAAGTACACGGATCCTGAGAACAGTCAGCCGTACTTGTCTGAGCAGGGCCATTCAGCATTGGTTGACGCGGCGGACCGGATTCGATTTGTTCATTCGGATCTCATGACTCACCTGCAGGCTTCGACTGCGGGCACCTACACAGCATTTAACTACTCGGATGTGCCGGAGTATTTGAGTGAGGCCGAAACGCAGTCGCTCCTTGCCGCCACTGCAGATGCGTCGCAAAGCGGAGGTCGGATTGCTTATTGGAATCTCTTGGTGCCGAGGCATCGACCCGACGCGCTCGCCGACCGATTGACCCGGAATGAAGCACTGGGCACTCGACTGTTGGCCACCGATCGTGCGTTCGTGTACGGCGGCTTTCAGGTGGAGACGGTCCAATAATGGATGCTGAACGCTGGATTTCTGCGATCGCAAAGCGTCGGAGGACCATGCAAGTCCTGTTGATTGTTGTGACCGTGGTCGCTGCGTTTGGCGCATCTCGGTTGGGGGTCGACAACGCGGTCGATATTTGGTTTCCCCAAGACGATCCGGCCCTCGCGGAGTATCGCCAATTTCTGGACACCTACGGAAACGATGAAGTGGTGGTCATTGCGGTCCATGATTCGACGAACATCCTCTCCGACGATGGCCTCAAACGAATCGGTGCCATTGCCGATGTCGCTCGCGGTGTGGATGGAATCGCCAGCGTTCGGTCGATTGTCGATGAGCCGATTGTGCGCGGTGATGCCACAAGTCTGTATGTGGGCTCCGTTCGCGATGCTGCAGAGGCTGCGCAGCTTCTTGGCAAGGACCCGGTTGTCGACTCCCTTGTGTCTGCGGACCGAACCACTGCACTGGTCTTGGCCGAGATGGCCGTGACCGACGAAATTGATGCCCGGCGTGACGGGATTCTGTTGAACTTGCGTGAAGCGGTCGCCGCCATGGATTCCGACGTGAGCTACGCCGGGATCGGGGTCGTGTACGCAGCCCTCAACGACGCGTCGACCCGCGGTGCCGCCGGGATTATTGCTGCGAGCTACCTGCTGATTTTGGTTCTTCTCCGCTGGCTGGTTGGCCATTGGCGTCCCACGGTTGTTGTGGTCTCGGCAGTAGGAATGGGTGCGGTTTGGCTGATGGGCCTCTATGGGGTGAGCGGTCGAAACATCAACATGGTCACGATGGTGATGCCCACATTGGTGTTGGTGATTGGTGTGTCGGATTGCATCCACATGCTCACGCACATTGCGGCGCAGCCGTCAGACTGGGCGCCAATCGACCGGGTCCGACGCGGCATAGGCGAGGTGTTTTGGCCCTGCGCATTCAACACAATCACGACAGCGCTTGGCTTTTTGGCCTTGGCGACCGCAAGCATGCCGGTGGTGCAGGACCTTGGAATCTTTTGCGCGATTGCGCTGTGTGCGGCTTTTGTTGGTGCCTTGATTGTGTGTTCTGTGTGGGGCTTGATGACTCCGAATCTGCCTCGGACGGCCTCGGTGGAGTGGGTGCAACGCACAGTGGAAGCCATGGCGAATACCGCGGTTCGACGCCCCGTCGCGGTGGTCCTGATTGCCGCATTTACAGGCTTGCTCTCTGCGTGGGGGGTCACCAGAATCGAGGTGGACACCTACTCGATTGACTTCCTGTACGCTGACCATCCCACTCGGGTCGACTCCGATCGCATAGAGGACGGCTTTGGGCCGTACACACCGCTGGAGTTTGTGGTTCGGAGTGGCGATGGTGTGCGCGTCCCCGAAGTGTTCGAAAGCGTTCGAAGGTGGCAGCGTGAAGTGGAAGATGGGGGCCATGCGGCTTGGAGCCGATCGGCAGTGGATGCGGTGGTCAATCTTGACCGTGTCCTAAGCGGTGAGGCGCAGGGGTCTGTGCCCCAGAATTCGGCCCACTTTGAGCAGATCCTCTTGCTTCTGGAGGCTGATGGGGACAACGATATGGCGCGTTGGTTGGCGCCTGATGAGATGCAACTGCGGGTCACCTTTGGAGTCGCCATGGGCAGCGCGCGTGATTTTGAAGGTTCAATCCAGCGCATTGTCGACCGGAGCGAACTGCCTGCCAATGTTGAGGTGCACGCTTCCGGCTACATCCCGCTGTACGTCAAGATCATGAGGCACATCGTCGAGAGTCAGGTGTCGAGCTTTGCCGTTGCCTTTGTCGTGATCTTCGGGTTGATTGCTGTGTTGTTCCGTTCGTTTCGCATGGCTGCGCTGGCAGTACCCGCAAATCTGTTGCCTGTTTTGGTCACCTTGGGGTTCATGGGGTTGGTCGGTATTCGTCTTGATGTGGCCACTGTGACCATCTCGGCCATTGTCCTTGGCTTGGTGGTCGACGACACCATTCAATTTCTCTACCGATATCGAGCCGAGCGAAGAAAGTCCGATGACATTGAAACCATCGTTCGCGGAACGGTGAGGACGGTCGGCCGCCCCATGTTGATGACATCCGTCATTCTCGCGGGCGGCTTCAGCGTGCTTGGTTTCGCAGCGATAAAGAGTGTCGCGTACTTCGGTGTTCTCCTGTCGGTTGCTTTGATGAGCGCTTTTGTCGCCGATTCACTGGTCGTGCCCGCGTTGCTGGTGTTGACCGCTCGGCCGGTAAACAGGGTAGGGGACTGAGCGGGGCAGCCGATTTGTCGGTAATTTTTTAGGCAGGAGTTCGTGAGATGGATGCGCGTGAACAAGGGCGAGCCGACTTGGGTGCATGGAAAGCTGCGCAGCCCGACAATCTTTTTTCGGATGACGATGCCCTGCTCGCCTTGGTGGACCATCACGGTTTGCAGCGCCACCGTGCTCGCCTGCAAGACGCGGGCAGCGTCGTGGCCGGTCCACTCCATGATGCTGCGGTTGAAAACAATTTGCACCGCAATCTTCCCGTACTGGATGACTGGAGCGGCATCGGTAACCACACGGCTTCGGTGGCTCATCACCCCACATGGAATCAAGCCGGTCGCTTGATCTACGGCACCGGAATCATGGGTCTGTACGGTGAAGAAGATGTCTCACATCGTGCGATTTTAAGCCTGTTCTATCTCACAGCACAGGCAGGTGAGGCCGGGCACAACTGCCCCTTGGCGTGTGCTGCCGGAGCCATTCGCAGTTTGCAGGCTTTGGGCACGCCGGATCAGAAGACTCGATATCTCGACCCCCTCCTTGACCCGAACTTCGAGACAAACTTCACGGCGAGTCAGTTCCTCACAGAGGTGCAGGGCGGCTCCGATGTGGGTGCGAATGCAGTGAGGGCCTCGCCTCTGGATGGCGGCTCTGAGGCCGGATCTACTTGGGCCATATCCGGAGAGAAGTGGTTTTGTTCAAATGCGGACGCCGACGTGTTCATTATGACGGCCCGTCCGGACGCTGCAGGCCCGGGCACCCGCGGCTTGGGTCTCTTTCTCGTCCCTCGGATTAAGCCCGATGGCACGCTGAACGCCTTCCGTTTTCGACGTCTAAAGGACAAGCTTGGGACCCGGTCGATGGCGTCGGGTGAGATGGACTTTTCGGGCGCGTACGCAGAGGCGCTGGGTCCGGTGGAGGCCGGCTTCAAAAGCGTAATCGAGTTGGTGATCACGACCAGTCGGCTGTACAACGCGGCCGGGTGTGCCGCCCACGCGCGGCGCGCCTGGGTCATTGCAAGCACCTATGCCCAACATCGAAGAGCCTTTGGCGGGCCGATTGGGCGGTTCTCCGTGGTGCAACAGACGCTCGCATGGATGCGATCGGACGCTGCGGGATGCATTGCAGCCACCGTGTGGTTGGGTGAGATTATGGAGTCGATTGATGCGGGAACGGTGTCTGCCTCCGAAGCAGAGTTTTTCCGTGTTGCCGTCAACCTCAACAAGTTGGCGACGGCGGTACTCGCCCACGACGCCGTGAATCACGGCATCGAGGTGCTGGGTGGCAATGGAGCGATCGAGAGTTTTTCCATCATGCCGCGATTGCTGCGCGACAACGTTGTGTACGAGAACTGGGAAGGCAGCCACAATGTGCTGCGTGCGCAGGTCCTGCGGGACTGCCGCCGAATGGGTGTGCACACCGGGTTCTTCGACACCGTTGCATCGCGCCTAGGCGACGAAGCCGTTGCGGGTGATCGGGCTGAAATGGAACGCATTCTCACGCTTGATCCGGAGCTTGCAGCATTGCGGTTTCGCCCGCTCGCCATGCGCATGGCCGTCCACGTGATGCGGGCGGCGATGGTGGGTGTTCCGGCGTTGGCCGCTCACACGCTCATGATGGGCCGCCATCTCGATTCGCCTTCACTTGATGCAACACATCTCGCACTGGTCGAATCGTTGCAGCGCTAACAGTTGGGCGACCGGGTGCGCGGTCGCGGTCAGCAGTCAGGGCAGGCTGATGAACCTCGGTCGGTGACCTCGTCTTCGACGGTGAACGTGAAGTCGCAAGACTCGTCTGTACATGGCCCATCAAACGTGACATATCCCACATCCCAGCGCTTCCGGGACCCCGACAGCTCCTTGGTGTAGGTTCCGTACAGGGTCCGATTGACGTACACCGACACGGTCGCGTTCGCTGCGCCGCCGCCGTGGTTGGCAAAGTAATGGACGCGGATGTAGTACGACTGGTCGCCCGGATCCTTGACGTTGATGTTCTCAGGGCCGTAGCCGTAGGTGTTGTCTAGGGCGTAGATCGGTAGTCCCCAAGCGGCGGGCCAAGCGGGAACGGGGTTGCAGAAAAAGCAGTCCATGCATCCCCAGAAGGCATTCCCTCCCGGCACAAGATGGAGATCGAGGTCGGAGTCTCCGATGTCCCAGCTGAGCGCAATGTACAGCTGCTCATCGGGGGTGATGTCCGCCACGCAAGTCACGGGCTCCGAGGAGATGCCATTGAAGTCGGTGACCACCAACTGAATCTCATACACGCCAGCGACATCGATAAACAGTTCGGGCGTCTCTTGCCCCGGGTTGGCAAAGTAGGTCCGCGACAGCTCGGGTCGTCCGATCAGTTCCCACTCGTAGGTGAGTTCGTGGACGTCGTCGATGTCTTCTGGATCTTCACTGAGGCGGCCATCCATCACGATTGTGCGTGGCGGGGTCACCCCCGACAATGCGTCGCAGTCGATGTGGGCGATGGGGTCTTGGTAGTCACCACCATTGCCGCCGAGGAGCACCACACTCACAGACGGTTCGTCAGGGTCGCTCGAGAGGACGACCACATCCGTCGTGTGGCCTTCTTCATCGTCATCGGGACTGTACTCCACGATGACCGTAAACTCACCGCCACCCGCGATGGTCTGACCGGAGGGGTCGGTCACGAGGCTGAACGGCCCCGCTTCGAGTTCGAGCGCGTCGATGTTGAGGTCACCATCGCCGACATTTTCAATGGTGAAGTAGCCCGTGGCCGTCTCGCCGGTAGCTACGGTTCCGAAGTCCACACTGTTGACGGACAAGTTGATGTCCGGGGTGGAGCCAACCACACCCGCGCCGTCCAAGGGCACGGACAAGACCGGCTGGTCTTCGTCATCGCTGTTGATCAGGAGTCGTGCACGGTAATCCACGTAGTTTTTAGGGGTAAACGTGACTTCGACTTCTGTGGCTTCGCCGGGGGCGATCTTGGTCTCTTCCACCAGTTCTGAGACGGAGAATATGTCGTCGTAGCCGCCGGCCACTTCGAGTGCGATGGAATCGATATCGAGTACGCCGCGCCCTGTATTGAGAATCTGGACGGCGGCGGTTTCCGAGTACAGCTTTACGACCGGACCGAAATCCACTTCACCCGGTGCGACGACGATGTCAGGGCTCAGCGCAACGATCTTCGAATCTGGAGACGCACACGCAGCGAGAAGTGAAACGAAGATCAATAATTCAGTGCATCGCATGGTCATTACTCCGAGCACTCCCGGTTGGAGGAGAAGAAGGGAACTTCATCCGATGGGACGAATCCACCCATGCCGTCCTCAATCGCCGTGTAACCAACACGCCAAAAATAGTTGTGAACCAAGGTGGCTGTAAGTGTTTCATGTGGCTCGCCGTTTAAGTACACCGTGACCGTTGCTTCAACGTCCGCGCCGCCGTCGTCTTCGAAGTAGTGCACGCCGATGTGGTAGGCGGTGTCCGCCACGCTGATGTTGATGGTCTCCGGTCCAAAGCCGTCGTCATCATCACCGCTGTGTGTGCCGGTCCCGCGGGATTCCCAGTCGACCTCCGTGTTGCAAAAACTGAGGTCTTCATCGCTCCAGAACACACCACCTGTGGGGACCACGTGCAGGTCGAGATCGCTGTTTCCTTTGTCCCAAGTGAGCGCAATGTACAGCTCTTCCACGGGACGAGCCGTGACGGTGTGTTGAGCCGGTGCTGATGTGATGCCTAAGTCGTCCGTTACAGTCAGCTGAACGGTGTACAAGCCTGCAACATCCACGTCGAAGGGGGTGGTTGCGCTTGTGGGCTCAACGATCTCAGCATTGCTTTGGCTCGGCGCATCAATGATGCTCCACGCATAGGTGAGCGCGCCATCATCGGGGGCCGTGGAGGCGCTGCCGTCGAGAGTGATGGTGCCGGGGGGGTTCAGTTCACTCGGGGCTGTGATTTCAGCGACGGGATAGTCGGTGTCGGCTCCTCCATCGCCGCCGGTCAGTGCGATGCTGACCTCCGGTTCATCGGGATCATCGCTGACAAAGGTGACGCTGCCCGAGTGCCCGGACAAAACGCCGTCTGGGGTGTATTCCAGCAGCACAGTGGCCGACGACATGGCAGGAATGGTCGAACCAACCGGGTTGGTTGCCACTTCGAAGGCGCCGGATCCATCTTGGCGCGTCTGGAGCATTGAGAGCGGGCCATCGCCTTTGTTTTCAACCAAAATGTACTCGGTGGCCGTATCGCCCGATGGAATCGTTCCAAAATCGATGGCCTCGACCTCGATGTGGATGTCGGGTTGGGGGCCGATGACGCCGACACCGCTGACAGGAATCGAAAATTCGGGATCGTCGTCATCGTTGCTCGATATCACCACGCTCGCTTCGTACGAAACGAGGTCGGACGGTGCGAATGCCAGCGAGATGGGAAGCGATGCGCCCGGCTCTAAGGTCCACTCCGACCCGTCTTGGGGTGGCTCAACAGTCAGTCTGAAGACATCGCTTTCCTCGCTGAGTGCGATGGCCGATACGGAAAGTGTGGTTCGTCCAGAGTTGACGAGCTGAACCGTATTTTCGGATGAAAAACTAGGTATAACCTCACCAAAATCAAACTCTCCCGGCGCCACTGTGACGTCTGGCGTGAGCTTCGTAATGTTGATGTCGGGCGGACCGCAGTGGATCAAACAGGCAGCGAGTAAGATTTTAAATCGTGAGAACATGACTTTGGTGTATTGGTTCGGGCGATATCGGTCTACTTGAGGTTACAATGGCGACTGCCACATCCTACACGGTGATCGTAGGATGCCGAAAAGGTTTGGGTGACGAATGCTCTCATTGTTGATTTTGCTTGTCGCGTGCAAAGGCTGTGATGCCCTGTTTTTTATGCCAGGGTTTCCGGCCGGACCGGGCACGGTGGAAGAACCGCCGCCCTTCGATACCGGCGTCGATGACCCTCCCGATGAAGACGATACGGGTGACGACCTGCCGCCGCCGCAGATCTGCGCCAATATGGAAGTCGAACCCAACGATGCGGTCGGGTCGGAGCAAGAGCTACCGCTCGAGCAATGGATGTGTGGACACTTTGGTGACTTGGGTGACAACGATGGCTTCATTTTTGATGTGGAACGTCCATCGTGGGTTCGAGTGCGAGTCCGCGCCGAAGCGTTGGGATCGCCTGCAAATCCCCGGGTGTTTATTTACGACGAAGACGGGGAGTTTGAGGCCAGCATTGAGGACTCATACCTATCGTCAGACATCGATACGACCTTCAAGCTGGATGAACCTCGGGAAATCGCGATCGGCATTCTCGAGCAAGAAAGCGGAAGTGTTCAGTTTGGTGAGGAGTACGAGTGGCGTCTAATGGTCAGCATCGTCAAGGCTCCCGTTGAGTGGGGCATCGAAGAGGCCGAACCAAACGATGCACGGGCCGATGCGAACGTGGTTGAGAGCGGCGATCGAGTATTCGGTCGAATCGAGCACGGGGCGCGGTACGACTGGTACCAGATTGACATTCCCGACGCGCGCACCGATGTTGTCATCGAGACGGACTCGTGGATACACGGGTCACCGCTCAACCCCGAGATCATGGTGGAGGGTCCCGACGGCGAGGAGGTCGACCGGGCCTTCAAGCACGACGCGGTATCGAACTACGATGCCAAAGTGGCCTTTACGGCCACGGAACCGGGTGCGTACATGATCCGAGTTGGCACATGCTGCGAGGAATCGACTGCGCGCACCGGTGGGCTGCCCAGTTGGTATGTATTGAATGTGAATGCTCAGCCTTCGTCTGTCGAGGGCGACACAGGGACTGAGGAATGAACACCGGTGGGTCCACTTGTGTGGGCACGCCATGGAGGACGAGATGAGACAACCTGCGATTGCCATGCTGCTGATGCTTTGTGCCTGCGGCGGAAAAGATGACCCCACTGAGCCGGAAGGTGATGTCGTTGAAGAGGAAGCCGATGCGGATGCGGATGCGGATGCGGATGCGGATGCGGACGCGGACGCGGACGCGGATGTAGAACCGTGTACGGCCACCGTGGCAGACCTTGATCCCGAAGATGCAGAGGACGACTGGTTTTACCTCGACACGCTGAGTGTGGAGTTTGATCTGCGCCCGGAGGCGAGTGTCGAGTTTGGGTTGGTTGACGAGTCGGGCACAGAACTGGACATTGAGGTCACGTGGGACCAAGAAACGTATGAGACCGCCTATATCGCCGCGGCGCTCACTGGAAATGCGACCTACACCTTGACTGCGCGGTGCGCCAACGAAGCCACAGCCACGTTTGGCACGAGCCCATTTGGTGCGCCGCTTGAATCCGATGTGTCAAGCTTGGTCGGACGAGTCTATGAGTTGGATCTCCCCAACGCGACCATTGCAGAGCCGCCCGGAATTGGCTCGCTTCTCGGCTTGTTCCTGCAGTCCCCGCTCTTGGCCAGTGTTCAAGAGGCGACCGAGGACAGTCTGACTCTGCTGGTTGCTCAGGGCATCTGGGACGACGATGGTGTGCCCTACCAGGACCTTGGCACGGGAACCTACCCATTGCCGGCTGCGGACTTCACGTCGGCGCCATACTTTTCGGCCGACACAGACCTGATCGAAATTAACTATCAGAGTGGCTCGACCGACGTTGACATTCCCATGCACGAAATGCACATCGAAGGCACATTTTCGCCCGATGGAAGCATGTTGGGAGGGGCGTGGATCGATGGTCTGCTCGACACTCGGAATTTGGGAACGCTGCTGAGTGTGGTACCGGGTGATGATGACGATGCGATTTGCAACTACCTCGAGGGCAGCTTTGAGGTGCCGTGCGAGGACTGCGGTACGGGCGATATCTACTGCCTGTACCTCAAAGCCTTCTTCGACGATGCGCCTGCAATTGACGGCTTGGTCATTGACCCGGATCCACTGGGCACCGGAGGCTAATCAGTCGTGACGGGGGCGTTGGTCCAGTGCGGAGCCATTGGCACCTTCATGGTGTTGGGAGCCCTGTATGCCCGGCGGCCAGCGCAAGGATTCGTAACACGCGACACGCTCATCAATCTCGCCAATGGCGCGCTGCTGTTTGCGTTCCGAGCCGGCGTAATCGCAGGGGTTGTTGGGTGGTTGGAGGTGGGTCTCGTTGATGCCTCGCTGGTCAGCGCCCCCGCGGTGCAGTTTGCACTCGCGTTTCTGATGCTTGATTTTTCGCGGTACTGGCTTCACCGTGCCCATCACCGGGTGGAATGGCTCTGGATGTTTCACCGGGTACACCACATGTCGGAGCGACTCGATTCGACGTCTGGGCTGCGCATGCACATCGTGGATTTTATCCAACTCGCGTTTCTGCCCGTGCTCCTGTTTGGAGCCCTGCTAAACACCTCGCAGTGGGCGCCTTGGACGATTGTAGCGGCGTTGTCTGTGGGCGGCGTTTTCGACGCCTTTCAGCATGCCAATCTTCGGTGGAATCCCGACACGCGCTTCGGTCGGATTTGGGGCTTGGCATTCAACAATCCCCATTTCCACGCTTGGCACCACACCCGAGACGGTGCAGACTGCGATGGCAACTACGGCAACACGCTGGTGATCTGGGACCGAATGTTCGGCTCTGACGTCACACAAGACCATCTTCCGGAGGCCTTCGGTTTGGAGCCCGACCAAGCGATTGAAAACTCGCTGGTCGCGATGCAGCTGCTTCAGCGCCGAGTCAGTTGATGCGTCTTCGCCTCGCCGTAATCTTGGCGATCACAGTGGTCTGCCTCGGCACGGTGCTTGCTGGGATCGAGTGGCCAAAGGCGAGGGAGGCACTCGCGAAGACCCAATGGTGGACCTTCGCCCCCATGTTTGTGTGCTACCTGATGGCACACGCTGTTCGAACCTTGCGGCTGCATGCGCTCCTCGGTGCTCCACCGATTCCGTTTCCGTCCCTCTTTGCCATCAACAGCATCGGGTTTCTCGCCATTAATGTGGTTCCGCTG
>DEBL01000199.1:0-739 GCA_002348535.1 Deltaproteobacteria bacterium UBA2957 | reverse complement strand
CCGTTCGGCGCGGCGATGGCCGCGATTGTGCTCGAGCGCTTGCTCGACATGTTGATGCTCCTTGTCATGTTGCTTGGCTTGACCTTCTGGGTCGACCTTCCCGCCGAGGGCTTGGTGGTCCGCGGTGTCGATGTTGTCGGCACCGGTCAGCGCATCAGCGGAGCAATTGTTGCCGTGGGTTGTCTTGGTGGAGCGGCGTTGGTGGCAGTCGGCGAGCCGGCCATCGCGCTCCTTGCACGGCTTCCAGTGGTTGGTCGGTTGGCGGGCTTTGCTCGGCGCTTCCGCGATGGAATGGTCACGTTGGGGAAGAATCCGCGGCGGCTGAGCTTGGTGCTTGCGCAAACCGTGACCCTTTGGGCCCTCACGCTGCTCGGAATATCGAGCTTTATGTGGGGATTTCCAGGAATCCCAAACTCACTCGGTGCGGTTTGGACCATGTGGTCGGTCACCCTCGCGGGGATGACGGCCTTGCCGACACCTGGTTTTTTCGGCGGCTATGAGTTGTTCTGCACCGCGTCCCTGTGGTTGCTCGGTGTAGATCCCGGTCTTGCGGGTACCTTCGCGATCACCCTGCACTTGGGCCAGTTCACGTTCACCTGCGGGCTCGGAGGCTTTTTCGTGGTTCGCGAGGGCATGTCGGTTCGCAGTCTCGTGGTTCGCCGCGAAGATCTTTCGGCGCCCTGACCGCCGGTTAAGGGCTTGCTATGAACGTCGCGATCATCACAGGAGCGTCTTCTGG
>DEBL01000174.1:10692-11326 GCA_002348535.1 Deltaproteobacteria bacterium UBA2957 | reverse complement strand
TGCATCGAGGTGAGCGAAGGTGGTGGCTGGAGCGGGGTCGGTGAGGTCGTCTGCGGGAACGTATACAGCCTGAACCGAGGTGATCGACCCGTTCTGCGTGGTGGTGATGCGTTCTTGAAGCATTCCCATCTCGGTGCCCAAGGTGGGCTGGTATCCAACCGCACTGGGAATCCGCCCAAGGAGTGCCGACACCTCGGAACCCGCTTGGGTGAACCGGAAGATGTTGTCCACGAAGAGCAGAACGTCTTGGTTCTCTTGGTCGCGGAAGTGCTCCGCGATCGTCAGCGCCGACAGCGCAACCCGCGCACGCGCACCCGGAGGCTCGTTCATTTGACCGTACACCAGCGCAACGCGGCTGCCGTCGGTGTCCACAATGGGGAGGCCATCATCGGTCATCACAAGGTGGCCGTCCTCTTGCTTGGCGTTGATAACACCGGCTTCCATCATCTCGAACCACAGGTCGTTTCCTTCCCGAGTCCGCTCGCCAACACCGCCGAACACCGAAACACCACCGTGCTTCAGACCCACGTTGTTGATGAGTTCCATGATGAGAACGGTCTTGCCCACACCCGCTCCTCCGAAGAGACCAATCTTTCCACCGCGAGAGTAGGGCGCGAGAAGGTCGACGACCTTG
>DEBL01000174.1:0-10378 GCA_002348535.1 Deltaproteobacteria bacterium UBA2957 | reverse complement strand
GAGAAGGTCGACGACCTTGATGCCCGTCTCGAACATCTCGACTTCGGTGCTCTGGTCAACGAAACCGGGAGGCTGACGGTGAATCGGAGAAGTAGACTCCGAGCCAATGGGACCCAACTCATCGACAGGCTCGCCGACCACGTTCATGATGCGACCGAGGACTTTGGGTCCGACGGGAACTGCGATGGGCTGTCCGGAGTCCTTCACAGCTTGACCGCGGGTCAGGCCGTCGGTGGTGTCCATCGAGATGCAGCGAACGGTGTTCTCACCCAAGTGCTGCGCAACCTCAACAACAAGGTTGTCTTCTTGGTCGTTGATGAACGAGTTGCTCAGCGTCAGCGCTGAAAAGATGTTGGGGAGCTTGCCGGGGGGAAACTCTACGTCAACGACAGGGCCGGTGACCTGAACGATTTTTCCAATGTTCTCAGACATGTTGTGTACTCCTGAAGGTGCTGCGCTACAGCGCTTCGGCACCCGACACGATTTCGGTAAGTTCGGTGGTGATGGCTGCCTGACGGGCTCGGTTGTACACGAGTGTCAGAGAGTCGATGAGTTCGGAAGCGTTCCGGGTGGCGTTGTCCATCGCGGCCATCCGCGCGGCTTGTTCGCCCGCTTGGGTTTCCAAGAACGCTTGAAAGAGTTGAGTGCGGAGCGCCATTGGAAGGAGGCGACCGAGGATTTCGCCCCCGTCGGGCTCATAGAGGAAGTCACCACCGCCAGCGGCATCCTCTTCTCCGCCGCTCAGCGACATGGGAAGTACCGTTTTGAAGGCGGGATCCTGAACCATGACCGACCGGTACTCGTTGTACGCCACAATCACCCGCTCAAAGCCGTCCTTCGCCATCTCGGCGACGAGCCGATCCGCGAGCTTATCGGCTTCATCCGCGTACGAATCCGGATCGAGGTCGACCGTTGCGTCTTCAATCGCGTAGCCCCGGTTCCGAAAGTGAGCCACGCCCTTCTTCCCGAATGCGACGAGCCGTACGTTTTTTCCGTCGGCAATGAGCGCGTCGATGTCGGTTTGCACCGACCGAAGCAGCTGGCTGTTGAAGGCGCCGCAAAGTCCTCGGTCGCTGGTCAACAGGACCACAATCACGTCAGTGGTGTTGTTTGGCGTGTTCAGCAGCGGGTGCTCGACCTCGCCCGCGTTTGCCGTCACTCGCGCCAACACGCGGTTGAGGGTCTCTTGGTACGGTTTGGCCGCCATCGCCGCATCGGTGGCACGACGCAACTTGGCACCCGCAACCAGTTTCATGGCTCGGGTGATCTGCCGGGTGTTCTTGACCGACGTGATTCGTCGGCGTGTGTCACGAAGGGAGGCCATGCAGGCTCCTTAAAGAAAGGCTTAGGACCAAGTCGAACGGAATTCCTGAATGACCGCGATGACACGGTCCTTCAGGTCGTTCTTCTTGAAGGTGGCAACATCACGAATCTCCGCGAGAAGATCGCTGTGGCTGGACTCCACGAAGGTGGTCAACGCGGCAATGAACTCGCCCACCTTGGGTGCATCGATGTCGTCGCATGCGCCGCTATCACCGGCGAGGATGTGAACGAGTTGCATTTCAACCGTCAGTGGAACGTATTGACCTTGCTTGAGAATCTCGACCATCCGCGCACCGCGGGTCAGCTGTTGCTGCGTAGCCGCATCCAGATCCGATCCGAACTGGGCGAAGGCCTGAAGCTCCCGGTACTGAGCAAGTGTCAGTCGAAGTGCACCCGCGATCTGCTTCATCGCTGGAATCTGAGCGGAACCGCCCACGCGGGATACCGAAATACCCACGTTCACGGCCGGTCGAACCCCTTGGTTGAACAGGTCAGACTCAAGGAAGATCTGTCCATCGGTGATGGAGATTACGTTGGTCGGGATGTAGGCCGACACGTCTCCGGCTTGGGTCTCGACAATGGGAAGGGCTGTCAACGAGCCGCCACCGTCCCGATCGGACATCTTGGCCGCCCGCTCAAGAAGCCGGCTGTGAATATAGAAGACGTCTCCGGGGTACGCTTCCCGTCCGGGTGGTCGACGAAGAAGCAGCGAAAGCTGGCGGTAGGCCGTTGCTTGTTTCGACAGGTCATCGTACACACACAGGGCGTGCATGCCGTTGTCACGGAAGTATTCTCCGATGGTGCAGCCGGTGTAGGGAGCGAGGAACTGGAGCGGTGCCGGTGACGACGCGTTGGCGCTGACCACAGTGGTGTACTCCATGGCGCCTGTTTCTTCGAGCTTCCGAACCACCTGACGAACCGTCGACTGCTTCTGGCCGATGGCCACATAGATGCAGTGCATGCGCTTCTTGGGGTCGTCCTTGAACACGCGTTGGTTGATGATGGTGTCGATGGCCACAGCCGTCTTACCGGTCTGACGGTCACCGATGATCAATTCGCGCTGCCCTCGACCGATTGGAATCATGGCGTCGATGGCCTTGAGACCGGTCTGCATGGGCTCGTGGACGGACTTGCGCTTGACGATACCGGGGGCCTTGATCTCAACGGGCAGGTACTGATCGGTCTCGATGGGACCTTTGCCGTCGATGGGGTTTCCAAGGGAATCGACAACGCGACCCATCATGGCCGGGCCAACCGGAATCGACACGATCTTTCCGGTCCGCTTGACCACATCGCCTTCCTTGATGCCGCGGTCGTCACCGAACAGGGCCGCACCGACGTTGTCCTCTTCGAGGTTCAACACCATGCCCATGAGGCTGCCGGGGAACTCCAGAAGCTCTCCCGCCATTGCGTTTTGAAGGCCATACAAGCGAGCGATTCCGTCACCAACGGACAACACGGTACCGGTCTCACTGACCTGCACGCGGGCTTCGTAGTTTTGGATTTGTTGCTTGAGAATCTCGCTGATCTCTTCTGCACGGATGTCCATGTCTTCTCCGATATTGGCCTAGGCTTCCGCCAAGGCTCCTGGGGTGCGAATCAACGTCGACTGGATGTCTTCCAGTCGAGCGCGTACGCTCGCGTCGTAGGAAATGTCGCCGACCTGAGCCACCATTCCACCGATGAGGCTTGGGTCCACTTTAAAGTCAATCTCGACGGTCTTTCCAGTGGACGCCTCGAGGGCATCTTGAACCGTCTTTCGCATCGCAGCATCGAGTTCCGACGCCGTGGTCACTACAGCGCGGGCCCGACCTGCAAGCTCATCCGCCATTTCGCCGTAGAACCTCACAATTCCATCGAACTCATTGAGGCGGTTTTTATCCACCAACAGACGGAGGAAGTTCCCCACATCTTTGGTCAACTTCACCTTTTCCAGCACTTGGTCAAGGACCGCCTTGCGCTCCAGCGTACTGAGTCCGGGGTTGGTCAGCGCCGCACGGAGCTGGCCATCACCGGTATCCAAGACCGCCGCGAAGCGATCGAGGTCGCTCGCAAATGCATCTGTGTTTCCGCCTTCTTGGCCCAGCGCAATGAGCGCACGGGCATACCGACGGGCAATCGAGCCACTAGCCATTGGACGCTCCATTGGTTCCTTGGACTTCGGCGATGAAGTCGCCAGCCAGTCGAGACTGATCGTCTGAGGTCACAGTCTCTGAAAGCTTCTCCCGAGCGAGGTCAACCGAGAGTTCCGCCACTTCGCGTCGCAGCGCCTGACGCGCGCGCTCCGTCTCATCGCGAATGCTCCGCTTCGCCGACTCTGCAATTCGGTTTCCATCTTCCTCGGCTCGGCCCAGCATGGCCTTGTGGTCGGCTTCAGCCTTCGCCACGGCCTCCGTCTTCATGGCTTCAAGTTCGTTTTCGAAGCCATCGAGGCGAGACTCGAGGTCTTCAAAGCGTTGTTGCGCTTCCTTGCGCCGCTGGTTTGACTCATCGATGTCGCCTTTGACCTTGAGGGCTCGGTTCGCGAGTGCATCGCGTACTTTGGAGCGGAGCAAGAACGTCAACAGGCTAACCAACAATACGAAGTTGAGGAGATGAAATCCGATGGCGTTGTAGTCCGGCGGGTCGCCCGCGGCACCGCCGGCCATGGCCGTTGAAACAAAGAGCATCAGGTGCATGGTTACGCTCCTGCGGTCAGGGGGCGGCCCAGCACTTGGACCGCAACCTGCTCGGCGATTTCGCCGGACATGGTTTTGAGTTGCGAACTGGCCGCTTCCTTGGCGGCACCGATCTCGCCCACCGCCGACTCGATCTTGGCCTCTGCTTCCGTGCGAGCCGCGCCCACGACCTTGTCGTACTCGGCTTGAGCTTCAGCACGCTTGGCGGCATGAATGGAAGCCACCTCCGCCCGCGCAGCGGCCAGCTTGGTTTCGTAATCTTCCATACGCCGTGCAATCTCCGCCTCGATGCGCGAAGCCTCGTCGTGACCGTCGCTGATCGCCGTGTCTCGACCCAACAGGTAATCGAGCATGGGGCGGAGAATAATGCGGTACATGCCCACGATGGCCACCAAGAATGGCAGGGTGTTCAGCAGTACCTGGAGCAGATCCGGAATGATATTCATGCGATGACCCTAGGCTGAGGACGGCGGGACCTGTGATCGGTTCCCGGCTCCTTTCGGGGGCCGCCAGTAACGCCCGATTCCCGACTGAGCAAGGCCCTTTCGATACCTTGAATCAAGCCCGCGCGAAAATGGTGCTCAGAACCAGAAAGAAAGCGTCAACGTAGTTTCAGGTTGGAGCCGAGAAGAAACCGTCACAGTCTCAGTATCGGTCCGGGCTGATCGCGCATACACCACCGATGACTTGGCCCCAACCCCAAGCCCGCTGGACCAACGATAAAGCACACCAAAGCCCAGCGTCGCTCCAAGGCTCCGAATTCGACCGGCATCCTCCGCAGCCTGACTCTCGATCGTCTCTTGCTCGTCATCGGTCGCATCATCCTCTGCGGTACTGGT
The DNA here is from genome assembly GCA_002348535.1 of Deltaproteobacteria bacterium UBA2957. Taxonomy (GTDB): domain Bacteria; phylum Myxococcota_A; class UBA796; order UBA796; family UBA796; genus UBA796. Next base: position 5,538 of record DEBL01000174.1, on the reverse strand, counting down.
CGCTGGAAACACTCCGTGCAATCGCCCATGGAGGGCAATCAACGGAGCACCGGTCGCAGGCTCCATGAGCCACCTGCGGAGCTCAATGACCGGGCGAACGGCCATTCGAACATACGATCGCTTAGACTCCGATGCCGAGGTGAATGTGGCAAGTCTTGCCGCTGACAAACCGCCACCAACGGTCCACCGACCTTGAGTCCATCCCACTGTGCTGCGCAGCGGAGACACAAGAATTCCGTCCGATTCGGCCACGAGGGTTCCGCTTTGTTGCCCCGAGTCATTCCACGCCAGATCGCCTCGGCCCAGCGGGGCTAAGTCCACGTCTACAATGGCGCCCGCATGAGCGAGGGCACCCGCCAGCGCCAGCGCCAAAACCGTCAGCTCAACTCACCCAGCGCGTTGCTCAGCGCTTCTCGGTCCAACCCTGCCATCTCAACCAATCGGCAACCGGCCAACTTTCGAGACGCGTCGCCCGGCAAGGGACGAATGTTCCGGAGTTCCATGACCACGGCAACCGGTTCAACTCCGGGAATGTGAATGGATCCTTTGATGGATGCCCCTATCTTCATCTTCGACGACGCACTCACCACGTAGCTCAGCCCAGCAGCCGCAAGGTCATACAGCGGATGCTTGACCCGTTCGGGTCCGGTCGAGAACGTGAACCCTGGGCGACCCATGACCCGATGCCGCTTCACAAGTCGTCGTTCGTTGCGCTCGATGGCTTGTGGAAACCGAATCCGCCACCTCCGGCGCGCCTGCTGATCGGAAATGTCTTCGACCTCTGAAAGAAAGGTGTACGTCGACTCGCCTTGCACATACCGAAGGCGTACCACATCACCCGCTGCCACCTTGGACTGTGAGAGATCAACCTCGCCGTGCGTGAACACGCTGAAGGTTCGCTCATCTGGATTGGGGAACGATAATGACCCCGGCACTTGCAAGGCGCCCAGTTCCATGGTTGCGGCGCCGATTTCTGCCGCCGCAAAGTACAGGTGAGCGACAACATCGTCGTCTCGGGTCAACCACATGGGTCCATTTTCGGGCATGCCCACCTCCGTCACGACCGCATCGTACCGCAGGCGGCTTGCAGATGCTGCCTAAAGGCATACGAAACAGACATGTACCTTCGCAGCTTGACGATCCATGGACTATCTGATCTTCCACACTTCACCGTCGGAGGGCTGGGGCGAACCGTGACCATCGCGGGTCCATCGCCCGCCTCCAGTGCCGTTGGGGACGGTCTCAATGTGTTGTTTGGGGCCCTCAACGCGGACTGCTTGCGCCACACCCTGGTTCGCTGGAGGCTCATCCAATCACCGGATGAGAGCGTGATTGACGCCGATCCGCTTCCGACACAAGCGGCGTGGACAGACCGACATCGTGCCAAAGCGATAGTGTCTGACTTGGCCAAGCGACGAATTCATGTCGCAGTTGATGCGGTTCTCGATCCCCCGATGGCCGCCACATTGCGATCCGCATCCGCTACTGAGCCCCGACTTGCGATGGGCCTGAGTGACGAGCCGGTTGTTCATCTCGAGGTCAGCGCGTACTTCGGGGCCAGTTGGGATGTCCTATCCATCTCGGTTCAATCCGTGGTGATTGGAACCGAACGTTTTCCATGCGGAGGCAAAGACCGAGCACCATGGCTCACTGCGCTACTGATGGAGATGGGCAAACGATTTGCCTGCCACAACGATGCGGCAGACCACGCCAGCATGGCGTTGACACAAATGACCAGTGCAGTCGCGCAAGACTACGAAGGCTTTGTGCGATTCACCAAGGTAGTCGGGGATGTTCGACCGGTTCGCGTGGGTGAAGACGCCGCTCAGCTGATGGTCGATCATCGACCCATCGATCGCCTCGGTTCGTCGGCAGTCCGAGCAATCCGAGCGGCCGCGACTGCCACGCTGCACAACGATGACATCATGTGGATGGATGACCCTGATCCGTGGTCGGCTCGACTGACCGAATCCGACCATGCGCCGCTCGAGCAGCTGTGGACAGTCGACGAGAACGGCATCGATCCGTCGGAATCAGCGGGCGGCCATCGCGACGTCCTTCGATTTGGAGCAGCAGAGGAATGAGCGCAGTTTGCCACCGCTGCGGCGGCACAAAAGCGCTGCCACTGGTGCCGTGCCCCTTCTGCAACGTGATTCCAAAGGGCGACGAGCGGCCGGTTGCATGGCTGTTCTCGAGCGCCCACTTGGACGAGTCGGAACTCAAGCTCGCAAGCGAGCGGATTCGGTTGGGCGAAACCCCTGATCCCTCGCAGTCTCTGCGAGCCCTTGCTGCCCGCAACCTTCAGCCAACGCGAAACAACCAAACGCTAACACCCCGACAACAAATCGGGCTGATCGCGCTCAATGTGGGGCTCACACCGCTCTCGGGGCTGGCCGTCTGGTGGGGCTTGTCCGCGACGCGACCCCGCGCTGCGCATCAAGCCTTGCGGATCACCGTGCCCGTGATGATCGTATTCAGCGCCGTATGGATCGGACTGATTGTCACGCGGCTCTTTGGTTAACCCTGAAGCTCTCGCTTGAGCCCCATCGCAATCGACTCACACCCGGTGAATCCCAATCCCACGAAGCGAGCGCCGAGGATTCGCTCGGTTGCGACCGTTTCGTTGGTTCGCACATTCACCACCTCGATCCGCACCGATAAGGGGTCTTGGCCCGGGATGCTCAGCTCGCCCTTTAGCACTTGGCCTTCCTTGAACCGATCCAGCTGAGGGTCAAAAATGATCCCGACTCCAGCCGGAGAAAGGTCATTGACCAGCAATGTACGAAGGGTTCCATCGGGCTTGTGCAGCTGAATCGTATAACGGCGGCTGCCTGCAACAGGATCGCGGCGCGTCATACGCCGGTCACTCCGTCGAATGTCTCGCGGAATGGCGAGGACCCACTTCGCCGGACTCGCCTCGATCAACTGCGATTTAAACTGGTACTCGTCCTCCAAACTCGCATACTTCACCAAGACGATTTTACCCTTGCGAAGCACGCGGTCGGGAACTTCCTGACCCGGCGAAGGTTCAAAGACGACGGCTCGAAGATCCGGGTCGGGGGCTAGCATCCTCCCCGATACCGAGCGCCCAGCGATCGCCACAGAGACAATTTCCACCGCCGCCACCACCCAGAACAGGTGGGCGACAACCGACTCCTCCTGTGTCAAAAACGATGTGTCCGCCATGCGCTACCCCCTGGCTGCACCCCGATCTTTACGCGGAGCGATCGGGTTTTGCAACGATCAATGGATATCCATCCGCGCGATTCGAAGGTGAGCCAGTCCTCCGAACAGAGCGGACCATGAAACCAGGCACACAAACCCAGAGATCGAAACGGAACCGCTCCGAACGTCGACCCAATTCAATCCCGTTCCAGGCATGAACTTGAGCATCCACTGGGCCGATTCCACACCGATGAAACCAAGCCCCGATAAGCCCATCCGAATCAACCAGTCAACGCCGATCGCAACAACCCCAACCGCAATCACCGCCACAGATGAGCGAAAGTGGGAGGCGAGGAAGAAGCCGAACACGAGGATGGCGAGATCCGAAAGTCCTGCTGCGAGATGCGCAACTACGACGGCGCCCCACGAACCGCCCGGAGCCAAGCAAGCGGCACCCATGGCGCCCGATACACCCGCACCGATGACCAAGCTCAACACGGCTACCGCCCAAACCGAAACAAGCTTGCTCCACAACACTTGCGACCGAGAAACCGGGCGAACGAGGTGATCTCGGAGCACGTGGTTTGCATGCTCGGAAGCAAGCGTTTGGGCCGACAACACAAGAAGCATCAGGGGCATCATCAGCGAGGTCCTCGCGCTCAAGGCCACCAATGAGGCACTCGTCGAAGACAGGTCCATCAGGTCTGTGATCGGCTGATCGTTAAACTGCAGAGCCGAACCGTCTTGAGCGAGAACGCGAAATGCCATGACTACGGCGACGGGTATAGCAACGGCGATCGCCAGTGTGATGCGCGTGGAAGTGCGGCGCAACAGTACAGCCCATTCGGCGCGCACGATTCGCTTCATGAGTCTGACGCCTCCGTCGCTGCCAAGTAGGTCTCCTCAAGTCGCGCATCGACCGCACACTCGGCAACCAAGTGCCCTCGATCAAGAATTCCGACCCGATTGCAGAGCCTCTCCACCTCCGCAAGGTGGTGGGACGAAATGAAGACGGTCGTTCCGTGTTCGCGTGCGAACTCCAGAATCAATGCACGGACATCCGCGACACCGCGCGGATCCATCCCATTGGTCGGCTCATCCAAGATGAGGAGACGCGGTCGGCCTAAGATCGCGCGCGCCAAACCGAGACGCTGTCGCATGCCCATCGAGTAGGTCGCCACTTTGTGTTCTGAGCGGTCAGTGAGGCCCACAGTCTGAAGCGCCTCATCGACGGTTTCGGCGCGGAGATCGGCATAGCGCACAGCGTGCATGAGGTTTTCCCTCGCCGACAGGAACCCGTGAAATGCGGGGCTTTCCACCATCGCACCGACGCCTTCAAGACGTTTGATGGGATCCGACTCTCCAAAAATCTTCGTGTGGCCAGAGTCGGATCGAATCAATCCGAGCATGCACCGAATGGCTGTGGTCTTGCCCGCTCCATTGGGCCCCAAAAAGCCATAAATCTCCCCGGAACGCACACACAGAGAAAGATTTCGGACGGCCACCCGTCGACCAAATCGACGCGAAAGTTGATTTGTGACCAATGCGTCACTTGCCACCATCGCCCCCTCCGAGTATTCGTGCGCCGACAAACACAGGCTTAGGCCACGGAGACCCGCATGTCCAAAACCCTCGCTATCTTGTTGTCCGCGGCCACAATCGCTGGATGCACCATCAAAACCGCCTCAGACCAGTCCGACACCGGCTCCGCATCCACTGCGGGCGGTGGCAGCGGCGGAGGCGGAGGCACAGGCGGCGGGAGCGGCTCCGCGGCAACCATCTACGACGTGCAGATGGGCGAGTACAGCGAGGGCACCATCGTCACGATCAACGACGCTGTCGTGACCACCCCGCTCACCGACGGTGACAACCCGGCTTTCTTCATCCAAAGCATGGAGGGTGGCGCGTACAACGGAATCTACATCTTCAAGTACGACGAAGTTGAATACGCCCCCAACCCCGGTGATGTGATCTCGATCACCGGCGAATACACCGAGTACTACGGCAATTCTCAAGTCAAGGTGACCGAGGCCGGCGCCATTACCGTGACCGGTAGCGATGCCGAGATCGTCATCACGGATGTGACGGAGGAACCCGAAAATTGGGAGATGTACGAGAGCGTCATGGTGCGATTCACGGACATGGAGATCACCAACGCTGCCGACTTGTACAACTACGGGACTGTCGACCTTGCCATCGGCTGCAGCATGGACAACCTGTTCACCAACTACGACGCCGAAGAGGGGGCCTCGTACGCAAGCATCACGGGGCCCATCACCTACGGTTGGGACATATTCTCCATCGTGCCTCGGTCAACGGATGACTTGGTTGGGTACACCGGAAGCACAGGCGGCGGGTCCGGCGGCGGAACGG
>DEBL01000400.1 GCA_002348535.1 Deltaproteobacteria bacterium UBA2957 | reverse complement strand
TTCGGGACAACATCGGTCCATTCATGGCTGTCTCGAATCATGCCTTCCACCTCATCGAGCGGAATCGCAGCATTCAGCTTTATGGTGACGGCTTGCGCGTGCGACCGCATGGAGCCAATTCGAACGCAGATGCCGTCGATGGGCAGCGGTCGCGACGCCCGGTCGAGCAGCTTGTTGGCCTCCGCCATCGCTTTCCACTCCTCCCGCGTCTGGCCATCATCGACGAGGCGATCGATCCATGGAATGGCACTCGCCGCCAAGGGAACTCCGAAGTTCTGGTTGGGAAAGTCTGCCTCGCGCAGCCGAGACGCGATTCGATTATCAAGCGCCAACGGCGTATCGCCATCGACCACGGTTTCATGGCCAAGGAATGCCATCTGCTGCACCAGTTCGCGCATGTTGGCGGCACCCGCACCCGAGGCCGCTTGGTAGCTCATGGTGGATATCCACTCCACGCAGCCCCTCTGAATCAGGCCATTCAGCGCGAGCAACAACAGACTGACGGTGCAATTTGGGCCCACAAAATCTCGGTACCCGGACCGGATTGCCGCTTCAATCGCGGTCCCGTTGACCGGATCGAGGACAAGAGTGGTCGCGGGCTGCATGCGCAGCGTGCTCGCGGCATCGACCCAAAACCCCGACCAGCCTGCCTGACGCAAGGTCGGGTGTACCCGCGATGTATAGCCACCGCCCTGACAGGTCACAACGGCATCCATGGCTGCAAGCGAATCAATGTCGTTGGCATCGAACAGCGGAGCCCCATCGGGACCCAAGGATCCCGGGCTGGAGGTTGAACCGTAGCTCAACTCGATGCCATCGAGGTCGCCCTCAGACTCCATGCGACTCCGCAGAACCGAGCCGACCATGCCTCGCCATCCAACAAAACCTACGCGCATCACCACTCCCGATGGGGCCCCTTAATCGATGCACGTGAGAAACGGGTGGACTGAAATGTCGACTCAGACCTCGAAACCCCGTTTGGGTTTGTTATCTTGCGCGCCACACCTCTTTTGGAGCACTCCATGCAACACGCCATTGCCATTCTTCTCGCGCTCGGTCTCGCGGCCTGTGACACCACCAAGAGCGACATTCCCGATGCGACCGACGCCCCCGATATCGTCAAAGTAGAAGACACCGGTGAACCCGAACCCGCCGTTGAATGCGCTGCAGGCGAGATCGTGCAAGAGGGCGCCTGTGTGCCGTGCAATGCTGGAACCTATTCCGCGGGCGGAGACGCCGAGATTTGCGAAGCCTGCGAACCCGGGACAACCGACCTCGACGACGACCCATCCACCGTATGCGATCCGTGTACCGAGCCCGCTGACGACACTTATGTCGTCAGCGTCTGCACCCCCATGAAGGACACCCAGACCACCGACTGCGCCCAGCCCGAAGCCGGACAACGTGTGATCGAGCGGTGCGACGATGGAAGCCCCACCGAGCTGGGAGCCGACACCGAGTTCACCGACTGCAGCGAGCCCGAAGACGGTCAGTTCGTCACCCTGCCCTGCGATGCGGGAGACCCCAACGATCGCGGCAGCGACACTGTGTTCGAGAACTGCAGTGAGCCCGCCGTCGGTGAGTGGATTTCCGAGGCCTGCGATCCGGGCGCGTTCGACACCGCGGGCAGCGATGCTGTCTTTGCCGCATGCAGCGAGCCCGGCGAGGGCGAGTTCGTCCTCAGCGTGTGCGCAGACGGCCTCGACACCGTGATTGAAGCCTGCAACGTTGCTGGAGAAGGGGAGTACACCACCGCCGACTGCGAGGCGGGCGACTCTACTGTTGCTGGAGCCGACGCTACAGTGCTGACGTGCAGCAGTGCCGGAGAAGGGGAGTACATTGCGACACCCTGCACCGCCGACACCGATGCAACCCTCGCAATCTGCACCACCCCCGGCGAGGGGGAGTTCATCGACACCCCGTGCGGGGCCGATAGCGACGCCCTAATTTCCACGTGCTCAACCGCTGGCGCCGATGAGTTCATTGCCTCAGCATGCACTGACGATGCCGACGCCATCATCGAGGCATGCACGACGGCTGGCGAGGGCGAGTTCGTCGACACACCCTGCAGCACAGACAGCGATGCCGTCATCGAGGCATGCACGACGGCTGGCGAGGGTGAGTTCGTCGACACACCCTGCAGCACAGACAGCGATGCCGTCATCGGCACCTGTTCAGTTCCAAGCACCGACGAGTTCGTCAGCGTCGCCTGCGGCGAGTTTACCGATGCCACCATCGTGGCCTGCGCGACACCGGCAGCCCGCGACTACGTCGTAGCGCCGTGCGGCGTGGACACGGACACGACCTTTGCCGCATGCTCTGAGCCCGATGCAGCAGCTGGAACCTTTGCGTTCGCCGCCTGCGATCCGGGAACTGCATCGACGGCCGGCAGCGACACCGATGTGCGAGCATGCACCGCTGCGGGACCGGATGATTTGCCGGCCGCCGTGGAGTGCACAACCGGCAGCAGCACTGTGGCCGGCGCGGACCGCGTGCCCGGGGGCGCCATCGATATTTGCTTGGATACGGCGTTTAATCCCGACACCGTTGGCACCGATGCGACAGCCTACTTTGCCGTGAGTGCGACGGGCGACTGGGTAGAGCCCTTGTCTTCGGCCGGCGACACGCTGTATTGCGCAACCATCGATCGGCTGACGGCCGGTGTTCTGGAGTTCTCGTTTGCAGCCGACCCATCGGCGCTCACCGAAGCCGGTTTCGAGTACGAGAGCGACACCGTATTTGCAGTCACGATCGAGGCCGATGTTCTCGTCGACTCGTGCAACGGGTGGGACACCGCTGGCTGCGATGACGACACCGGAACACCCGGAGACACCGGAACACCAGGCGACACCGGAACACCAGGCGACACCGGAACACCAGGCGACACTGGAACACCCGGAGACACGGGCGATCCAGCATCCACCGAGGTGGCCGACTATTGCCACATTCAGTGGCCCGACGCCGTCACAGACCCTGCAGGATCGACGTTTACCGCCTACATCTGGGTGTTCGAATCGGAGGTCACAGGTGCTGCCGGAAGCGGCGAGGGCGTGATCGTCGATCTTGGCGTCGGCCTTCCCGGAGAGACTCCCTCGGATGACTGGACATGGTCATCATGCAGCTTCAATGAACACAAGCCGGGCCTCGACGGATCCACCCTAGACAACGACGAGTACGAATGCGCCGGTACAATCCCGAGCGTCTCTCCCTCCATCTTCGCAGGCCGGGTTTCCATCGACGGTGGGCCGTGGCTGTACTGCGACTTGGGCGGCGATTTCGGGTCGGGCAGCAGCGACGGCTACAGCCCCGACACCGCCGGCCGGTTGACCTCTTCACCGTAGACGGCCAATGGCATCATCGGACTAAAGACCGGCGAGCACATCCTCGCCGTGGGTCTTGGTCTTCACTTTGCGGAAGACCTGAGCCACCTTGCCCGCTTCGTCGATGACGTAGGAGATGCGCAAGATTCCGTCGAATTCGCGGCCCATAAATTTCTTCGGACCCCAAGCCCCGTACGCCTCAACCGTTGTGCCCTCTTCATCGGACAGCAGGCGGTACGGAAACTCTTGCTTGGTGGCAAAGTTCTTCTGGCGTCGCACAGAGTCTTTTGAGATGCCCAGCACAGTCACGTTGGCGTCAACAAAGGCCGCGTGATGGTCGCGAATGTTGCATCCTTCGGCCGTGCAGCCCGGAGTCGAAGCCTTGGGGTAGAACCAAATCAAGACTTTCGACCCGCGAAAGTCGGACAATGAGACTGGGTTTCCGTCTTGGTCAGAGTGGGTAAAGTCGGGTGCGGTGTCGCCTACGTTGAGCATGGATTCCCCCTTTTTTGCTGGTCGTGCCGGCCGATTCGCTTCTTAAGCAGCCAGTAAACCACCATCAAACTATGCTCATTCCCATGATTGTGATTTGCTGGCTCTTGCACCTGTTTGCCGCGGCGGCCCCCGGGCATGCCGCGCAACGACCGGTGGCAATTGCCGCCGCATCGAGCCTGCATGGGGGCCTGCACGATCTCACCCAGGGCGATCCCGTGGTCCTGACCCTTGGACCGTCGAGTCGCATTGCACAACAAGTGGGAGCGGGCCTGCCTGCCGACCTGATCCTTACCGCCGATGATTCATGGATGACGCCGCTCGTCGACGAGGGCCTTGTGGTGGAGTCCAGACCGCTTGTCGAAAACCGGCTGGTCGTGGTCGGCACGGAAGCGCTTCACACGGCTTCGCGCATTGGCATTGGAGCCACCAACGTCCCCGTCGGTGATTACGCCCGCGAGGCCCTCCACTCGCTCGGCCTGTTCGAATCCCTTCAGACCGCAATGGTGGCGACCCCAAGCGCCGCAGCCCTCGTGGCACAGGTTCAATCCGGCACTGTGGGTGCGGCCATTGTGTACCGGAGCGATGCGATTCGAACGCCCTCACTCGCGCCGCAACTGACCATCCACCCCTCTCATCATCGTCCGATCCGATACCGAATCGGAATCACGAAGGAAGGCCAGTCTCACGACCGGGCCGTCGAGCTATACGACCGGCTTACGGCCGAGTCAACCTTGAACGTGTGGCGCGATCACGGCTTCCTCGCGCCGAATCTCGCCGGGGAGCCATCCGTTTCGATTGCAGCCACGCCCATCGACCCAGTGGCGCCGGCCCTGCGTTCGATCTGGATGGCTGCCGTCGGTCTTGCGGCCAGCCTGCCCTTGGCCATTGCGCTGGGGTGGTTTCTCGCCCGCAGCGACTTTCGCGGGAAGGCGCTGATTCAGACCCTCTGCCTTTCTCCGCTCGTGCTCCCACCGGTCGTGACCGGGTGGCTCTTGCTGCGGGGCGCCGAATGGTTCGGGGTTGGCCTCGCATTCACTCCATGGGCTGCGGTGGTCGCCGCGGCGGTGGTCGGATTTCCTCTCCT
>DEBL01000387.1 GCA_002348535.1 Deltaproteobacteria bacterium UBA2957 | reverse complement strand
CGAGATGCAGGCCTTCTCTGAGAGTCTCGGTACCGACATGTTGATGTGGCGCGAAGACATTGCAGGGTCATTGGCGCACGTCACCATGTTGGGAGATGTGGGTTTGCTTTCGGGAGAGGAAGCCGCAGAGATTGCCGAGGGACTCAAGGCGGTCGAGGCCGACTTGGAAGCGGGCTGGCTTCCCGGTATCGAACTGGAAGACATCCACATGGCTGTGGAGACGAAGCTCGGTGAGCACATTGGTGCACTGGCTGGCAAGCTCCACACTGCGCGGTCCCGCAACGATCAAGTTGCTACCGATGTTCGGCTGTGGTTGCGAACGCGACTCGACCTGCTGGACCAATCGCTCGCCCGACTGGTCGCCGCGCTTTGCGATCGCGCCGAGCAAGATGGCCGGACATTGGTTCCAGGCTTCACCCACCTTCAGCGCGGGCAACCCATCTGGTTCGGGCACCACTTGCTGGCGCATGCATGGGCACTGTCGAGAGACAGAGAGCGGCTTGCAGATGCCCGAAGACGGGTCAATCGAAGCCCGCTCGGGGCCGCAGCGATGGCGGGCACTCCGCATCCGATCAATCGTGAGCAAACTGCCGATTTGCTGGACTTCGAAGATGTCTGCGAGAATGCCATGGATGCCGTCGCAGCCCGCGACCACCTGATTGAATCGGTCAGCACCGCCGCGATCATCATGGTGCACCTCAGTCGAATCTCCGAGGAATTGGTCTTGTGGTCGAGTCGGGAGTTCAACTGGGTCCGACTCGGCGACGCATGGAGCACTGGGTCCAGCATTATGCCGCAGAAGCGAAACCCCGATGCCGCCGAGTTGGTTCGTGGGAAGTCGGGTCGTGTTGTGGGTGCCCTCAATGCCTTGATCACGATGACGAAGGGCTTGCCCATGGCCTACAATCGGGACTTGCAGGAAGACCGCGAGGCTTTGTTCGACGCGATCCACACCGCCATTGCCTGTGTGCGGGTGACCGCAGGGTGTTTCGAGTCGATGGAGGTGAACGGCGGACCGGATCTCACCGGTGACTTTGCGCTGACCACTGAGCTTGCGGACTTTTTGGCTAGTCGCGGCGTCCCGTTCCGCGAAGCACACCACGTCGCTGGGCGACTGGTGAAGACCTGCGAGCAGCGAGGATGCGGCCTCGACGGACTAAGCCTTGAAGACCTCAAGGCCGAGCACCCTGCGTTCACCGAAGAGGCGATCGGGTGGCTCGACCCGGAAGTCGCCGTGGAGCGACGGCGATCCCGCGGCGGCACGGCTTGGGTCGAAGTCGAGCGGCAGATCGCCCTCCTTCGCGCTCAGTAGGTCGTGATCATGTCCTTCATCCAGTCCACCCGCCCGCGGACTCCGTCGAGGTAGGTCTGCTGGACCATCTGGGTCAAGGGACCGGGAGGTCCGATGGGCCGCCGGTCAACCTCTCGAATGGGTGTGATCTCTGCAGCGGTTCCCGTCATAAAGATTTCATCGGCAACGTACAGCGCATCCCGACCAAATGGAGTCTCTTTGACGGTGTGGCCCTCGTGCTCCATGATCTCGATTGCAGTCTTGCGGGTGATGCCCCCCAGAATGTTTACGATGGGGGGCGTTTTCACGATGCCGTCGCGCATGATGAAGAGGTTTTCGCCGGTTCCTTCGGCCACGTAGCCTGAGTGGTCCAGCATGATGGCCTCGTCGTATCCGTTGTCGTTGGCTTCGTAGCGGGCCATGATCGAATTGACGTAGTGTCCTGTGATTTTGGCGCGCTGCAGGTTCGCGTTCACGTGGTGTCGCGTGAAGGAACTGGTCGCCACCCGGATCCCGTTGTTGATCCCCTCGTCGCCCAAGTAGGCGCCCCACTTCCACACGATGATACTCGTGTGAACCGGATTGTTTCGTGCTCCGAGTCCCATGCCACCCATTCCGAGGTACACCAAGGGGCGAATGTAGGCGCTCGAGAACTCGTTCTTGCGGAGCGTATCAAGACAGGCTTCACGAAGTTCTTCTACGGTGTAGTTCAACTCCATGCGACACATCATCGCGGAGTCGACAAGTCGGCGCAGGTGTTCATCAAGTTTGAAGACACCGCCGCCTCCACCGGGCTGCTCGTAGGACCGAATCCCCTCAAACACGCCGAGGCCGTAGTGAAGACTGTGGCTCAGGACGTGGATTTTGGCATCTGCAAACGGGACGAACTCGCCGTCCATCCAGATGTATGCACTTTCAATGCTCACTTGGCCTCCAAGGGGTTTCCATCATTGTCAAGGTGCACGATCGGATAGCCGAGTGCCGCCAAGCTCTCCTCGATGGTGGCCTTGTCTCCCACCACAAGGATTGACAGTTCGGGGACCTTGACGTGCTCCGTCCAAGCGGCCTGAGCCCCCTCGAGGGTTACGGCCCGAACATTGTCGGCCAGCGCCACGGTCCAGTCCTCCGGCAGGTCATACAGCCAGATGTTCTGCAGCTCACTCAGCAGGCGGCCAGCGTTCTCGTACCGAACGGGTCGCGAGCCCAGCAAGTAACCGCGAGCATTGTCGAGTTCATCTTGCGTGAAGGTCCGAACGTCACTGGCTTCATTGATCTCGCGCACAATTTCCGAGATGCTGTCGGCCGTTGTGTCGGTCTTCACGCTGCTCCCCGCAGACCATACACCCTTGGTGTAGTCGGTGGAGACCGAGGAACGGGCACCGTAGGTCCACCCCTTCTCCTCGCGCAGGTTCAGGTTCAGCCGTGAAGAGAACATGCCGCCGTACATCATGTTGGCCATGAAGAAGTCGAACCAGTCTTCGGAGAGTTCGTTGATCTCGAGCCGCCGGAAGACACGGAGCACCGACTGGGGAGCGCCCGGCTTATCAATCAAGAACACGGTGGTGGCATCCACATTCGGCTGTACAGTCGTTGGCTTCTCGGCCGTCGACGCTTCTCCAGCCCATGCGCCGAAGCGGGACTCCAGCAGCGGAAGAATGGCCTCGAGTGTGGTGTCGCCTCCAACATAGATGCGGGCGTTGCCGGGCGTCAGGTGAGTCTTCGCCCAGTTGGCCATGGCCTCTGTGGTGAGGGCTTCGTAAGACTCCTCAGAGCTCAACATGCCTTTGTAGGTGCTTCCGTAGCGCAACCGCGCACCGGCACGGCCGGCGATTGAGCCGGGGTTATTGCGGGAAGAAGCAAGAGAGGCGACGCGGTCCATTAGCATGAGGTCCCAGTCGTCTTGCTCAAAGGTCGGCTCCAAGAGCACGGTTGCCATGAGATCGAGCGCCGGTTCGAGGTTCTTGCTGAGAACGTTCAGCGACACGGAAGCGCTATCCGCGCCGGCGCCGGTGCTGATGTTCGCCGCCAAGGCCTTTGCAGCCTTCGAGATGCCTGCCGCGTCGTACTCTCCCGCCCCCTCATTGAGCATGTCCATCGCGGCGCTTGCGAGGCTGATTGTTTCGGCTGAGTCGGTCCAACCGCCTTGGTCAAAGGCGATGCGAATGCTCACGAGTGGAACTTCATGGTTCTCAACAACGCTAACCGTGAGTCCGTTTGACAAGGTTCCGGTGCTGGCCTCGGGGAGCTGGAATGCGCGCGGGGCAAGCGGCTCAGGCGGAGTGTTTCGCCAGCTGGTGTCGGGGGTGGCCTTGGGACCGCATGCAGCGATAAATCCAGCTGCGATTAGGGTAATAATGCGCATTTACTTGCCCTCCGTTGCGGACGGTTCTGGCTTGGCTTCGGGGCCGATGTGAAGAATGACGCGCCCGGTTTTGAGTCCGTTGACTGCGGTCTTGACTCCCTCGGACGTGACGCCTTGGAAGCGTGCCAAGTCCTTGGCGATGTAGTCGGTGTCGCCAAGGTGAATGAAGTACTGATTCAACTGGTCGGCCTTGGCGCCAATCGTACTCAGGCGTCGGAAAAAGCTGGCCTCCCAGTTGATTTTGGCCAACTCGAGTTCGCTGTCGGTGACGCCGTTCTCTTTGACCTCCGCGACCACATTGTCGATTTCGGCGACCAGTGCATCGGGGTCAACCCCTTCGGTCGCTGTGGCTTCAATCACGTAGAAACTACCGAGGAGCATCGACACTTGGTAGGCGCGGATGTCTTGGGCCATCTTCTTTTCTTCGATGATGGACTGGTACAGTCGACTGTCCTTGCCCGAACTGAGCACTGATGAAAGCGTGTCCAACTCCGCATCGCCCGGCTGATAGAGGGCAGGCGAGTGCCATGCAATCCAGACCTTGTCGTGCGGCACCGTGTCGGTTTTGCGAATGACGGTCTCGCCCTCCAGTACTGTCGGCTCGATGGAGAGGACGGGGCTGGGTTGGGGGCCGGAGGGAATGTCAGCGAAGTACTTTTCAACGAGGGCCTTGGCTTCGTCAGGGTCGAAGTCACCGGCGATCGAGAGGGAGGCATTGTTGGGCAGGTACCACTGGCGGAAGAAGGCTTTCACGTCCTCGAGGTTTGCTGCGTCAATGTCTTCATGCTTTCCAATCGTTGGGATCTTGTAGGGGTGCCCTTCCGGATACAACGCATCGAACAACCACCACCAAGCCATCCCATAGGGACGGTTCTCGTAGCTCTGGCGGCGCTCGTTACGCACGACGAGCTTTTGGTTGTCCAGCTTTTCTTGAGTCAGCGCAGGCAGCAGAAAGCCAAGTCGGTCGGCCTCGAGCCAGAGCGCGAGTGGGAGTTGCTCGGATGGAACGCCCTCGAAGTAGTTGGTGCGGTCCATGTTCGTGGTTCCGTTAATCTGGGCACCAATCCGCTGGAGTGGACCGAAGTACTCGCCGTCCATGTGAGCAGACCCTTGGAACATCAAGTGCTCAAAGAGGTGGGCAAAGCCGGATCGCCCCTCGACTTCATCCTTCGCACCGACGCGGTACCACATGTTCACGCGAACAAACGGGACGGAGTGGTCTTCACTCAGAATGACATGGAGACCGTTTTCGAGATCATACTCTTCAAACGGAATCGAAATGGTCGTGGTTTCAGGCGTAGATTCGGCGTAGGCTCCGAGGACAAGCCCCAGTAAGGCTGTGAACAGCACAGGTCCTCCCGTTTTAGAATGGATGGAGGACTATCGGTTTTCGTTAGAGACAGCACCCGATTCGGTTGGTTTGATCCTCAAATGGGGTCCAGCAGTTTCCATCCACCCGTCCCGCCAAGCGCTTCGACGTTGCAGGCCCCCGGAACGGAAAGGGTCGTCGGTGGTGCCGCTGCTGCAGTCTCAAGATCGGGCGCGGCGGTCAACAGACAGACATGCCATCTTCCGAGAGCGTCGGATTCAACCTGTATCTTGATGAAGCGCTCACTCGGTTCAACCATCGGACTCATCGTACCCAGCACCATGGTGGTCCCCTCGTCGTATGTGCCGTAGCCGGTCCAGTTGATGAAAGAGGTGGAGCCTGACGGCTCAGTGGTGCTGGACCATTCGTAGAGAAAAGTGGGCAGCAAGGAATCAAGTGGTTCGTGGTCGCCACGTGCGGCGAATGGCATTCGGATCGAGTCCCATGCGAGCCCTCGGCACCCGCCCGCTGCATCCGAACGATCAAGCAACGCGCTTGCCTCGGCGTAGGACTGTCCGTCTTCGATCTCGTACTGACAGACCCGGTACCCGTCGCCATCGGGGTACCATCCAAACAGCCACTCAGCGTCTTCAACGGTTTCGCTCAGCGTCTGGAACACGAGCCATGACTCTTCGGCCCAGTACGCCACAATCATGGATTCAATTTCGCTGGCCGTGTGGACCATTCCAAACGAGTCAAACGCAAAGAGTTCGTCGTACCATGAGTACATCCCCTCGATGGGCAGATCAGCCCGCGCCTTGACCCACCGATCACCGAAGCAACCGTCGATGGTGGCTTCAGGTTTGTCACTGGCCATCAGGGTTCCCACATTCCTAGAGGTCGGATTCTCGCACGAAGCGAGTCGCCCCACTTCATCGATGTACCAATCGACGCGGGTCCCGGCGTCATCGAGGTACAGGCCCTCCGAATAAATCAGCCATTTCTGTTCGTTGTTGAAGGTCGCGATGGATCGCGGAGGGAGGCCGGTGACAGTCGATTCGGTGGTCTCGAAGGTGATGGACGAAGTGCGCGTCTGATGCCATCGGCCGTCAATGGCGAGGGTCTCGCTGGGCCATGGAATCTCGATGGCATTGGTCCCATCAGCATCGGCATCGGCATCGGCATCGGCATCGGCATCGGCATCGGCATCGGCATCTG
>DEBL01000389.1:2898-3189 GCA_002348535.1 Deltaproteobacteria bacterium UBA2957 | reverse complement strand
CGTTTTCTCGGCGAAATCCAACAACTCATCGAGTTCCGTGGTCCCGCCGCGGGCTTGGCCCTCGATCGCGCGGACGCCCTCGATCAACCGTCGGGCGATCGCGTGTTTGCTCACAATGTCGGCGTAGTACTCCAAATTTTGGGTGCTCGGCACATTGTTTGGCAGCGTTTGGATGTACCCAAGGCCACCCACATCTTCGACCATTCCCGCCGTACTGACTCGCTCAAGCACACTGAGCAGTTCAACGGGCTGGTTGGCCTCTGCCATGCCCACCATAAGGCCGAAGAGTTT
>DEBL01000389.1:2016-2559 GCA_002348535.1 Deltaproteobacteria bacterium UBA2957 | reverse complement strand
GCGTGGGTCTCCCGATAGAAGTCATCGGGCTTCAGCGTCTCCGCGATGGCGAGGCACTCCTTTGGTGCAAGCATCAACCCGCCGAGTACGGCGCGCTCTGCTTCAAGGCTTTGTGGGAGTGCCCCGCCTTCGTTCATCGGACTACTCTCCTACGACGTACACCTTCAATGTGGCCGTCAAGTCGAGGCCGAGCTTGATGGAGACGTCGTACGCACCGGTCTCCTTGATCGCTTCGTTGATGCCGATGGCACGACGATCGATCTCGACACCTGCCTCTGCGAGCTTTTCAGCGATGTCTCGATTGGTCACCGATCCAAACAGCTTGCCTTCCGCGCCGGCGGACGCCGTAACCGTCACGGGCGTCTCTGCGATTTTGGCCAACAACGCTTCCGCATCCGCGATCGCAGCCGCACGCTGGGCCGCAGCTGTCCGCTTTTGGTGCTCCATTCGTTTCCGGTTGCTTTGGTCTGCAATCACCGCGAGCCCGCGGGGAACGAGGAAGTTGCGTCCGTATCCATCCTTGACCTTGACGATGTCGCCGAC
>DEBL01000389.1:0-1715 GCA_002348535.1 Deltaproteobacteria bacterium UBA2957 | reverse complement strand
CTTGACCTTGACGATGTCGCCGACATTGCCAAGGTTGGGAACATTTTGTTGAAGAATAACGAGCATTTCTTTCCCCTAGTCCAGTGCCAGATACGGCAAGAGTGCAATCACGCGTGCACGCTTTATAGCCGTCGCGATCTGCCGTTGACACTTTGCACAGTTTCCGCTGATGCGCCGTGGAACAATCTTCCCACGCTCAGTGATGAAGCCGCGCAACATTCGGACGTCTTTGTAGTCAATCACAAGATCCGGGTCAGCACAGAACCGACAACTTTTCCTGCGGCTGCGCCCACCACCACTGCGGGACCCGCTTTTTTCATAATTAGACATTTCAATACCTTCCTTTGATTCGTTGATGCGTTCGGCGCCGATTATTCAGCGTCGTCGGTTGATTCTTCAGCGTCTGCAGCCCCTTCAGGCTCCGCGGCAGCCGCATCGCCGGCTTCATCTGCCGATGCGGCAGCAGCAGCAGCAGCAGCAGCATCCGCAACCGCGGCAGCTTCGCGTGCAGCCCGAGCCGCCTCAGCAGCAGCCCGCTCTTCGGCTTCAGCTTCGGCTGCAGCTCGTGCAGCCTCTTCTTCCGCAGCCCGTGCGGCATCCCGCTCGGCCTTCTTGGCTTCAGCCGTCACCCGGCATGCAGCGATATCGACGTTCTGACCCAGTTGGACCGTCATGTACCGGATGAACGACTCATCCATGCCCATGGCCTTTTCGATGCCCGCCGGCGCCCCTGCAGGGGCGACAAAGTTGAGGTACGTGTACACGCCGTGCTCGTTCTTCGCGATCGGGTACGCGAGGCGCCGACGCCCCCATGCTTCCGACGCAAGGATTTGGCCGTTCTCTTTTTCGACAAGGCCAGTAACCTTCGCCGACAACCCCTCGAGGTCCGCAGCGTTCAACTGCGGACGGGTCACGTAAATCAGTTCGTATTGATTCATATTCATGGTGTTTATTCCTCCACCTGGACTCTACGGGGGACGCCGAAACGCCCCCGCGGAGGTTGTTTATTGACCGAAGATACCGGTCGCTGTGAGCAGGGGCGCGATAACCAACGCCACTACGCTCATGAGTTTGACAAGGATGTTGAGTGATGGACCGGCGGTGTCCTTGAAGGGGTCGCCAACCGTGTCGCCAACCACCGAAGCATCATGCGCTTCAGAACCCTTCGGGTGCACAGTGCCATCCGTCATGGTGTAGCCACCACCCTCGAACGACTTCTTCGCGTTGTCCCATGCGCCACCGGCGTTGGACATGAAGATTGCCATTAGAACGCCAGCAACTGTCACGCCGACCAAGACACCGCCCAGGGCCGCTGCACCGAAGCAAAAGCCGACGACCACAGGCGTCACGATGGCCAATGCGCCGGGCAATACCATTTGTTTGATCGCAGCTTGGGTTGAGATCTCAACGCACTTGCGTGTGTCGGGGGCAACCTTGCCTTCAAGAAGGCCTTCGATCTCGCGAAACTGACGACGCACCTCGGTGATCATGTCCATGGCCGCCTCACCCACAGCCTTCATGGCCATCGAGGAGAACAAGAACGGAAGCATGCCGCCCACGAACACACCCGCCATAACGATGGGTTTGCTCACGTCGATGGCGGTCGTGCCCGACTGCTGCATGAAGGCAGCAAACAGTGCGAGTGCGGTCATGGCTGCGGAGCCAATCGCGAATCCCTTCCCGATGGCCGCAGTGGTGTTTCCGACTGCGTCGAG
>DEBL01000098.1:491-4564 GCA_002348535.1 Deltaproteobacteria bacterium UBA2957 | reverse complement strand
GGCAAGAAAGGCAAGAAAGGCAAGGCAAAGGATTAAGAAGAAGTGCACGCATCCCCAATCATAGAGAAACTCGCCAAGCTCCCCCGTGGGCAGCGTTTCCTCGTGTATTTGGTGGTGTGGTTGATCACAGGATCGGTGTTCTTCTTCGGGCTGTACATGCCCGCTCAAAACGAGGTCGCCTCGCTCAAAGCGAACCGCACCAACCTTGAACGCCAGAAAGCACAGGTGGCGGCACGCGTTGCGAACAAAGAATCATTTGACCAAGAGCTCGAGCGGCTTCAGAAGGAGTTGGCGCTCGCACTTGAGGAGTTGCCCGCGAAGCGGGAGATCCCGAGCTTGTTGAAAGGCATCAGCCAACTGGGGAAAAAGGTTGGGCTTGAAGTCCGACGCTTTACGCCGTTGTCGGAGGAGAAGCGCGAGCACGTCTCTGAGGTCCCGGTGGAACTCGAGGTGGCCGGGAGTTTCCACGAGGTCGCCATGTTCTTCGACCGGTTGTCGAAGATGAACCGGATTGTCTACGTGAAGGACATTGAGATGGGCCGTGCGGTTGAGCGGGGCGGCAAGGTCAATCTGACCGTCGCTGGAAAAGCAGTGACATTCCGATTCCTCACCGATGAAGAAGTGGCCGCCGGCTCGAAGGTCAAGGGCCGCAACAAGAAGAAGGGACGCGCAGGCGCACGGAGGGGCAAGTGATGCGTTCGCTGATTGCCTTCGGTGCGCTTCTGACGCTGTTGTCTGGCTGCGAGATGCTTGGCGTCTCGGACGGTGACGGCGGAGGCAATGTGCCAAGTGAGACTAAGGCGCTCACGCCCAAGGCTCCCGGTTCCGCAGGCGGAAGCCCAACCACTCGCCTTGACCGAGCCATTGCGGCCCAAGCCGACTACGTGTACAATCCCATCGGTAAACGAGACCCGTTTCGGGCATTCCTGTCGATGGGTGAGCGAGGCGCGATCGAGACGGATGCGCCGCGTACGCCGCTCCAGAAATATGAAATTGACGAGTACCGACTTGTTGGAATTATTTGGGGAATCGACCGGCCAAGAGCCTTGGTCGAAGACCCGGACTTGGTCGGCCACGTCATGGAGATCGGGACGTACATTGGAAAAAATTGGGGAAAAGTGACGCAGATCACCAGCTCAGAGGTGGTGGTCACGGAGGAATACCAGACGATGGACGGCGATCTGGTTGTGAATCCGATTCGAATGGTTCTGCCCGTGAGTGCCGACCAATGAACGCCCCAACGTTGAACATGTTTTCAGGAGGGCTCGCATGAGCAACTTCGCCCGTACAATCCGAATCCTTGCGGCAACCACAGCACTGGCTGTTTCCATGACCGTCACCCCCTTGATGGTTGGCGACGCCATGGCCGCCGATGTTGAGGGAATTGAAGTCGTTCCCGGCGCGGATACCCGTGTGTACATTTACATGACTGAGGGGTCGGATGGGGCCGCTGTCAGTACCTTTTCGATGTCCGACCCCAATCGCATCGTTGTCGACATTGCCGACGTGAGGGCCGTCGAGGGACTGGAAGAAATGTCCGGCGATGGCGACCTCGTCCAAGAAGTTCTGGTGTCGACCATTGAGGATGAAGCCGGTGTCATCACGCGCGCTGAAATCTTTTTGAGTCGTTCGGCGGACCACACATTCAGCGTCAGCGCGAACCGGATCGAAGTGGTCATTGAAGGCGGGTCTGCTTCGGAACCCGCAGTGGCCGTTGATGAGGATCCCATGGGTGACGCCCTTGGTGGCGACCCCATGGGCGGTGCCCTCGAGGCTCGGCCTGTGGAGATGGATTTGGTGGATGACGGAGCGATGGATTCCGACCGCCGGCGGTCTGGTCCGGACGCGCTTGTCGACGGACCCACACTGACATCTCTCGATTTCGAATACGGTCAAGAGTTCAACACCGTTGTGATTGGCGCCTCTGACATTGGCGATGTGACCGACTCTCGTCCAAACCCCAAGACGGTCCTTATCGATATTCCGGGAGCCTATGTGCCGAAGAGCCTTCGGCGTGTACTCGATACGGGCGACTTTATTTCGCCGGTCCGGATGGTTCGGGCGTATTCAACATCGAAGGGTGCCCGCATCGCGATTAGTCTGCGGACTGCGTCGGATTACCAAGTCAACCGCGGACCTTCGGGAATCACCGTACGGTTTGATGTTCCACCTGCACTGCAGGAGGAGTACATTGCAGCCCGCACAGCGGGGACCCAGGATTTTGGAGCCGTCGGTCCTTCTCAATCGGACGGGCCCATCCGCAACGCGTACCAAGAAGAGATTGTAATCGGGGCCGCTGGTCGTACCGTTTCGCCAAGTTCAGCTTGGGGCGTCGGTGGCGGCGCGAACGACCCCGCCTCGCTGTTGGGGATGGCGTCCGGCTTCCAGATCGACTCGAGCTCGGCGGCCACCGTGCCGTACAGTGGACGAAGGATTTCGCTCGACTTTGTAAATGCAGACATCCACTCGATTTTTAGGTTGATCAGCCACGTTTCTCGTTTGAACATCGTATCGGGAGATGATGTTTCTGGCCGGGTCACCGTGCGAATGGTTGATGTTCCGTGGGACCAAGCGCTCGCCGCCGTCCTCCAAGCCAAGGGGCTTGGTTCGCAACGCTTCGGCAACATCGTTCGGGTCGCCCCAATCGAAACCATCAAGGCTGAACAGCAGGCGGCTCTTGACGCAAAGCGTGCACAGGACGAACTCGCCGACCTCAGCGTGCTGGTTGTTCCCCTCGATTACGCTTCTGCTCCTGCACTTGCAACCCAAGTCCAGAACCTTTTGGGGAGTCGCGGAAAAATTCAGATGGATGAACGCGGCAATCAACTGATTGTTCAAGAAACAGAGAGCCGACTCGCCCAGATTCGAGAGTTGATTCGACACCTCGACAAGCAAACGCCCCAAGTGATGATTGAAGCGCGAGTGGTTGAGGCGAGTTCGGTTTACATCAAGTCGTTCGGTATCCAGTGGGGCGGTGAGATGGATGCATCAACGGCCACGGGGTACTCCACCGGGCTGTTCTTCCCCAACAACGTGGGGATGTCTGGCGGAATGAGCCAGCAGGGTGAGCCCGTGTTCTACTCGGCGAACCAGCCCAACCTCCTCGTGGACCTTCCTTCCTCGGGTTCGACAGGATCGGTGGCTTTCCACCTCGGGTCAATTCCGGGCTTGCTCGACCTCGATGCCCGGCTGTCTGCCATGGAATCCGACGGTTGGGGTAAAGTCATCAGCTCGCCCCGGGTAACGACAGTTGACAACTCTTCGGCCACCATTTTGCAAGGCCAAAAGATTCCCTACATGTCGACCTCAGCGGGCGGTACGCAGGTGAAGTACATCAATGCTGCCCTCGACCTTACTGTGACGCCCCACATCACCACTGACAATAAG
Source organism: Deltaproteobacteria bacterium UBA2957 (assembly GCA_002348535.1). GTDB lineage: Bacteria > Myxococcota_A > UBA796 > UBA796 > UBA796 > UBA796. Next base: position 1,177 of record DEBL01000098.1, on the reverse strand, counting down.
GTCAAACTGGAAGTGGCTGTTAAAAACGACCGCGCTGATTTTTCGGTCTTGGTTCAGGGCCAACCCGCGATTTCCGTGAAGCAAGTTCAGACCGAACTGCTGGTCCAGAGTGGGGATACCACTGTGATTGGTGGCGTGTTTGCGACCGATGAATCGATGTCGAAGTCGCTCGTCCCCGGCTTGTCTCGCATTCCATTGCTTGGGTTCTTGTTCAAGAATTCAACGATGAACCGTAAACGCAATGAGTTGCTCATCTTCATCACGCCACGCATCGTGACGCGGAGCATCGTCTCCACGGAATAGGGCCTCGTGTGCACCGAACCATCGCCATTGGCGGATTCATGGGGGTCGGAAAGACGACTGTGGGTCGACTGGTAGCCGGTCGGATCGGCATTCCGTTCGTAGACCTTGATGAGGCGATTGAAGTAAAGGAAGGCCGGTCAATCGCCGAAGTATTCGCTGACGATGGAGAGGACTACTTTCGAAGAGTCGAGTCTGAGACTCTCGCCGAGGTTCTCGCTGTTGGCGGTTCGGTTATTGCTATTGGGGGAGGAACGCTTCAGGCGACTTCCAATCGTTTCCTTTTAGAATCGGCGGCTAACGTGGTGGTGCTTTGGGCTTCCTTGGACGAGATTCGTGACCGAGTGCGGCGCGACCACGCGGCGCGACCCCTGTGGGATCAAGCC
>DEBL01000098.1:0-175 GCA_002348535.1 Deltaproteobacteria bacterium UBA2957 | reverse complement strand
ACCCCTGTGGGATCAAGCCGCGACACTGTGGGCTGAGAGAGCGCCGAACTATCGTGCCATCGGCACACTCGTGGATGTGTCCGGTCTAAGCCCCGACGAAGCTGCAGATGCGGTCGTGGAGGCAGTCGAGTGCGCCTGATGGTCGACACGGGCCTCGAGCGGTACCCAGTGGTTA
>DEBL01000097.1 GCA_002348535.1 Deltaproteobacteria bacterium UBA2957 | reverse complement strand
GACATTGATGTTCTGCTTTGTCCGACCACAGCAGGACCGGCTCCAACGATCGGGGTTCTCACCCCCGACCAACCCTTTGCACAGAAACGGCAGGCCCTGCTCGAACTTCTGCCCTACACCCCGGTTCAGAACGTCGCCGGCGCCCCTGCGATCTCCGTTCCATCCGGCCGAACAACAACGGGGCTGCCCATCGGCATTCAGCTTGCGGGTCCGGTTGGCAGTGAAGCTCGACTCTTGTCGCTGGCCTTTGCGCTTGAGGAAACGATGGAGTGATCGGCTGATGTTGCAGAATGCCCTGATCCGGTACGATGGTCCTGCGAGCTACATTGCTCACTCGGTTGGGCGCACCTCGAGCATCGAGGTTGCGGCGAGTCGGAGACACTGGAGCCCTTCTGTATGCACTTGATCGCTGCCGTTCTCGCACTAACAATGGCCTGTCAATGGGACCGTTCTGAACCGGACGCACCCCCGAAAATGCTGCCCCCCCCGGCACAGGTCACGCCGACCATTCCAATCAATCTCGACGATGCACCAAACATCATCTTGATCACCATCGACACCTTGCGCGCAGACCATCTCGCCATTCACGGCTACCACCGGGAAACCGCACCCTCCATTTCTAAGCTGGCCACCCAAGGCGTCACATTTATGGACGCCGTGGCACCCGCACCTTGGACGCTGCCCACCCTCGCGAGCATCCACAGCTCTCTGTACCCCTCGGAACACGCTGTGGTTGGGGCCAAGACACGGCTCAGTGCCTCAGTCGATACACTCGCGGAGATCTTGCAGCGCGCCGGCTACACAACCATTGGTGTGGTCTCCAATCGCTTTGCATCCACAAACTATGGCATGAGCCAAGGCTTTGATTTCTTCGATGACTCCCAGATCGTGGGCCACCACGAGGTCTCCTCGCCCGGGCTGACTCGCATCGCCACAGAGGCAGTGGCCACAGTGGGCGATCCACCGTTCTTCTTGTGGGTTCACTACTTTGATCCCCACTTCAGCTATGTGCGGCACCCTGAATTTGGCTTTGCTGAGGGCTACAACACCCAATTCGGCGACACAATCAGCAACGCCAATGTCCGCGAAGCATTTGGGGCTGGAGGGGTAACTGAAGCCGACATCGCGTATGCGAAGGGCGTCTATGACGAGGAAATTGCGTTTACCGACCAGTGGATCGGTGCCCTGCTGAATCACAAGTCGCTTCAGAGTCAGCGGGGACGCGTCACCGTACTTACCGCTGACCATGGCGAATACTTTATGGAGCGGGGACGGTTCTTTCATGGTGAAGATGTCTACACCGAACTTGTTCACGTTCCGCTCATTATTGCTGGCGATATTCGGCGAGACCTGATCGGTTCGACTGTCACCCATCCGGTTAGCCTCACCAGCATTCCAGCCACCCTTATGGGCCGCTTGGGCATACGGGATCACGAATTCAAAGGGAGTGATCTACTGGCTTCAACCGGTGAGTCGGTCCCCAACCCGGCCTTTGCAGAAGGGAGCCACCTTTGGGGTCGTGGAAACACCAACAAAGCCATCGTTTCACCCGCGTGGAAACTGATTCAGACCCCGTCTCAAGAGACCTTTGAACTCTACGACCGACGCCGCGATCCGACGGAAAAAACCAACCGATATTCCGAATTGCGAACCGCTGAGACCGAATCATTAAAACAAGCGTTGATCAACTTCCCAGCCTCACCCGCACTCGATCCGGACGAAGCCAAAACCGATGCTGAGACTCTCCGTCAACTCGAGGCTCTTGGCTACGTCGAGTGAGGCGAACCATCGGACTGCACAAACGGTAAACCGCCCCAGCCTTTGCGGTGTGATTCCTCGTCATTTCGGTGAACACGCCACCCGGAAGCCAAGGCCAAGACACGCGCTCACCCGATCCGCCCACTGGGAAGCACCCACTACACCATGCATCCAGTATTCAATGTGAGTCCGGTTGCTCCGGCTGTAAACCGAAACTGGCTGGTACGGAGGGGTGTAAGTCACGCACACTGAGTGCCGTTTACTCATCGAACGTCCACCCCAAAAGGTGCCATGAATCTATTCGCCACACTGGCTGCAATCGTGCAACCCGGACCTTTTCCGTTCTGCGATCAAGATGCAAGTGAAACTCGCTTTCCGATGCACCTCAGCGCACACATTTCTCGCACGAGGCTCATTGATGATGTTCTCCAACCGAGTCTCGATCGCGCTCAGAACGACCTCTGCCAATGCCTGCCGCGATGGAGACGGCAATGGCCCCCTTCGGTTCGCGCACACCTGCACATCGCGCCCAACGAAGGCACGGTACGAATCGAATACCGCATCGAAAACCCAACGCCGCCCCCCATTCGTCGAATGCTTGCCTGCATGGCCGAGCCCACACTCACGTTCGAACCCATTCCATATGTGAGCGACATCATCCGACCCGATGGGTCGCGGGGCCAGTTTCCAGTTTATCCCTTCCTATTTGTTCTTTCTGAACCTGCGGTTTCCCCATGACGGTGTCCCGGTGAGCGGCGCAGTTCGGCCTCACGGACATCGATCCGCGGCCAAGGACGCATGAACACCTCACCACTCGTGTGCAGTTGGTTGGGGTTGGGAACGCACCCTTACTCGAGCGAGTGGGACTGGAAAGCATGGGACTCAGTGGGAACCATGAAGGACGTTCCCTGTTTGGTGGCGTTTTGGCGCACCTGAAACGACTGCGAGAACACCAACACCAACAACACCAGCACCGAGTACGGCGAGCAGACGGTTCACGACCAGTGCGCCGGTGGCGTTCGGGTCGTGCATCATCGAGTTGCAGACCGTGACCATTGGTGGCCGAGTGACGTGGCTCGAAGGTCGACCCATCGATTACTCTGGGACTTCATCAGCCAGTTTCGACGTGACTAAACAGGGGTCCGGACGGTCCGAGAACCGAGGACCACACGGGGAAGGCGAACGGTACGGACTGCGTCGCGAAGGTGATCTGTTTGTTTTCGATGAAGCGACCGGTGCGGGTATGGTCGTCCACTCACTTTCCGCCGGGTGTCTTGGAAGGCAGCAATGTACTGGCGGCTTGTTCTCCCCATACCTGCGTCAATGCTGCATCAGAGGATGCTTCGTGCATCTCGCCAGCGCCCTCGTAGGTGGGGTCGTCGGCCTCCAACGAATTGTCGCCATCGTACGGGCTCGTCCGACCCAGCGCGGTTGCGAGCTTGTTGAGCGCACGGACGGCCTCAACGCCACCCCTCGCCTTGACTTCAGATGCCCGATCCTGTGCTTCATTCAGTGATGCTGCGGCCGCCTCTTTTTCGTCCATGTGCAGCAATGCCAACCCTTTGTTGCACAAGAACTTGATGAGTTCTTCGGCGTTCATTTTCACGAGCCCCTCGCCCTCCTCAATCAACTTCCAAGCGGCATCGTGCTCGCCAGTACGGGCAAGCAGAACCGCAAGAGAACCTCGAAACGCTCCTGCTGCGATTGGAAAGTTGGCATCACTCAACGCGATGGACTCGCGAAATGCGTTCTGCGCCTCGGCATCCCGACCCATCAACGCCAAAGTATCGCCCATGTTCCCAAGGTGAATTCCCTCGAACCGCCGATCGCCAACACTGCGATGCAAGGCCAATGCGTTCTGCTGGCATTCGAGCGCCCGCTCAAACTGGTCAAGCTCTCGATACGCGAGGCCCAAATTCCCGGTGAATATGCCTTCTGATCGCGTGTTGCCGATCTCGTTCGCAATCTGGATGGACTCTTCGTAGTGTGCAATCGCAGCCATGATCTGGCCACTCCCTCGAAGCGAATTTCCAAGGTTTCCGAGCTGGTTACCCTCGGCCAGTCGGTTTCCAATCTCACGGAAGATTGCAATGGACCGTTTGTAGTGGCTCTCCGCACACTGACCCTGAACCCGACGAAGATTACCCAGCGCACCCCATACCTCGGCCTCGCCCTGCCGGTCGCCGAAGCGCTGGTAGACAGAGAGAACATTCTGAAAACACGACTCCGATTCTGCGTAGCGGCCTTGGTCATACTCCAGGCGTCCCAGCTCCATCTGACGGTGAGCCTCGATCAGTGCAAGGCTTGATCGGTCTTCTACGGTAGACTCAAGGTAATGGTCGCGGTCCTCCCCAGGCCCAAATTGTGCAGCCAACCTTCGCAATGCATCGGCCAAGTCACTGGACTCCGCGAATGTCAGCGACGCTGCTATCGTCTGGGCGCGGGCCATGGCCTCCTGTGCTCGAGATATGTCACCGGCCTCAAGCGAAGCAAATCCACGTTTGCAGTGGAATATGGCATGCTCATCGGGAAGTTGAGACACCATTTTTTCCCCTTCTTCAAACAGAGATTCTGCTTCCTCAAAACGCTGCGCTCTTGCGAGCAGAATGCCGAGGTCACCGCGGGCAACGCCGGCGGCCGGAGGGAAATACTGGTCGCCGAACGCAATCGCACGACGAAAAGCACTTTCAGCCTCTTCGGTACGCCCGAGGAGGGCATAGGCCTGACCGATGTTCCCAGTGCAGATCCCCTCCGATCGACGGTTGCCAATGCTGCGGTGAATATCGATGGCACTCAGATACTGCGCGATGGCATCCTCCATGCGACCCAGTGATCGATAGACATTGGCGAGGTTTCCCAAGTTCACACCCTCTGTTCGCCGGTCTCCAGTGGATCGATGAATGGCAATCGCCTGCTCGAAGTGCTCAATTGCGCGCCCATGATCGCCCTTTTCCTGAAACACTGTGCCGAGATTGCCCAACACAATACCCTTGCGAATCGTGTCACCGATTTGCTCATGAATCTCAATGGCCCGTCTGTAGTGCTCGATGGCGCGATCGTGGTGCCCGCGGTCTTGAAGCACAGTTCCAAGATTGGCCAGATTCATGCCTTCCTCTCGGAGATCGCCCACTTCGCGATTGATGGCCAAGGCGCGGCGATAATGGTCAATGGCCTCATCGATATTGCCACGGGCACGCAGAACATTTCCCAGGACGCGCAGCGACTGGCCCTCACCGGAGCGACCACCGTGAACCCGAAACAACACCAGCGCCTGCTCGATGCATTCGGTTGCTTCATCAAAGCAGTTCTCCACCCACTCAATCTCAGACTGGCGCAGCAAGCGCTCCGCCTCAATCAGTCCGATGGATGAATCTACAGTCTCGCGAGGATCATCATCGAGGAGCGTCGCTATGCCAAGCGCCTCATCGGTCTCGGGTTCTTCATCGAGTGTTGACTCGACTGGATCATCCCCCAGCAGGCTGCCCATGGTCACCGTTTGCCGGGCTTCGGCCAATCGACCGCTAATTCGAAGGCATCGACTCCTTTCGATCTCCAAGAGCATTTGCAGACGAGGAGCCAACCCCGGTCGTTTGAGAACCTCAGAGGCAATGTCGACTCCGAGTGACATCGGGCCCTTCATGCTCAACACCTTCAAGGCCGCCAAGCAGCACAGCGGCGCGGTGCCGATGGTTCCGTACTCGGCGCCTACCACGAGGTTGTCTAAATCACGGAACAGTTCGGCCCAACGCTGGCCGCCATGAAAGCCGTCAAGGGCGCGCAGTGATTCTGCAGACCCCATCGTGCTGAAGTGCGCAGCATGGCGCTCTTTGGCTTGATTGACCGTCTGAACGCCTTCGCTGCCGAGCTTTCCGTAGGCGTACACCCGTATCGATTCCAGCTGGCTGTAGCGAACACCACCCGCCTCGGTCTGGTCCTTCCGCAATAGGCTTCCATCAACCAGTTCGCCGAGAATTTCAAACATGGGTGGCGCATCCATGTTCAAGCCGGTGACGACCACCCCCTCAGCGGCTGCAAGCGTAAACCCTCCCCTGAACAAACTCGACTGCTTGAGCGCAGCCTTCGCCCAAGGGTTTAGGAGATCCCACGACCAGTCGAGTGCGCCCCCCAGCGCCTGACCATCGCGGTCGCGGGACCGGAGCAGACTGAATCGCTCGGTCAGGCGCTGCGCGACTTCGTCAACCGTGAGCAAGTTGAGTCGGGCGGCCGCCAACTCGATGGCCAACGGAAGGCCATCAAGCTCACCGACCAAGCGACACACAGCGTCTCTGTTTTTTTCAGTCAAATCGAAGCGATGGTCGACGGTTCGGCCCCGATGAACGAACAACGCCACGCTCTCGAGGAGACTCATGGGTTGTACCGAGATGACCGTCTCTTCATCCACTCCGATTTTGACCCGACTGGTGGTGATGATCTGAAGCTCCGGACAGGACCGAATCCAATCCGATGCCAACGGACCCATGACGCTGGTCAACCGCTCGAGGGTATCCAACACAAGCACGGTGGGCTCAAGGGCCAACACATCCGCCAGGTGCCCCAAGGGGTCTGCATCCTCCAGACGAACATCCAGCACTCGGGACAACTGAAGCGCCACCTCGAGTTCATCGGTTGCTTCAGTGAGGTCGCAAAATACAGCGCGTGAAAATCGAGGTCGGAGTTCGTCTGCCAACTCGAGTGCGAGGCGGGTCTTGCCAACGCCAGCCGTCCCCAGCAAGGTCACCAGTCGACGACCGGTATCGATGGCCTGAATCACCGATTTCTGAAGGTCCTTTCGACCGATCATCGCGCCTCGACGACGTCGACGGCCCCCAACGGTATCGCCGAGTTCGGAGTCCAACTGAGCTCGAATGCGGTCTGCCACCGAATCCGGCAAAACCAAAAGGTGAGTGTCGAGTTGCCGCTGCACAGCCTCTTGCGTGCTTCCATCGCCAATCGCCGCCGCCTCAATTAGCTCGCCCACGCGAACCTCCGCGAGGGCCTCATGGGCTTCGATGAGATCCGGCGCATGAACAAGCGCACCTTCCAAGCGCCGGGTGGATTCTCTGGACAGCTCTCGAGCCCTCGATGTGGCCTCTCCGAACCGCTCCCAATGCGTCCATCCAGACTCTGAATGACTTCCATCTCTTTCAATCGTCGTCTCGGCTCTCGTCCATTCGCGCGCTGCCTCCCGATGCGCCTCGCGAGATTCCTCTCGGAGGATGCGCGCCGCCGCGACCTCTTCCAGCCCCTTGTCTCGTCTCTCCGCACCCTCCAACCATGCCTTGATGGCGTCAGCAAACTGACGCGCGGTGGTCGTCCGGTCGTCCAACGAGCGCACCATGGCGGCATTGCAGATGGCCACCAACTGGGTCGGAATTTTGGATGCTCCAACGGATTGGGCTGGTGCGCTTTGGTCCTCTGAGGATTCGGTTTGCGGATGTGTCGACGCGTCGGTTTCTGCAAGCAGCCCTTTCGGCGTGCCGTGTTTGACCTGTTCAAGCACTTCGTCCACTGAGTCTCCCCAGAACGGCGGGGTGCCCGACAATATCTCGTACAGGATGGCACCCAGCGCATACACATCGGCGGGCAGACCGACCTTCTCGGTCCATCCATGTGCTTGTTCGGGCGCCATATAGCAGGGGGTACCCGCTACGCTTCCGATTCGAGTCTGGAGCGCATCGGAGGCCGACCGGTCCGTCTCAATGTGGTCGTCTGAATCGGGCATCCACGACTTTTCTTCGGCACCAATGACTTTGGCGAGGCCCCAGTCCACCACCAAAACCTCTCCGTACTCGCCAATCATAATATTCTGGGGCTTCAGATCGCGATGGATCACACCTTGCGCGTGGGCAAAGGCCACCGTCTCAGAGACCTGCAGCAAGGTCCGAAGCAGGTCACGAAATGTCGTTCCATCGGAACCCGGGTGCCACCGATCGGCCACCGATTGGGCGTGGACCGTGGAAATGTGGGTAGAAAACTCGGTACCGCTGATTTGTTTCATCGTGAAGTAGTGGCGACCATCCGGCAGGCATCCAAGCTCATAGACAGGCACAATGTTTTGGTGCTGAAGTTGCGCCTCTACTTGCGCTTCCTCGATGAACCGCGCGACCGTTCGCGGTGCATCCAACAGGTGCTGATGAAGGATTTTCATCGCCAATGTTCGCCGAAGCTTCGGGTCGCGGACCAGCCGGACTTCACCCATGCTGCCAACCCCAATCAAGCCGAGGTCTTGGTAGCGGCCCACCATGCTCGACTGATCTCTCACAACATCGTCCGACGGACTTGTGCCTGAATCACCCTCTTCGAAGCGGATGATTGCTGCGAAATCAGCGTTCGAAACCGTGTCTGAAAACGCCGCTTCAGCAGTCTCAGCACCGATGGTTTTCCATTGCTCGAGCAGCCGCTTCACCGCGTCTTTCGGCACTCCCCATTGCGCAGAGAAGCGCTCGATCAGACTGTGATCCTTCTTGGCGGAACCCATTGCGAACCCTCGGCTGGATGTAACGCAGTCATTGTAGGCATGAGGACACAGACTGTGCGGAAGAACCTGCTCACCAGTTGGGCCAACGTCGAGGGACTCGTGTGCTGCCATTCAACAGGATGAATCAAACGCGGTCCGCTCGTCGTATACTCGGTCTCTCTTGCACATATTCCCAAATGGAGATTTCATGCTTTCCACCGAAACCGTTTGGTCAAGACGACAAACCACCGACGAGATCATCAGCGAATCCACCTACAACCTGACGATTGGCATGGTGCTGCTGTGGGGGTTCTCGATGAACTTCCTCATGGTCGAGAACATCGATCCGGCACCGATCATTGCCTTTCAGGCTGATAGTCCTTGGATGTTCCTTGGACTCTACTTTGTATCGATCATCGCCGGCACCATGATCTACAGCAAATCAGATAATCCAGCCATTTCATTTGTCGGGTACAACTTTTTGGTGCTTCCGCTCGGCATCGTACTGGTGGCCACCCTTCCGTTTTTTGACGCGTCGGTCATCTCGCGGGCCTTCATGGCCACGGGGTGCATCACGGGAATCATGATGATGCTGGGAATGGCCTATCCGAAGGTTTTTCTTGGCATGGGAAGAGCGCTATTCATCGCTCTTATCGCCACCGTCATCGTGGAGCTCGGACTCATGATGTTCACCGGTTCTGTACCGGGCTTCTTTGACTGGATCGTGGTGCTGCTCTTTGCCGGCTACATTGGCTACGACTGGTCGCGCGCCCAAGCGCTGCCCAAGACCTATGACAACGCCGTCGACTGTGCCGCATCGCTGTACGTGGACATTGTGATTTTGTTTATGCGATTGCTGCGCGTGTTCAGCCGGCGTTGAGACCAAGCAGCGGCGGCCAATGAACCTTGTGGGTTTGGCCGAACCGTATTCTTACACCGGTCACCCTCAGCCGTTTTCCATGGGAACACCAAACGCAATCGACAGGATTTGATCAAATCAATCCGAATCATGAAACTTTTTTGATACGTGACCCTTGAGTATTCGTGAAGCCAATCACAACCCTCGGCTTCCGGAGAGACACATGAACACGTCCATCAAAACGATCATGACCACTGCACTTCTTGGATGGACCACGTCCGTCCACGCTGCGCCCATCAATGTCGACGTTCAGGTCACTGCAGACAACGCCTACGCGATTTACTCTGGCAATGAAACCGACATCTATGACTTTCACGGAACTGCAGAAAACCACCTCGCCGGCGACATTGCCAGCCCAGAGACCTACAACTTTTCCATGGACGATGGCGACATCATCTACATCGCAGCGTGGAGCGACAACCTGACGGCTCAAGGCCTTCTGGCAGAGTTCAACATCGGTGGAACCATTCTGACCACAGGCAACAGCCAGTGGGAAGTCATGGCCACCGGTATTGATCTTGGATTTGGGAGCCCCGCGCCGACCATGGCTGAACTCACCACACAGATCAACCTGGCCAATTCAGGCATGGTGCCCAGCGGTGGCTGGGTCAACACCACCCTTGGTGGACTCAACGATGCCGTCTGGGGCACCCCAGGATCTGTGCATGTGCCGTCCATGGCGTCCACGCTCCAGTGGGCGTGGTACCACAAGCCCGGTGTGACACTCGACACGTTTTCGGACGGCTACAACCACGACGAATACCTCGTCTTTCGGCTTGAATTCCCGATTGGCGGCTGCTGTCTCGACGACTCCTGCTACAACATGACACCGGACGACTGTGAACTCTCCGGGGGTCTGTACAACGACCTTCTGTGCGAAAACACCGACTGGGAGTGCCCGGTCGAACCGGACACGGGAGCGTGCTGCATCGAAGGCGCCGACGGTGCGACCTGCATCGAAGTCGCAGAGATTGAATGCGACGAGCAGGCCGGTGACTGGTTTGGGCTCGGCTCTGTCTGCGCCGATGTGCTGGCTGAATGCGAGGCCGACCCCGAGCCCGACACGGGCGCCTGCTGCCTCGACCGACCCAGCGGCCCCCAGTGTGTTGAGACCAGCAAGGACATCTGCAAGGATTCCGATGGCATCTGGTATGGCTGGGGATCGGTCTGCATCGATGTGATCGAAGAGTGCCTCATCGTCGAAGAGCCGGAGCCTGGTGCATGCTGCGTCAAAGACGAATGCCTCGAGTCCAGTGAGGACGAATGCGTGGCGCTGGGCGGTGACTTTCAGGGAGACGGCAGCACGTGCCTCGATGTCGACGTCACCTGTGACACCACCACCATCGATGAGCATGTTCCCGACAAAGGAAGTGCCGGGTGCTCGACTGCGGGCGATGCTGCCAACAGTGGACTGGTCGCAATGGCCATGAGCATGCTGGGGCTGGCCCTTCGTCGACGCTCCCACTGACCTTCTGTTAGCAGAGCCGGCCTGCGGATCCACGCCTCAGGCCGGCTCGATGCGTGCACTGATTTATGTCCAAACCCCTTGCCCTCTCTGCTGCTGAGAAGCGTCCCGAAGCATGGGAGTGGGCCGAACCGGCGCTGGGGTCACTCGAGTAGAGACGCGTCGATGAGTCGGATCTGCTGCAAGGCATGCGCACCACCCGAATCTCCACTCGACATTAAAAACCCTACGTCATTGAAGTACACCGTATGCGGCCGATTGAGAGGCAAAGGTTTTCCTCCGTAGGTCTGCACCGAACCGCCGGACTCCTGAATCATCAGCGATACGGCCGCCAAGTCCCAAATCGCACATCCGCCTCGAGTTGGTTTGGGGCCCTTGGCGTAGATGCTGTTCGGCTGCGTCAGCACGTGAATCCCGTTCATGACGGCCCCACCCTCAAAGCGCACATGGAAGGCTGCTGTGTAGGCTTCAAAGCGTGGGTGGCGCTTCAAGCTGCGATCGGCGTACCACGCGGTTCGGTTCAAACCGTGTTCGTCCGAGAGTGGCGCCATCGGCGACCCATTCACCTTGACGCCACCCCCCTTGACCGCTTCGTACAGTCGGTCGTTCACCGGATCGTAGACGACGCCCAACAGGGTCTCCCCCTGCTGAGAGACAAGCGCAATTGAGGTCGCAAAGCCCGTCTTCCCCTCGACGAAATTTTGGGTCCCATCCAGCGGATCAACGGCCCAGAAGGCATGCTTTCGCATCCGACTGTCATCGTGGGCTCCTTCTTCTGCCAAGACCCCAAGGTCGTAGCGTTGAACGGTTTCAGCCAGATGCTCCGCGATGATGGCTTGAGCGGCAACATCAATCTCTGTGACCGCATCGGCAGCGGGTGAAGCCATTCCTTTCGACTGCACGGAAAGGGGCTGACCTCGACTCGCCATGATGAATGAACCCGCTGCTCGCGCGGCGGCCGTTGCCGCAGTGAGCAACTCGTCGGTGATGAACTCGAGTGCGCGGTTGGTTGTGGCATCGCTGTAGTCGGTGAGCTTTCTGTGTCCGGGGCTCCAGCCCAGCATGAATCGCTCAAAGTCTGCCCAGGCGATGGGATACAAGGGCCGCCAGTCGGTTTCGATCAACTCCGCATCCACCGACGCTGGAAGGTGTCGACGCAAGGCGTCAAAATATCGGTCCAAAATCACCGTTTCCCGCCGCTCACACTCTGAACCGCTGAGGCAACTGCCCACAAAATAGGCCACATCCTTCATCGCAGGGCCCCGACCTACATACTGAAAATCAACTGCAGCCACCCGCAGGCGATCCCCACTAAACAAGAAGTTCGCCAGTTTGGCGTCGCCGTGCACAATGGTTGAAAACGCCGAACATCGAAGCCGCGCATCGATCAACGCTGCGTAGCGGTGGAGTCGTGTCCCATCGATCACAGCAAGTTCATCCGGCCGAGTCTGCAGGTGCCAATAGGTCCCGCTTGGCCACAGTCCTTCCGCAGGGTCGCCGATAAAGGTTGCGTGGAACGCGGCGAGCCATTCCAGCACGACCAGCATCTCGGCCCACTGCACACCATTATGCACCCGATCAAAGCCACGACAATGCAGATCTTCCAGCAACAAAAAGAGATCTTGGCCATCGGAAAACGCATCGAGGCAATCCGGAGTCGGAGCGCCGTCACCGAGGCAGTCATTTAGATTTCGATACCAGTGCATCTCAATTTGGTATGACCGAATCTTTCGTCGCCGTGACATGTCGGTTGCAAACCCACGCGGATGCTGCAGCTGCTCCGGTATTTGAATGTGCTTCATGATCACCGAGGCGTGGGGCCCACCACAGAGATGCACTCGCGTGAGAGTGCCATAGTCGTTCCAAAGAGGCTGAATAACTTCCGTGCGCTCAATGGCCTCTGCACCCGTCTGGCTCAAAATACGGTGTTGCACGTTTAGTCGCATCTGAGGTGGCTATTGGAGCCGCGCGCATCGAGCCAACGGTTGGACGATGCTCGTGCTATTTTGGTGCAATGAAGACGACCAAATCCACCCTCCGTCGACGCGGTCGTACCGTCGCCTACGCGCTCTTGGGCGCCGGCAGCGCACTCGTACTGAGAGGGTTCGGTGTCATTGATCCACCTGCACCATTCGGAATTCCCGAACCCATCACGTTACCCGACATTCGAGGCACACATCCTCATCCAGAACCCAGCGTGCTGCGACTCGGACCGAATGCCCCAGCAAGCCCACCCAGTCACCACGCTGCAGACTCGAAGTGATGGGCCGCCGCAACACCGTCGCAAACACCATCGGCTCAGGGGATCGTTAGTCCAGGCACCAAGAGATCCACATAGAACAACAGCGTCCACAACGCACAGGTCACCGCCGTCGTGAGAATGATGAGGATACCGGTGACCGACTCGTTGTTGACGCGGGGATCTAAGGAGTTCGGCCGACTATTGACCTTGGTTCGCCACCCCTCAGGGAACAATGGGAGCGTCCATGCGTACACGATTAAAAACACATCCAGCATGGTCATCAGGATGCATAAAAACAGGAAATGCTTCACGGTTGAATGCCTCTATGCGTGGACGTTGAGGATTCCTGACAGGCCCACCATACACCGATTTTTCAGACGACTGGCGTTTGCTCTGAACACGGAAGAGATGCCCTGACTCTTGGTCGATCGTCCAACGCGATGAAAGTGGTCAAGTATTCAGCACGCTATGACCCTCAATAACCAAAAACATAAAAAATAAAATAGATGAATTTCAACCTCGTTTTTTTTATAAAAAAATCTTTTTTTTACTGCCTCAAAAAAAGGAACATTTGATTTTGATGACGAGTAAAACGCAAATCGATTGCGATTGAATCCATTCAACGATAGTGTGCGCCCATGTTGGTCGATCCCATGAACCGGCTGCCCGGGGCCGCAACGCTTCAGAATCATTCGAAGTGCGAAGCCGCCTCCGGTGTCGCATGCGCCTGTAAAAAGGCCATTCGCGGTCTTCGGCGCTTGTGTGCGTGCTGCCTCGCAGTGACCGGATGCGCGTGTCTGCCGTGCTTGATGGGGACAGCCCTTGCGTCACCGGCCACAGCCACAACGGCAACGCAGCGCGCAGCCGACATCGAGGACCGAGCACCCCGACTACTCGATGAAGTCGACCTGCCGTATCCCGAGGCTGCGGCAGAGTCGGGCGTTCAGGGGTTGGTCACCGTCCTTGTTGAGGTGGATAGAGCCGGAGCGGTCGTTTCGACCCACTTCGAAAGCGGACCGGAAGTGTTCCGAGCCGTCTCTCTCGATGCTGCATCCCGACTCCGTTTTGCTCCAGCAACGGCCAATGGAAACCCCGTTGCCGCGACAACACGTGTCTCGTTTCAGTTCGCGCCCCCAGCCGGCCCCACCGGAGAGCCATCCGCAATCCCCAACGCAGAAATCGTGGTTCATTCCTCGAACCCGGACTTGGAGGATACGCGAGCCCGCACGACACTCGATGAACGGGATTTGGAACGAACCAGCGGCGACGACCTCGCGGACACGACGTCCCAGATTGCGGGCGTACGGACCGCTGGAGGCAACACCGACTCAGCCAAACCAATCATTCGCGGGCAACACGAGCGTCGTTTGCTCGTGCTCAACAACGGCGTCCGTCACGAGAGCCAAAAGTGGGGTCCCGATCACGCGACCGAAATCGATCCATTCTCGGCGGGTTCGATCAGCGTCATTCGCGGTGCAGCAGGGGCCCGATACGGACCCGATGCCATCGGTGGGGTCATCCTTGTTGAGCCCCCGCCCATGCGAACCGATCCAGGAGTCGTTGGGAAGCTTCTGACGGCCTACAACTCCAATGGGAATCGTCCGTATGCCGCCCTCCGTCTCGACAGGGGTTCGGAGTCCGGAATCTCCACGCGAGTTGAGGGCAACTACGCCATTGGTTCAACGCTGGAGGCACCCGATTACTTGCTCGGAAACACCGCCTCACGAGTGTGGAACATCGGTGGTTCTGTGGCATACGCGTGGGATGGAGGCTCAGTACAGACCACGGTGCATCATCACGACTTCGTGGCGGGCGTCTTCTACGGAGTGAACCACAACACTCCCGATGAGTTGATGACGCAGTTTGAGGCCTCGGAACCGGTGACTGCGTACCTGTGGGAATCGACCTACGAGATTGACCGCCCGTATCAAGATGTGACCCACGACCTCGGCGAGTTGCAAGCTGAATTGGATGGAGACTGGGGAGCCATCGAAACCATCTACGCCTTTCAAATCAACCTTCGGCGGGAGTACGAGCATGTACGGATGAACCGAACGCATCCGCAGTACGACTTCACGCTGCGTACCCACTCCTTGGATGCAGTGTACACCCACCCGGACGCCGTCTATTCCTTTGGCGAAGTGGCGGGCGGAGTTGGTCTGCAAGGCGGGTTTCAGGAAAACGTATACACCGGTCTTCCCTTAATCCCGAATTTTCGGTCCTTCTCCGGGGGTCTGTTCGCTTACGAGCGCATCTCATGGAGTCGGGTTGATGTGGAAGTCGGAGCCCGAGCGGATTCGTTGGCGCGTGCCGCGTACATCAATGACAACAGCTATGACGCCCATGTCCGCCGCGGAACACTGGATCCAGACAACTGCGAGGCACTCGAGCAGTCGGCGCGATGCGCTAAGGATTACACAGCGGGCTCCGTTTCGATCGGCACATTGGTCCATGCAGTTCCGGACATGCTTGACTTGAAGCTCGATCTCTCCACAGCGACTCGGTTTCCGAACGTGGATGAGTTGTACATGCTGGGCCACGCTCCAACCTCTCCCGTCTACGCAAACGGCCATCCCGACCTTGAGCCGGAAACAATTTGGAATGCATCGTTCGTGGCGGGCCTTCGCACGTTTGCCGTTGAAGCTGAAGCCTGTGTCTTTGGACAGCGGGTCGATGACTACATCTATTTCGCACCCGAACTCGGGCCCGATGGGACCCCCCGGTTCGACGTCACCGTTCGAGGCACATGGCCCACCTACGGTTTCCAGCAAATCAATGCGAACTTCTACGGCTTCGATGGCTCCATCGAAATCGGCCCCAACTCGCCCCTCAGCGTGCAGGCCTTGGGCGGCGTCGTTCGCGCTCAGAGCCGCGAAACCGGTGATGAACTCATCGGAACTCCAGCGGACTATTTGAGGCTGAGCACGACCATTCGTCCCGTCGACGTGGGTTCAATTCAAAACATTGAGCTCACCGTCCACACGGACTTGGTGGCCAAACAGACGCGTGTCAACGAAGACCACGATTTCGTACCCACACCCGACGGGTACACCTTGTTGGGCGCAAGCGTGGACACGGAGATCGGACAAAAACGACCCATCCGCGTGGGCATCGAAGGGAACAACCTCTTGAATGCCACCTATCGAGAATACACCAGCCTGCTTCGCTACTTCGGAGACCAGCCAGGGCGCGACATTCGCGTTCGAGCCGGCTTCGATTTTTAACCAACAACCAGTTTCAACACGGAGAATCCAATGAAACACCTCGCTCGAATCGCCCCCATTTTTCTTTTGGTACTTGGTGCCTGCTCGGACGTCGAAGACGGCGCCGATGGCCACGACGACCATCACCACCATGACCACGAGGTCATCACCACTGTTGTGCTGAACTTCACGCCCACGGAAGGTGACGTCGTCTCGGCTACATGGAGTGACATTTCCGGTGAAGTCGAAATCGACGACATCACACTCACCGATGCAACAGAGTACAGCCTTTCGTTCGAAATTCTCAACGAACTCGAAGAGCCGGTCGAAGACGTGACGCCTGAAATTGCGGATGAAGACGACGAGCACCAAGTCTTCATCACCGGATCGGCTGTCAACGGCCCCGCAACACAGCAGAACGATGATGCAATTGTCGAGCACGCTTACGCAGATGAGGACGTCAACGGACTCCCCATCGGTCTCGACAACGACATCACAGCCATCGCAACAGGCTCCGGTGACTTCATTGTCACTCTGCGCCACATGCCCCTCCAGAACGGAAACACCATCAAGACTGAAGGTGCAGCCGAAGATGTGGCCAGCGACGGCTTTGGTGCCATTGGCGGCGACAACGACTTCCAACTCACCTTCTCACTGACCGTCGAGTAGTGTAGTCGACCATCGCTCGGCCGGCGACCGGCTGGTTCTCGGAGGACTT
>DEBL01000137.1:31746-34020 GCA_002348535.1 Deltaproteobacteria bacterium UBA2957 | reverse complement strand
TCCAGCGAGTATGACGCCATGGATTCTTCGTCATCGATTCTTCGGGCAGGTTTTTTCTCATAGGTGAGCAAAAACTTACCAATCTGTAGCTCATCGCCGTCATTGAGCGGGTGGTCCGTCACCCGCTGACCGTTCACTTTGGTGCCGTTTTGGCTGTCGAGGTCGATAATTCGGTGTCCGTTCTCTTCGCTTGCGACGACGCGAGCATGCTGCCGGCTCACGGATACATCGGGAAGCAGCAAGTCCGTACCTTGACCGCGGCCGATCGTTACAGATGACTGAAGAAGCCGAAAGATTTGCGGCCGCCTTCCTTTTCGCTGGATCACGAGTCGATGCGCCATGCCCTATCTTACCCCTGTCGACCGCTGGTGATGGTTCCGTTCAACGGATCGATGTTCCCCCTTGGGCAGGAGACAGTCAAGGGCGGGTGATGTTCAGCGCATAAGTTTTTGTTTTTGCCTAAGAATTCACCTCAACAACGCGCAGGACGATGGACCACGATATGGGGATGCACGCGCGAAGGAGAACCCATGCGACTTCTGTTTATACTTGCCCTGACAGCCTGCGACATGACCCCCTCGTATGTCGACACCAAAGACATTGAGCAGGCAGCGGCTCGGGGCGCATGGTCCACGGTCTGCAAGGGGCTCGAGATGACGGAGGATCGAATTCGTCGGTACGCAGCCGAGCAACTGTGGAAGACCAAGGCGCCCGCTGAGGAGCAGGCATGCATTTGCGAGCACTTGCCCGTGGGTGACAACGGCTGGGATGCTGCAATCGCGGAGGGTCTGCAGACGCTTGACGATGACGCCATTGTGGGATGCTTGGCGGAGCTTGTGGAACGTCCTGACCTCGAGAAACGAACCGAAGCCGTCGTTGCCCTTTCAAAAACAACGGCCCCCATCGCGCGCGCGACGCTGGCGAAAGTGGCGGCTGCAGAGGGAGAAATCGCCACCCGCGTGTACGCGCTTGCGGCCATCGCCGGCAATAAAGAGTTCAAAGAGCCGATGGTTGGTTTGCTGGACAGCCCCACGAAAGAGCTGCGAGCGGCTGCAGCGGCGGGCCTTCGCGGCATCAAAGACCGTGCGCTCACCGATCGACTGATTTCCATCTCCAGTTCCGATCCGGAAGGAGAGGTCCGCGCGGCGGCGCTGTTGTCCGTGAAGGCAGCCGGTTCATCGAAGGCCCAAGACATGGTGTGCAAGGCGATGATGGAGGATGACTCGCCCGCCGTACGCGAAGCGGCCATTCGGAGCTTTCGCGGGACCCGGCGCGACAGCGCGGTGAAGTGCCTGCGTGCAAAGGCGTTCGCCGAGGAACCGGAGGCCTCGGTTCGCGACGCACTCCTCGAGGTGCTGAAGTCCAGCCCGAATGACAACGCAGCGCTGGTGCTTTGCGATGCCATCCCCTTCTGGATGCGCACCTACGTCAAAGACGACATTCCCGACAAGATCCCTGGAACGATGATCGTCAAGACGCAGAACGATCGCGATTGGGAACGCTCGTACGAGTGCTTTGAGCGGGCCTACCGCAAGTCCGCCGGATATTCTTGTTTTGCGAAGATGCACGTCGGCCTCTGGTTTCGTGAGGTGGGCGGGAAAAATTACGTACCCAGCTGCCCTGGATACGAAAACAAAAACGACAAGTAGGACTCCAATGGCTTCATTGATCGAACTGGCAAACGACCCCTCCAAACGCAGCGCCATTGTGGATGACGCGGCCCGATTGCTTGACGCAGAAGTTGCGGACAAGAGAGGGTTTTCCGGCAAGGCTGTGAAGCTGGCCTTCAAGGCGGTCAAGGGCGTGAGTCCCGGCATGATCCCAATGAGTATTGATGCCTTGCTCGATGACTTTTGCGCCCAAGTACAACCCTTCTGGGAGTCGTCTCAGGCCAGTGGTCAAAGCACGCGTGCTTATTTTGAGGCGAACAGTCAGGCCATCGCATCCGCGCTGTTGTCCATCACCGATGCCCGCGCCGAGCGGAGTACACAGCGGGTGTTGAAAAGCGCCTATGGCAAGCTCCGTGGCCAGGCGGTGAAGCACATTACGGAAGCGACGCCGAGGCTGGCCGACCTGATTGAGCGACACGGGTCCTGACGCGTCCTTGACGACGATGCCCAAACGGGTCTGCTAAGGTCCACCCACAATGGAGGTTCTCATGCCCACGTTTACTTGGATTAAAATGTGTTCTTTGTGTCTTGTCACCGCGCTTGCGGGTTGCGGAGACAAGGCCGATGACGACACCGCCGGTGCAGCCGATGCGGATGCGGATGC
>DEBL01000137.1:0-31380 GCA_002348535.1 Deltaproteobacteria bacterium UBA2957 | reverse complement strand
GATGCGGATGCGGATGCGGATGCTGACCCGATGACAGCCGAACTGCATGGCCGTGTTGTTGACGCCAGCGGTGCCGCCCTGTCCGATGCAAAGGTCCAACTGTGCAGTCCATTGCAGTGCAAGCCGACCGAACCCGATGCCGATGGAAACTTTTCGTACATTGGAATTGAGGGAGACTTCTTCGCACTCGAGGTCATTCCCAAGACCGAGGGCATGTCCACCGCACTTGGCTTTTTGACCATCGATATGGAAGAGGTCGTGACGCTTGAGGATCCCGTAGTGGTGCCCGCGTTTGCCACGAGCGAGACCATCAGTGCCATTGGGATGGTCGAACTGGACGGCGGCTTGAGCACAATGGCGGTGCCTTCGACGTATTCGCCCCCCCTTGGCACTCCGTCGGACGATGTGATTGTGGAAAGTGTTCGTATCGATCCGGCTGCCGTTGGCATGCCGCTTGAGGGGATCGATGGGTCTGTGGTCGCGGCTTGGTACCTCGGCCAGTGGAACAGCACGACGGATCCGCGCTGGAGCATCTCTGTTGCGGGCCTTGAGGGCGTGGAAGAGGGCGATACCCTGAAGATCATGACGGCCGATTACATCACTGTAGAATGGGTCGATGGTGGCACCATGACCGTCGGCGCCGATGGCACAGCCACTGCCGATGATGGCTCAGGGATCGATTTTCTGACCACCCTCGTTTTGGTTGCCCCCGCGGATTAGCGCGGCGGGCGGTATTCCAGCATCGGTTCGCCGCCGCTGGGCTCGCCCAGAACTTCCGCAACGCACTCGCGGTAGCGCGAGGCTCCGACCCGCATTCTGCTCGACAGTTTTGGGTCGAGAAACACCTGCTGGACATCCCATGCTTGGAGGGCTGCCCACGTGTCATGGTGGGCTTCTCGGTGCGATTCGGGATCGGCCTCGCATGCCACGAGCGCCCGCAGCGCGTCCGATTGAACGTTGTCTGTGTACGCCGCGGGGGCTGTGCTTGAGGTGTAGGGCATGGGGCCATTGACCAAGGGTCGTCCGTGATGAATCTGCTCGATCATCATTCGAGCATCCGGCTGGTCTCCGTTTGTACCCAGCGGCAGAATCAGCGTGGGCCCACTTCCCGTGGCGATCTGTTGGGTTTTTGGGGTGGCTGCGCCCCATGTGGTTTTCATGGGCAAGCCCGGTATGGCGATGTAGGACTCGACGACCAAGGCGATGCAGACGGCCAATGTTGTCAAGGCGGGTCGGTTACGCCTCCACCGAGCTTGGACTGCGGCTGCCCCGCCTCCGGCCAACAACGCGATGGCCGGTACAGCCAAGATCAAGGCACGGTCAGGCCACCAGTTGCGGCGGGTCAGGTCTGTGGCGTCGAAGATTAAAAATGGTCCCGGAATGTTGATTCCGCCGGGCAAATTGATGGAAGGGCCCGCCGCAAAGCCGAGTGCGGCAATGAGCCACAAGACCGGGGCGGCCCATTGATTTTTGGGTGCGATCTTTATGCTGTACGCCGCGAGACCGATGACGAGGACCTGTGCCGCAAGCACGCGCTCAGAGGCGATCGTCTCCCCGAGATCTCGAAACTCAATCAGTTGCCGGAGGCTGAGTTGGTGGTCGCCGTGGGTCACCATCGATGCGAGGTCGAGCCCTTGGCCAGGAAGAGTCTCGGAGGCACCCAGCACCAGCAGTACTGGTCCTGCGGTGACCACGACCAGTCCGATGATCGCTTCGACGGTTGTGGCCCTCCATTGACGGTTGCCTTCCAGTGCTGCCAATCCGATGAGAACAAAAAAGCCGATAAAAAAGTAGGCGCCGTAGAACCAATACGACAGCGTGCCCATGCCCCACGCCACTCCCGCTGCGATTCCGTGCCATCGGCAGCCACCTGTCGACAAGCGCCGCATGGCGAATCCGAGTGCGAGCGGGAGGAAGATGGCTCCAAACACTTGAGTGGGACGGCCATAGGCGACCTCACGAATAAGGAACGGATGGGTCTGTGCAACCACTCCAGCAGCCATTGCCGCCGGTATTGAGTTCCACCAAAGGCGCGCCATCCACGCCGTTGTCATTCCAAGAAGAGCAAAACAGAGCCACGTGAACAGCGTGAACCCGGCTGGCCACCCAAACAGGGCGGTGAAGGGCCACGAAGCCAATGCATCAATGGGCATTCCGTCCAAAATGAGCCGATTGAATGAAGCGGGGTGCATCAGAAGACTGGATTCCATGGCTGCACTGAGACCCTGCGACTGGATCAACCAGTGAAAATTAATGGTGCCCGGGAGATCGGCCATGCCGGACTTCCCCGGAACTGCCACTCCGAGGTGGACCAGTGCAGGACCCAACAGCAAGGTGGCGACGGCAACCTGTACCAAGGCCGTGGTGCCAAGGGCCTTGAGGGTGGGGTCTGGTGCGGTCAACTGCGTTGGAGCCATGTCCCCGTTGTACACCCAAACGGTTGGAATGAAAACGGTTGAACGCTGATGGGTGTACGTGAATTGTCGGAAATTGGATTTGAAAATTGATTTTGGGGCTGCGCGGTTTTGCGTCTTTGTTAAGCCATTGAAACGGAGGAACAATGACCTATATTTTCGCAGTTGTTTTGAGCTTGATCGTTGGCTGTGGCAGTGATGAATCCGCCTCAACCGAGGCGCCCGCTGCAGCCCCCACAGAGCAAACGGAAGCCGCCCCAGCCGATGGCGACGCCGCCGCAGCCGGGTCCGCTGGAATCCCGATACGCGTTGGATGGCAAGAAACGTGGGCGACCCAAGGGCAACTCGCTGTAATCCTCAAGCAGTCTGACATCTTGAAAAACCTCGGATTCGCCCCCGAGTTTGTCGGGTTCTCGTACGGTGCACCGCTCAACGAGGGTGCGTTGGCTGGTGAAGTAGACGTGCTGTTCACTGCTGACCAGCCTGCGATTGCCCTGTGCAACCGGGACAACTCATGGGGCATGATCGGTCGCCTGATGTACAACCGAGTTGGCACCTTCGTCCCGCCCGATAGCGCGGTTCAATCTGTGGCTGACTTGAAGGGCAAGACCATCGCCATTCCCTTCGGCGCTGCCGCCCATCGAGAGACTCTTGGATCCGTGAAGGCTGCAGGCATGGACCCGAGCACCGATATCAATGCGGTGAACATGGGGATTCAAGAAGTGGCTGCACTGGCCAACTCAAAGAAGTGGGAAACCGTCCACGCCGGGTCGGCTTGGGACCCAGTCTTTGCGCAACTTGAGTCCTCTGGCTTGGTGCGCACGGTCGCGCAGGGTCTGGTGACCAGCGTTGTGGTGATGGACAACGACTTCGTGACGGCCAACCCCGGCGCCGACAAGAAGTTCATGGACGCGATGGCCAAGGCGTACGACCAGTATAAGTCCGATACAGCGAAGGCCAACGAGGCCTTCAAGACAGCATCAAACCTGAAGTTCTCGCTTGCTGCTCTTGATCTCGCAGCATCCGTGGAGCCAAACCTCAACGCCGACAATCCGGTGAGTGTGACCTTGTCTGATGAAGACAAAGCCAACATTCAGAAGGCGGCTGACTTCATGTTTGATGCCAAGATCTTGAAGGCCAAGGTGGATACAGCACCGATGATTCGAGACGCCACTCAGTAGGCATGCTGAGGCGGCTGATCTCACTGACGGTTGCGCTTGCCGTCTGGCAAGCGTGCGCCGTGTTGGCCGATTCGGTAATTTTTCCCAGTCCGCTGGCATGTCTTGAGGCTGCGGGTATCGCGTGGTCTGACGGGACTCTCGTCAAGAACACGCTTGCGAGCCTCGGGCGGGTCGGCGTGGGGTTTTCGCTGGCGGCGGTTCTCGGTGTATTGCTCGGCGCCCTATCGGGCATTCTCGGTACGGCAGGACTCGGGTTCCGAGATGTACTGGAACTCCTCCGTCCGATTCCACCCATCGCGTGGGTTCCCATCGCCATTTTGTGGTTTGGTTTGGGGGACAAGAGCGCTTGGTTCGTCGTGTTCTTGGGCGCCTTCTTCCCCATATTTATCCAAGTGGCTCACGCCTTCGCCAACTGCCCGGACGAATATGTTGAAGTGGCCCAAGCTTACGAAGCATCCGCAGTGCATGCATTTGTATGGGTGCGGGTACCCGCAGCCGCGCCGCACATTGCGCAAGGCCTGCGAGTGGGGCTCGGCCTTGCGTGGACCAGTGTAATCGCCGCCGAATTGGTGGGTGTGAAGAATGGGCTTGGAGACCGAATCCAGCAGCTGCGCTACGTCTCGGACTACGAAGGCATGCTGGTGTGTATGATCACAATCGGACTGTTGGGGTGGGCCATGACCACCGCGGCAAACGTTGTACAACGATGGGCGGTGCCGTGGCAGAAATCATCCGTGTAGCGGGGATGTCATTTGACTACGGACCCAAGAAGGTGCTGGAGCGCATCGACTTGGCCGTCAATGTGGGCGAGGCTCTTGTGCTCCTTGGCCCGTCCGGTGTGGGCAAGTCAACCATGTTGCGTCTGATGTCTGGGCTTCTTCAGCCGTCGACCGGTGACGTCACAGTGAGC
Organism: Deltaproteobacteria bacterium UBA2957; assembly: GCA_002348535.1. GTDB lineage: Bacteria > Myxococcota_A > UBA796 > UBA796 > UBA796 > UBA796. The sequence goes on along the minus strand of DEBL01000137.1, from coordinate 26,875 downwards.
GAAGCGAGCTCCGGAATTGGCCCGCGAATGGTGTTCCAGCAACCGCGTCTGTTCCCATGGATGACCGTCCGAGGCAATTTGGAGTTTGCCTTGCGCGCGGCTTCCGTGCCCCGGTCTGATTGGGACGGTCGGATCGTGCCCCTGATGGAACAGGTGGGATTGGTATCCGAACTGGATGCCGCCGTGTCTTCTCTTTCGATCGGGATGGCCCAGCGAGTGGCGTTGGTTCGGTCGTTGGTCTGCCAGCCCAGCGTTCTGCTGCTGGATGAGCCGTTTTCGGCATTGGACCCCAAGCGTCGTCGGCAACTGCAGCAGGATGTTCTGAAGCTTGTCAGCTTTACTCAGGTGGCTGTGGTGATGGTGACCCACGACATTGATGAAGCCATCGCAATTGGCGACCGCGTTGTTGTGCTGACGGGCACCCCCGCTACCGTGGCGTGCCAGATTTCAATCACCGACCGAAACGAAAGAGAGGCCAGAGCACAGATAGAAGACCATCTGTTGCGCTGACCTCTCCAGTCAGAAGGGGTGTCTACTTCTTCTTGGCCTTCGGGCCGCCGAAGTTGTGCATGGCGCGAATCCAGATCTGGTCGTCGATGTCTTCGTTCACGTGTTTCTGGTACGACAAGAGAATATTGAGACCGTCGAACGGGAATACAACCTGAGGTCCGATGGCGATGTCGTTGAAGGTCTTAAACTCGTCGCCGTCGAGTTCCGAACCGACCTTGCCGAAGTAGTTCTCCGTTTCGATTCCGATCAGTGCCTTCTTTCCGGGAAGAACGTAGTCGACCATGAGGAAGGTGTACGCCACCATTGTGCTTTGTTCGGTGACCGGGTGCTCGCCCCCAATGTCGATGAACTGGAGGTTACCAAAAATGTTGATGGGTGACCCGATCGCCTTGGGTGTGAATTGGAACCGCGTCGACTGAACCGTTTTGGTTTTGTTGTAGTTCAGGCTTGGGTAGTTGTTGGCCGCGGGGTCGGGCGCGACCAATCCACCGGCCATCGCTTCGACCCAAAAGCCCTTGCCGTTATACCGCGGCCCGATCAAGAACAGGGGCGTGAGTTGAGGTGCACTGCCATTGGGCACAATGTTGGGCATGATGAGCCACCCGCCGACACCCCAGCCATCGCCGAAGGACTTGTGGAAGTGGGTCAGAAGTCGAACATTGACTTGCGTTTCCGGATCCGGTTCCGGGTTGGCGTGAGCCGCCGGTGTATACGAGGCCAGCGCGAACAGCGCGATCAGAGACATCAGAAATTTGGGCATTGAAACATCCTCTGGGTGAAAAAAATCGGTCGTGGCGCTATCGGAGCACACGCGGCTCAAAGTTGCAAGACCTTGGGCCGAAGGCACGCCTTCAGATGCAGCCTACCGGCGAATAACCGTCGATCAACGCGGAGTTAGCCCATCTAAAAAATGGTGATGGGGGTTTCTTCAAGACCAAGGTAATCTTGGGGATTGGTCTTAGAGGCTTCGAGCCATGTCCGCAGTTCCTGTTCCATTTCGTAGGTGCGTCGCGGGTCTTGAGAGCTGATGTCTTGGCGCTCGCCGGCGTCGTCGGCAAGGTTGTACAGCTCCCGTTTACCATCAAGCAAGTCCAAAATTAGCTTGTACGGACCATCACGGGTCATCCGGTGGTGGACAAACAGTCGATAGTCGGACTCGGCGAACACGTCGAGATCCATGGCTTCACCGCGCAACAAGGGCAACAGGGATGTTCCATCGACCCGACTCGGACCCTCGAGCCCAAGTGCGTCAAAGACGGTTGGAAACAGGTCAATCGTGCGCATCGGAGTGCGAATGTCCTGCCGGCGTCCGTAATCGGGGAAGCGAATCATGGATACCACGTGAACCTGCTCTTGATACAAGGTGGCGCCGTGGTCAAGCCCGTTGTGTTCCATGAACTCATCGCCATGGTCGGAAAAAATCACGATGATGCTGCGGTCGTACAAGCCCATGGTCTTGAGTTGGCTGAGAAAGCTCCCCAGTCGCTCATCTGCATCGGCCACCTTCCGGTCATAAATGGCTGCGAGATACGCGGCGTCGTCCGCATCGAGTGTGCCTTGCAAGTGGGCGGGATCGCCCGGCTCGTTGATATTGCCCAGTCCCTTCTCACGAAGCTCGCCCTGTTCTTCGATGCTCCCGGTCAGGGCGCCGTCGTAGCCGATGGAGCTCCGCTTGCTCTCGGGCAGGTCAAACTGGCCGTGGACATCGTACCCATGGAGAAAGAGAAAAAATGGAACGTCGCGCCGGTCTCCAAGCCATTCCAACGCTGCTGGGATCGAGTAGTCGAGACCGCCAAAATACCGGTCGTCAAGGTAGGTCTCGAAATCCCGACCAAATCCGTACTTGTTCTGCACTCCCGCGCCCCCCGTGAAACCTGCAGCGATTCGTCCGCTCCGAATCAGCAAGTCGGGGTAGGTTTGGATGCCGGCGCTGAGGGATGCTTCGACCATCTTGCCGCCCGACAGGGGGGTCAGTTTATTTGTGACGGTATGGATGGAAGGCCAGCGGCCGGTCCAAATGGACATGTGCGACGGCAGTGTCCATGGCGCGGCAGCGGTGGCATCGTGAAACACAACGGCCTCTTCTGCGAAGGCGTCGAGGTTGGGCGTGAGGCCGTCGCTGTTCCCACTGGCTCCCGTCCGATCGTATCGAAGTGCATCGAGCGAGATGAAGATCACGTTCAGTGTGTCCGCTGAGTCGCTGAGGTCGTAGCGTGCCGCTTCCATTGTGTTGTCTTTCAACAGGTCATCCAAGACCGCGGCATTCTGAACTGCGCCGCTGGGTGAAGGGGTTGCAGGGCGCAGCAGCAACCACCCAACGATCGCCACGTTCACGCCCACCAGCAACACGATGAGCAGTTTGAGCTGTTGGCTCATCGGTTTATCTCCTCGGCGATGGCCTTGATCAGCACCGGTATGTCCTCCGTGCGCGTGCTGGAGAAGGCGATCCGAATGGCGCTGTACTGAGGAAGCGCAACAATTCCCATGCCGCGGTCGAGTAGACGCTTCCGCAGTGCATGGGGGTCACCGCCCACGGGCAGCAACAGAAAAAATCCGCTGTTGAACGGCAAGCATTGCAGTGAGGCGGATTGGACGCTGGATCTGAGCGCTTCGTAGCGCTGTTGGCAGAGCGCCAACAGTTCGGATTGCTGCCGGTCCAAGTCAGGGTCGCGCAAGGCTGCCAAGACAACGGCTTGGGAGATGGCCGGTGCAGTGGACACGTTGGCGCGCGCGAGGCCCTTTATTTTGTGCTCGAGGGCTTCCGTTGCGGGCCCATCGACGGCGAAGGTCACAAACCCCACACGGCCGCCAAAAAAGCTCAGCTCCTTTGTCGCGCCGTCGACCTTTACGGCCAATACCCGGTGCGGGTCGGCATCGCACAGCGCGTGGAATGGGCTGGTCTGCAAGCAATCTTGGTCGTACACAAATCCGGCGTAGGCATCGTCGCAGATGACGACGATGGGTTTTTCACTCCGGCGTATGGCGTCGAGCCAAGGCTTGATTTCCGCACGAGTCGGCGTGTATCCCGTGGGGTTTCCGGGAAAGTTCAGCACCACGACGCCCGTGGTCTCGACCGTCTTGAGGGCGGTCTCCATGGCGTCGGCACAGAATACACCGTCCTTGAACACCGGGTATCGGTGCATTCGGCCACCGTTTTTGGTCTCAAATATGTGGCGGTAGTTGCCCCATCCCGGGTCGGGTAGCAACACGTCGGTGGCACCGTCGACGAACAAGTCGGCCAACAGACTGAGGCCATGCGTCAGTCCAACGGTGCAGAACGGAAGGCTTTTGGGACCGGTTCCAGATGCGTCGAGACGCGCCTTCCATGCTTCCCGCAGGTCGCGTCGCCCGCCCTGAGGCGCGTACAGCGTGGCATCATTGGGGCTGGTGCCGCGAATGCCATTCGCGATGGCCTGCAGCGGCATGGCCTTGCCCAACCCATCGGTCAGTTGTCCGATGGTTGCATTGATGGGGGCGGCTTTCGCCTCGACGGCTTGCGCGGGAATGCCCATCGGGAAATACATTCGTTTTCCCACCTCGGTGAGGCACGCAAATGCAGCGGGGTGATGGTTCTCGAGCGTGAGATTGAGGGGATCGGATGGGTGCATAGAACCCGTGTAACCGGACACTCGCCATCGAAGGACCCACTCGTGTTTGCGATGAGAAAAAAATTGCATTCGCGACCCGTTGACGCGGAAGCTTCGGCTTGGCGGGAGTGGAAGTGATAGATTCATGCCATGCGTATTTTGACACCGGATACATCAGAGTTTGAGGTCGCTGAGGCCCCCTTTTACCAGCCCGTGGCCGATGAGGTGGATGGGTTTGAGCGGGCCCATCGTTCGTCCATTCCTGTGGTTCTGAAGGGACCCACCGGGTGCGGAAAAACCCGTTTTGTATCGTACATGGCGCACAAGCTCGGACGGCCGCTTGTCACGGTGGCGTGCCATGAGGACCTCACCGCCAGCGATCTGGTTGGTCGGTACGTTCTCGAGGGCGATGAGACCGTATGGGTGGACGGACCCCTGACGGCGGCCGTTCGGCTCGGTGCAATTTTGTACCTTGATGAGGTCGTCGAGGCGCGAAAGGACACGATGGTGGTCATTCACCCCCTCGCCGACCACCGGCGCAGCTTGTTGATTGATAAGCTGGGATCCGTTGTTCACGCCGCCGAGGGGTTCATGCTCGTGATGAGCTACAACCCGGGGTACCAATCGATCCTGAAGGACCTGAAGCCGTCAACACGGCAGCGCTTCGTGTTCTTCGATTTCGGGTACCCACCACCCGCAATCGAAGGCGAGGTCGTCGCAGCCGAAAGCGGCGTGAGCTCTGAGGTTGCGGGTTCACTTGTGCGCATTGCCGGTAAAGTTCGAAACCTGACCGATCGAGGGCTCGAGGAGGGTGTGTCGACGCGTCTGTTGATCTACGCGGCCCGGCTGATCGAATCCGGAAGCAAGCCGAGGGAAGCCTGCGCTGCAGCCCTGTCGAGGGCGCTGACGGATGATGCCGATATGGCCGCGACCATCGACCAAATTGTGGCGGACTTCTTTTGATTCCCAAGTGGTCGAGGGCTGCTCGATCCATCGCGGGCTTGCGCTCAGTGTTGCGCGCGCGCCCCTCGACCGTGCGCATTTGGCTTCAAAATGCCCGGGCCATTGAGCAAGCACTCGGACGGGATGAATCCTCAGCCTACACCCGATTGCTCCTCGCGGCCCCCACTGCAGAGGTGCTGGAAGCGATGGCCGGTTTACTTCCAGACGTGCTTGCGGCTGTACCTCCTGCCGAGCGTCAACGCTTTTACCGCATGATGCGCGCTGTTCTTGAGGACAATCCGGTCGCGGCGATCGCCGTTGCGAGGACGCTTCCGCGACTGTTGGTGGAAATGGATGATGTGGGGCTCTCTGGGTTCATTGCGACGGCCCTCCAGATGCACGAATCCGACCGTGCGAGGGCGGAAGGCTTTCTGCGCATGGAGTCGCAGTCTGGGCGGCAAGCTGTGGAGGTGGCCTTGGGGGGGACGACCCTGCGGACGCTGCACCGGTCGCTCACGATGTATGCCCGTGCCCACTGCGGAGAAGCGGTTCAGGTCCGGCCGGGCGGAAACCGGTCCTTTACCGACGGCCGACACCTGTACTTGCCGGATCGGATCAACCGGTTTGGAGATGAGCGCGACCAAGATGTGTACTGGGTCGAGACCGCGCGTGCGGCTGGGTACATAGAGTTCGGTTCGTTGGACATTGACCTTGACAGTGTGGAAGGACCGTGGGCGCATCCTGCCGACGACGAAATGCCGTACGACCGCATGACCCGCAGCTTTCAAAACCCGGTGATTGCAGCAACATTGTTTCTGATGTTCGAGCGAATACGGGTGGAGCGGCGAGTGGCTTCTGCCTACCCGGGAGTGGCGCGGCGGATTCGGGCTCTGAAGCTGGGGTTGCCGGTACCAGAACTTCGGAGCGAGGCGCCTGCCGACCGGGCGCTCCATTGGATTGCTCGAGGGCTGAACGGGGAAGCTGTTGAGGGTACGGATCCGGCCGTTGTATCGGCTCGGGCGGTGCTCCAGCATGCAGAGGCGTCCGAGTGGACCACGGTCAATGATGTGGTTCGTTCCGTTGTCCTGACCGTCCCACTGGTGCAGGACCTGCTGCAAGCCAGCGATGTGACCGGGACGGCCGCCAAGGGTTTGGGGTTTTCCCCCGAATCCATGAGTGAAGAAGACAAAGCGGTTGAGGCCAAGGCTGCGACCCTGCTCCGTTCGATGGAAACGAAAAGCGACTTCGAGTCCGCACGAGAGTCGGTCCAGTCGACCGACAACGATGGACTGAGTTTCGCTGAAATGTCGGAATTCCTTGACCGGATGGAGGCCCCGGGCGGTCCGCTCCAAGGGGGACCCGATGAAGATGCTGAAGTCGGGGTGCTGCACCGGGATGTGGATCGCGACATGCCGACCTCCGCCTACCGGTACCCTGAATGGGACCATGAACTCGGCGAATACAAAACGGGCTGGGTTGCACTGACCGAATACAAATTAGGGGATGGGGATCCGGAATTTGTGGATACGGTTCTCGCAGAGCATGGTGGCATGATCGGAACGATCCGACGGGCTTTTGAGGGCATGCGACCAGAGGCAAGTCGCCCCAAGCGCGGCCTATCCGATGGCGATGAACTTGACTTTGATGCCGTGATTGCTGCCCGAATCGCATCCCGAGCGGGTCGGGCGGCGGATGAGGGGTTGTACCGGGCCCGACACCGATCGGATCGCGACGTCTCCGTCGCCTTTTTGGTCGACATGTCGTCGTCCACCAACGAGCACATCAATACGGCCAACAAGCGAATCATCGATGTCGAGCGTGAGGCGCTGGTGGTCGCATCCGAGGCGATCGCAGCCCTCGGTGATCCGATGGCCATTTACGGCTTTTCTGGATTCGGTCGAGACCAAGTCGCGTTCTACGTGGCCAAAGAGTTCGATGAGCCCTATGGGCCCGCGATTCGCCAGCGAATTGGGGCCATCGGATGGAAGATGGAGAACCGGGATGGCGCCGCCATTCGTCACGCCACCGAAAAGTTGAAAAAGGCCCCCGGCGCTGTAAAACTCCTGATGCTGCTGAGTGATGGAAAGCCGCTCGACTGCGGGTGCACTCAATACAGCGACGCCTACGCCCATGAAGACACGCGCGCGGCCCTCACGGAAGCACGCGCTGCCGGCGTTCATCCGTTTTGCATCACGGTGGACCCCCACGCACGCGGGTATCTGCGGCGCATCTACGGAGACGGTGGCTACACCATCATCGACTCGGTTGAGTCCCTTCCCGCTCGTCTTCCGGCCATCTATCGGCGCCTCACCCGCTGATGGGCTACGAGACTACCGGAGACCCTCATGGCGATTGGATTAAACCACTTGCACACGAACCTCGCGCATCTGTTGGTCCTGTGCGCCTCGGTCAACTTGGTGCTCGCCTTGCTGGGCGGCGGCCGGAGCGAGGGAATTGCTGCATGGGTAGAGCGCATTCACGAGTACGGCATCATGATGATGGGCCGTCTGATCTATGTGGCTGGCCTTGGGTTGGCGATGGTGGCTGGGTACGCGATTATGCAACCATGGATTCTTGCAGGCCTCGTACTCTGGGGCGCGGTTGAGGTTTCTGGAAAGCGACTCGTGACCAGCGCCCTCACTGCGGTGGCAGACGGGGGAGTCGAGACGAAGAAGTTGGTTCTCGGTGCTGCAGTGCAGTTGGTCGTGATCGTGACCATCTATGCATGCATGCAAATGAAGCCCTCGTTTTGAGCACGGTGCTCGGAGTGGTGGGCGATGTTCACGCGCAGTGGTCGCTGCTGGACGAGGTGCTCGGTGCGCTGGCCAAGGGGCCTCGGCTGGATGGTGTGGTCTTGGTCGGCGACTTTTCCTGTGCTGGCCGTGGCATGCGGCAGCTGGATGACCGAAAGGTTGAGTATCTGCTGACCGTCGATCGGGTGCTTAGCAAGGTGAAGGGGCTGGGTGTCGACGTGCTCTATGTGCCCGGAAACCATGATCGACCCGATCTGTCGGGATGGGGCAATATCGACGGACGAACGGTCGGCATTGGTTCGCTGCAGGTGGGCGGCATTGGCGGAGCGGGGCCGGACCGGATGGGGTTCGCATACGAATGGGATGAGGCGGATATTCGTCGTCGAGCGGCGCTTGATGTCGATGTGTTAGTGAGCCACTGCCCGCCCGCGGGTACGGAATTTGATCGCCTCCCCAACGGCTCTCATGTTGGAAGCCAAGCGGTTCGTGAGCGGATCGATCGCTTGGTTGGCGTCGGAATATTCGGCCACATTCATGAAGCCTACGGTGTTGGTCAGGTGAAGGACTGCCTGTGCATCAATCCCGGCGGGCTCGGGCCCCCGATGGGTCATCCTCGAGCCGGGTGGGTGTTTGGGACGGATGCAGTGGTCCTTAAAGACATCAGAACAGGCACCGAAGAACGCGCCGAACGGTCTCCTTGCCGTTAAGCACCTAGAATGAGTGACCAACGAGACCGGAAAAGAGGGCGCCGGCCCCGAAAGGCGCGCGTGCGCGCTCGCTCGGCCCCTTTGAACGATGGGTCTCGATCGGGGCGTTCTAAGGCTCCAAAGCGGCCCCGTCGCAGTCGAGACGCGGTGGGTATCGAGCAAGTGGTAACCCCTACCCATTGGGTGGGTCGGGGTGAAGCTGTGGTGAAAGGAAAAAGAAAGCCAATGCTGGTCTGGGGTGGGATTCCACAGGAGACCGGGCGGGTCGTCGTGTATCACCGGGGTCAGAATCAAGATCGGGCCCGTTGGCTTTCGTCTCATGAGCCTCACCCGAGTCGGCGAACGCCGAAGTGTGACAAATACGATCGCTGTGGCGGCTGCCCGTTGATGCACCTGAATGCTGGCGCACAAGACGATGCGCGGTTGGCGATGGTTGCGCGCTTGTTTTCGGATCAGGGGCTCGCCGTGGCCGCACCCTCCCATGTGGTGGCGTGTCCGGATGGCCCGGAAAATTACCGTCACGTCATTAAGATGGCTTGCACGAGGACGGATCACGGAAGGCTTCGGCTCGGGGCGTATCAGCGGGACTCGCATCGCGTTCTTCCGGTTCCCGATTGCCGAGTCGCCACCTCGGGTCTGCGTCGAGCCATGACTTCAGTGACTCATTGTCTGATTGACAACGGCATCCCTCCGTACGAAGAAGCGGTGGACCGCGGTGTGTTGCGGCACGTACTGATTCGAGAGAGCCGGCTGACGGGCGAGATGCTGGTGACCCTCGTATGCGCTCGCCGGCCGCGCGATGCAAAAGAACTCGCGGACACCATTGCGCAGAACGACGCGTCAGTGGTCGGGGTGCACCTGCACATCAACGCCCACCCCGGCAATGCCATCTTTAACGTCGACGCGGGGGAAATTGGCACGGTGACGCTGACTGGCAAAGCAACGTTGGATGACGACATTGGGGGGACGACGTTGCGATTTGGGCCCACAGATTTTTTTCAGGTGAACCCATCGACTGCTGCGGTAATCGTTGCCGACGCAATGAAGCTCACAGAGGACCTCGCGGACCGGCCTGTGGTGGACTTGTACTGCGGGGTCGGTACGTTTTCGATTCCCATGGCCAAGCGGCACCCTTGGGTGGGCGGCATAGAATTTTCCGTCGGTGCCGTCGCTCGGGCGCGACTCAACGCGCAGCGCCAAAAGGTCTCGGCCGAGTTCATCGCGGGGGCGGTAGCAGAGCAGATTCCTCACTGGGCAAAGCGTGTAGAGCACTCAGCCCCGGTTGTCGTTCTCGATCCGGCACGGAGAGGAATCGAACCAAAAGCCTTCGCTCCCATTGAGTCGCTGAATCCTGCCAGAATCGTGTACGTCAGCTGCAATCCGGCTGCACTGGCTCGCGACCTCGCGGAGTGGGTGCGCCGCGGGTGGACCGTCAGCGAAGTGCGAGCCTACGACATGTTTCCGCAGACCGCACACCTTGAAATGTTGGCGGTCTTGTCGCCGCCACGCGTTCCGGTGGCTAAGTCAGGAGGGCCCCGGCGACGCATTGTTCGATAGGACGAGACATGAAACACATACGATTGCTGATTCTCTTGCTGGTTTCAAACGCATCCATGGCGCAAGCCCTTGAGGATCCCATCGACGGGTTTGACGATGGTGACACGGCAACCGTGTTCGTGTCACCGTTTCAGCCACGTAATGATGCTGCAGCCGGCCTGGCCGCCATGATGTCGGCCTTCTTGGAGTCGCAACTTCAGTCCATTCCTGAGCTGTCAGTCATTCCGGTGTATGAGGCGCCGTCGGTTCACGACATGAGTGCGGAACTGTACCTTGAATCGTGCCCTCCGGGACAGGCCATCGGGTGTGCCTTCGTCGTTGGCGAGGTGGCCGGTGCCCAGTATGCGGTGACCGGCTCAATTCAGTCGGATACCGATGGAACGCTTGTGGAGGTGGCGATCATTGACGTCCGCACATCACGAGAGGCCATGAGCTTTGTGGCACAGCTTGGACTGGGAGAAGACGAGCGGTTCGCGGAGGGTGTGGCCTCGGTTTTGGTGGCTGTGGTGCGAGGAGAAGCGGGTCGGCTGGAAGACATTCGGGACCTCACCGAAGCGCCAGAGGTGGATTATTCGGCAGCTGCAGCCCAGTTGGCCGAACTCGCAGAAGAATTGGGGGACGTTCGAACCTCGACCACGCGCTCGAGTACACTCATCGATCGACCCGAGATGACCGAAGAGGACTTGTCTGAACGAATGGACCGAGAAGGAACCAAGCCTTGGGAGCGCGTTGGGTTGACTCCTCAGCAGTACATGCAGTGGAAGAACTCGGATGAACCGCTTGAACAGTGGAAGAGTCGCGCCTCTGGACGTCGCGGACAGGTCATTCTCCGCGGCTCTGGCGGATTTGGCTATGGGCCTGTGGATGGCCGCTACAATGGGTCCTACGTGCGCGAAGTGGTCGATGGCCAGTTCACCCTTGCCGAGATGTACGCGTGGCAATCTCAAGAGTCAGGCGGTGGCGTGTTCACAGAGGCCGCCATGGGTGTAGGTCTTTCGCCAGTATGGGAGCTTGGAATTCAGGGTGGATATGCGTCTGGACGGTACAACCGCACCGTCCTCAGCAAGGTGATGAACAACACAGCGGCGCCCCCCAAAGAAGATGATTTCTCGAACACAAATCTCTACATTGGCCCTACGGTGCTCGCTGCATTTGCGCCCGGTGCGAAGATGCGTCCGTTGTTGGGTGTAGGCGCAATGTACTGGATGGGTGACGGGGTGGACGAGAAGGAGTCGTTGCCGGAAGAACTCGAAACCTTTCCCGGTCCGACGCTTGTCTTGATTCAGGCGAAGACAGGCCTCGAGTTCCGCGTCTCAAAGAATGTTGATTTTTTCGCTCACGTGCCGTTGACGGCGGTTGTGGCGGGCAGCGATACAGCGGTGGCGCACACAGGCCGGGGGTGCACAGAAGAGAATCTCGATGGCTCGTCAGAGCGATGCTTGGCTACGGAAAGCAATCAGCCCCCTGGCGTCGGTGCCGTGGGGGCTGGTGTACTGTTCGGACTGCAAGTGCGGTTGTTTGGCCGGCGTTAGTGCACCATGGTGTTCGCTGGCTGAGCATCTTCAAACAGAGCGGTTAGCAGTTGCTCGTTGACCATGTCGGCTGTGACTGTAGTGACCAGCAGTCCGGCGTTATACGCCGCCTTCAGTTCAAGAAGCGAAGCGCCCTCGTCGTGGGTGTTTGGGGCGGTGTCTTGGCTGAAGTCAGTCTGCATCGGGTTGCTCCTTGTCGGGCGGTTGGTTGGCTCCGCTCAGCGGCATGAACAGTACGGCCAGACGCAATCATCCTTGAGGATTTTTATTGGGGCCCGGCTGAAAATAATTTCCGATGCTCACGCAAAAAGCCCCCCCGGATTCTCATCCGGAGGGGCTCACCCAAAGACCCAAACTTGAGGTGAAAGAGGAGCCGGTTCGGTGCCCGGCCCAAGGGGTTTACAGCATGTTGTTGCGCAAGCGGAACTTGAGTCGCTTGACGCCTTGGCTGCGCAGTTGACACGCCCGGCTTTCGGTCACACTGAGGATCTCTCCGATCTCCTTCAGGGTGACGCCTTGCATGTAGTACAGGGTGACCGCAACGCGTTCCTTCTCGGGGAGGCATGAAACCGCGTGGGCGACTTCACTCTTGAGTTCTTCGCGGCAGAGCGTGGACTCCACGGAGTCGTCTTGGTTGGGGATGATCTCCACCAAGGGGGTGTTGCCGTCTTCCGTTGTTGGGATGTCCAAGCTAATGAGCTTCTTGATTCGTGCATCGCGGACGAGATTTTCATACTCATCCATGTTCAGGTCCATGGCGGCGGCCATTTCTTCGCGAGACGGGTCACGGCCGAGACTAAAGGTCAGCGTCTTCTTGGCGTGTTCGATGCGGTTCACCTTGCGGCGTACGCTGCGAGGCACCCAGTCGTCACCCCGGAGGGCGTCGAACATTGAGCCTTGGATCCGGATTTCCGCATACGCCTTGAAGGGGACGCCGCGGGAGGCATCGTAGCGGTCAACCGCGTCGATGAGGCCGAGGGTGCCGATGTTGATGAGTTCGTCGACCTCCACGCTGGGGGGAAGGCGTCGAGCCATACGGCACGCAATGGTGCGGACAAGCGGGTAGTAGTCAAGGATGAGTTGTTCGCGGTTGTATTCGGCGTTTATGGGAGTCAAAAGAGCAGTCATTTCGCACCTCAAGGGTTCAAGTTTTGGGTCGCTGCTCAGTATTGCAACCGGTGTGCCAACTTTTTGGATCGAGGTTTAACCTTGGTTTTCGTCGATACGTATACAAATATATACGTATATAAAAGTATACGACGTATCCAAAAGTATTCTCTTTAGCTTTCGTCAACAATCGTTCCAGCGTGCTACGGGAGGATGCAAAGACGTCGCCCGTTTGGGTGTGCGCCACCCCGGAACATTATGCCGCTCTCACCACAACGATTCTTTGGACGCTACGCGGCCGCCGTCATCGCGCGTCCGCGGCGGTCTTGGGCGGGTGTGGCCCTGGCGAGTGTGGTCGCGCTCATCCTTGCACTGGGCATCCGGATTGATCCCAACATGCTCAAGCTGCTGCCTCCTGAGCATCCGTCTACACAGGCTGTGGTTCAACTGCAGCAAACCGAAGGCGGGGTGGAGTTGCACACCATATCCGTCGATGGCACGTCCGATGACGCCGTTGATGCCTATATGAAGGACCTTGCAGCTGAAATCCGCAAACTCGACTCGGTCGAGTACGTCCTCTACGACATCGATCCAGAGTTGGCCTACCGCATTGGGTTGATGCAGCTGTCAGAGGAGGAACTGGGGGCCATTCGGGACCGAGTCCAAGGGGCTATCAACTTCGGCCCAGCGATGCTGAACCCGTTCATTGCAGCCCAGTGGATGGACCTTGGGCCCGTTACGGAAAAAGTAAAGGGAGGCGGACCAACGGCCTTAGAAGGGGCGGAAGGAACCGCGCGCATGCTGGTGAGGCCCAAGGGGTCGGCCTTCAAGGTCGAATTCTCGAAAGCATTCATGAAAGACATGGATGCGATCATGATGCGCTCTGCGCCAGAATCCAAAGGCGTCAAAGTGCAATGGATTGGTGGTGCTTTCCGCCATACGGTCGAGGACGTCGAGAGTGTGGCGTACGATCTTCGCTGGACCGCGCTGGTCAGCATGGTCTTGGTGTTTGGGCTCATCTGGTTTGCGTTTCGCGATGGCCGCGCGATCATCATGATTTTTGTGCCGTTGTTCATTAGCAACCTCTGGACCTTCGGGTTTGCAGCCCTTTCAGTGGGCACACTCAACAACTTCACTGCGTTCTTCCCGGCCATCTTGGTGGGGCTTGGCGTTGACTTCTCGATCCACCTGTACAGCCGGTACGGCGAGTTGAGAGAGGAGGGTCTCGGCGTCGACGCGGCCATTGTGGGGGCATGGGAGAAGACGGGGCCGCCGTGTCTTGCTGCGGCCCTGACATCGGGGGCAGGGTTCTGCGCGCTATGGATGGCCGACTTCATTGCCTTTCAGCAACTGGGGACACTCTTGGCTGGCGGTGTGGTGCTTTGCCTGATTGGAGTGTTCACCGTTCTTCCGCTTTTGATTCTCTGGCGTGAAGGGCAACCCGGAGCCATCGCGTACAGCCGTCGATCGGGAGACACCAGCTCGTTCCTTGGAATTCGAGGCCCCGAGTTTCCCACCTACAAGCTCGCGCCAACGGCGCTCATTTTGGTTGGAATTATCAGTACGGCTGCGGCGTCAACCCTCGGCAAGATTGAGTTTGAGTACGATTTGTCCGAACTTCGGCCTTCGGGACTCGCGTACGATGACCTGACCGATAAGCAGCAGCGATTGGTCGAGTCGAGCTACCCGCCGTCGGTGGTTATTTACGATAACGAAGACGACCTATACGAAGATTATGCTCGGCTCTCCACCGCGATAGACTCGGGATTACTGCCCGAGTTGGCCCGCGTGATGTCTGTGTACACGGCAGTACCCCGTGACCAGTCGGGTAGGTTGGAACTGCTCAAAGAATTGGGCGCGTTGGCTCGGCATGAAAACATGGCCTACCTACCGCCACCGGTGCGCGAGAACTTGGCCAAACTTGCGGAAGGCGAGATCGAGCCGCTCAGCGTCGATGAATTGCCGGTGGGCATGCGCCACATGTTGGGGGCGCGGGACGATCGGCATTGGATGATGATGTTCCCGAATGGAAACATGTGGGACCTCAGGGAGACGAGTACGGTGTATGAAGCCGTCGAGCGTTGGTTGCCCGACCGCCCCGTCGCCGGTCAGTACCTCGCGCTGAGTGTGCTCTACAATCTCGTGCGGGACGATGCTCCCCGCATCGTCGCTGTGGCCCTTTGCATGGTGTTTTTCATTACATGGATCCACATGCGGAGCCCTCGGCGAGCCCTCGGAGCGACCGCTGCACTGGTCGTCGGTCTGTGTTGGGCGGGGGCTGGACTCGCGCTGTTCCGTGTCAAAGTCTCCATGATTAACTTCGTAGGGATCCCAATTCTGATGGGGATTGGGGTGGATGTGGTGATCCATCTGTTGCACCGAATGAGTGAAGAGGGCCCCGGAAACGTCATTCGGGCGCTCACAACAACCGGTACGGCGGCTGCGCTGTCCGCAGCGACGACCATCCTATCGTTCGCGTCCTTGTCAGCCGCCGGCAACCAAGGCATTCGTTCGATGGGACTGTTGATCGTGCTGGGCTTGAGCCTCGTGACCCTCGCGGCGTTCGTGACCATTCCGCTGGGCTGGATGACCACGTGGAAGGTCCGTAAGCAGGTACCCGCTCGCCCGGACCGTGGAGAATCGGTTTCCGGAGACGGCGCTACACGCTGAGAATCTTTTCGACCAGTGTTGCGGTGAAATCGTGCCCGTCGAGAAAGGCGAGGCGTACGTCCACGTCGGCGCGCTCAATCTCGATTCGGGCCACATGTGGATAGGCCACGCCGTCAGCGATCGCCCTCACGGGTCGTTTCTCGGGGTTGATGACATCGAAAGCAATCTTCGCTTGAGCGGGAAGAGTGAGGGGGGTCAGGCGAGGACTGTGCGGGCAAATGGGTGTCAAGTGGATGGCCCGAACGCCCGGGTGGCAGGCGTGGCCGCTCGCACTGAAGTGGTACGCCGTGGAGCCAAGAGCCGTGCTGGCAATGATGCCATCGCAGACCAGTCGCTGCACGACATCGACTTGGTCGATGGTGATCCGCAGGTGTGCGGTCTGGCCGCTCATGCGTTCGAGGTAGACATCATTGACCGCGAGGGCCGTCAACGCCGTTCCCCCGTCTGAGGGCAAGGCGCGCATGGCGAGACGGGGAAAAGTGTGAACCGTCCACGCCTGTGCCTCGATCGCTTCAATCGTGGCTTCGAAGTCTTCCGGATCGTTCAGCAAAAATCCGACCCTGCCCGCGTTGATGCCGAGGAACACACGCTCGGGACCGTGGGTTCGGATGGACTCAAGCATGAAGCCATCGCCGCCGAGCACAAGGCAGACATTGGGCGGAAGGGCGTTGACATCGATTCGGTCGGTAAGGCGTGCGTGCAGCGCCACCGCAACCGAGTTGTTGGGGTCCAAGCAGATCATGACAGCAGCCTATCAGGGGCGGAAGGCGTGCGTGGGGGTTAGCCGTCGATGATGAAATTTCGTAAATACCATGGCTTGGGCAACGACTACCTCGTTTTGGAGGAGGGGCTGCTGACTCCAGACAGCGTCGCGGCGGTCTGTGATCGCCACCGGGGCCTCGGCGCGGATGGCATTCTGCAGCGTCTGCCCAGCTCGGTCGCAGACACAGGGCTACGGATTTGGAATCCCGATGGTTCGATTGCTGAGAAGAGTGGAAATGGCCTTCGAATCTTTGCCCGTTGGATGGTGGAACATCAACAGGCCCCCGATGACATCACGATCGAGTTGGTGTGCGGCGTAGTGCGATGCCAAGTGGACGGCACGTCGGTCACGGTTCAAATGGGTCAGGCCAGTTTTGATGCGGAGCACGTGCCGAGCACCGAAGAAATGATCTTTGCCCCAAAGCCGGTGGGCGATGTGATGCTGCCGTTGACGGCCGTGGGCCTCGGTAACCCGCATTGTGTGGTGTTTCTCGGCACGAATCTGGACGGCCTTCCTTGGCGTGAATGGGGTGCTGCACTCGAGCGGAGCGAGTGGTTTCCCAATCGAGTAAATGTGCAGTTTGCGCGGGTTGTCGACGCCCATACGATTGATGCTCGCGTCTGGGAGCGCGGAGCGGGCGAGACGCTGGCGAGTGGATCAAGCGCCTGTGCGATCGCTGCCGCTGCGGTACGCTTGGAGCATTGTGAGGGAACGGTGTTGGTGTCCATGCCAGGCGGTGACCTTGAAGTGACGGTTGGACGCGACTTCTCGGTGATTCTTCGGGGGCCTGTGGAGTACGTTGGGTCGATGGAATGCCCGTAATGCACAGAGCGCCCTTCCAGAATATCTGTCACAGAGGGGCCTCGTTCGATTGACATCGAGGCGCTACGAGGGCACGATCGATAGTAGGGATTGGAAACCATGCGGGTTCTGTTGATTCGACCACCAGCTCGGCACACCGTCGAGAGCGAAGTACCGGAAGCGGTTGAGGCCGAAAACCTCAGCTACCCTCCGCTTGCGCTCATGGCGATCGTGTCGTTCTTGCGCGAACACTCTCACCACGTGGTCGAGCTCCTCGACGCTCAACTGGACCACCTCGAATACGATGAGGTTGAGCGCCAGATTCTGGCGTTCAAGCCCGACGTGGTGGGCATCACATGCTTCACCGTCCAGCTGGTGGATGTGCACAACACCATCGCGGCGGCGAAGCGGGCCGGCACGGAGAGGATTGTTCTTGGGGGTCCTCACATCAGCGATTTCCCCCACGAGAGCGTTGGGCTGAAGGATGTCGATGCGGTGGTAAAGGGAGAAGGCCAACAGCCGATGTTGGACCTTCTCACGGCGTGGGAAGCAGGCGAAGAAGCGCGCGGGCTGCCCGGGATTATGGCCCACCCCGATGACCCGATCCCGGAAAACGATGTCTACTTCTCGAACGACCTCGATGAATACCCCATCATCGACCGTACGCTGGTGGACTACACTCGGTATTACGACGTCATGGGTGAGGGCGGAATGTTCACGACGGTGATCACGAGCCGCGGGTGCCCCTATCGCTGCACCTTCTGCAACACGCCTCGCCATCGGTACCGCGTGATGAGTCCAAAGCGGGTGTGCGATGAACTCCAAGCGTGTCTCGACCTTGGCATTCGAGAAATCTATTTCGTCGATGATACGTTCAACATCACAAACAAGCGGGTTCATGAACTCTGCGATGAAATTCTACGGCGAAACATCGAAATCAGTTGGACCGTTCGATTTCGTGTCAAGGGTGTCGACCGTCCACTGCTGGAGAAAATGAAGGCGGCCGGATGCCAGCGGATTCAATTTGGTGTTGAACAGGGCACGGAAGAGGGGCTGCTGCGGCTGAAGAAAGACGTCACGAGCATTGAGATTGAAAACGCGTTCCGTTTGTGTCGCGAGGTTGGCATCAATACGGTGGCGTACTTCATGATCGGCACACCCGTGGAGCGGACCCGTTCGGATGTGGCAGATACCATCCGGTACAGCATCAAACTCGATCCTGACTTTGTGATGTTCAATCTCCTCACTCCGTTCCCGGGGACCACATTGTTTGACGAGGGATTGCGAGACGGTGTGCTCGACTTGGAACCGTGGACTCGCTTCATGAGGCATCCCGACGAGTCGTTCAAGGCGCAGGTTTGGGATGAACACTTCACTCGAGAAGAGCTTCGAGATTTGCTCGAAGGCGCGTACCGAAAGTTCTACTGGCGACCGAAATTCGTGCTGCGGAACATCACGCAAATTCGCAACTCGACGGACTTCAAACGGAAGGCAACGGCTGGCCTTCGTCTGTTGACGGGGTAAACTGATCGAGATGCAAGAAGATGCACCAGCGGTCGACTCACCACCGACCAAGGCCAACGGCAAGAAGTTCACTGTTGTTCTATTGACCATTTACAGCGTGGAAAACGCCGGTATTCGCTACGTTTCGGCCGCGCTGCAGCGCGCTGGTTTCGAGACACACATCATTTTTCTTCGAGATTGGGTGCACAATAATCTGGAGATGCCCTCCGAAGCAGACATCGGAATGGCCCTCAACATCATCCGAGAAAAAGAAGCCGATGCCGTTGGGCTCGGGTTCATGTCGAGCCTGTTCTCAATGGCCAAGAAAGTCACCGACGACATACGCGACGAGTTTCCAGATATTCCGATCATGTGGGGCGGGATTCACCCGACCAGCGTCCCGGAGGAGTGCATCCCCCACTGCGATTTCGTTTGCGTTGGGGAAGGCGAACAGGCTGCCATTGACCTCTGCGAGGCGCTCCGCGATGGCAGCGACGTCACAAACATCCCTAACATTTGGGCCAAGGTTGATGGTGAGGTGTTCCGCAACAAGCCGAGGCCGCTGATTCAAGACTTGGACTGGCTTCCCTACCCCGACACCGCCGACGAAAACAAATTCTACATCGAGAAGGGACGACTCACGATTGAGGAGCCGTGGAAGAGGGGTGCGGAGTACCGCATCTACTTCTCTCGTGGGTGTCCATACAACTGCAGCTACTGCTACGTCTCCATCCTGCGGGATGTGTACGAAGAAAAGGGCCGCAAGTTCTACCGTGCCCGCTCCGTAGAACACATCCTCGGCGAACTCGAGCACATGGAGAAGACCTTTCCCAAGGTCGCGCGGATCAAGATCGACGACGACACCTCATTTGCATTTGGCGAAGACTGGATGGAGGAGTTTCTCGAGAAATACCCCAAGCGGGTTGGGAAGCCATTCGAGTGCTTGCTCATTCCGCCGATGCTCCGGCCAAAGATGCTCGCCAAGTTGGTGGATGCAGGGCTGGTACGCGTGCAGACAGGAATCGAGAGCGGTTCCGCGAAAGAATCAAAAGAAATCCACAACAGAAGCCCCGGGAACCGGGCGATCATGAAGTTCGCCGAGTTCAACAAGGAGCTAAAGCTGAACGTCGTCTACGACGTGATCGTAGACAACCCGCACGCAACAGAAGAGATGAAAATTGAGACGGTGGAGTTCTTGCTCGACCTCCCGCGCCCCTACGACATCTTCTTCTACAGCCTCAACTACTTTCCGGGCACGGCGCTCACGCGGCAGGCGCTCGCGGACGGCATGTTGGACCCCAATGAAGTGGAAGGGCGGGCGAATAAGTCTTGGTACCAATTCCGCGTGTCAATGGACTGGCCTCGGTCCGACGAAGACCGGTTCTACTTGGCGCTGTTTTCGCTGGCGTCAAAGTCGTTTGTGCCGAAGTCGCTGATCCAGAAATTTCTGGATGAACGCGAGTACTGGAAGCAGAATGTCGAGCCCGTGTATGAACTCGCGAAGGTCACCAACTTGGCGAAGATGGCGTACGTGGCGGCTCGCTACTTTAAGAACGGCGAGCTAACATGGTTCAAGATCCGTCAGTACGGTGACATCACGAAGATGATCAGTCAGTAGACGGGGCGCAGGCACGCCATGGGCATTCGTTCAAAAATAAAGGGCCGACTCAAAGCGGCTCTTGGTGCACCCAGTAAGACTGAGGTCCCCGCCGAGCCGAAGGCGGCCAAGCCTGAATCGAAACACCTTACGTCGATTTCCCAAGACACCGGTGCAGGCAACCTTCGCGACACTGGGGACGTGCCTTGGTACCTCAAGTATGACGACAACGATGGATGGGAGTCCACCGATGTTGAATCCGAAGGTGACGACGACTAACGGTCGTACGCTTGAGCGCCATTAGGACATCGGCGGCGTGTCCGGACACCCACCAATGCGACAAGAGCCATCCACCACGGCCCGTTGTGTGTGCCGATGGTGCTGCAGCCTCCGGTTTCACCGGCCAGCTCGGATGCACTGTACTTGGTTGTTTTAGTCGTCTCTGTTCCTGTGTCGTTTGCGCTGGGCTGGCCCGTGTCTTCAGCGTCGCCCGTGTCTTCAGCGTCGCCCGTGTCTTCAGTGTCGCCCGTGTCGTCCTCTGGGCCCGTGTCTGTGGTGGCTTCTCCAGTGTCGGTCATCATCGATGGAACGACGGAAGGAGCAAGTTCGATGAATCCAATCATCAGTCCGATTGTGGCGATCAGTTTGACCATGAGGCTCTCCCAGAGGCCTACAGGCTATCACGGTTGGTCGATCGCGCTCCGATTCAACCGGACAGTTACCCAGACCCAGATACCGATGCACCCCAAGGTGAGCCACAGGGCCGCGCGCGGTTGACCCAAAGACACCAAGCCGAGCAGCATGATGCTTGTGGCCCCTTTCGCCATCCGGTAGGACATCATGTCGACGAAGGCCTTCCCTTGGGTGCGCTCGGCGTGACTCAGCGGAATGTACAGGATCTCCTTTGCAGCCCTGAACAGCGAATAGTCGAAGGCCTTTGAGGCCACCTTCGCAGCGGCAATGGCTGCGTACCGAGGAACCAGAGCGTAGCCTGCCACGGCAATACCTATGAGACCGGGGATGGCGAGCAGGACCAGCGGCACGCCCAGAAGTCTGAGAATGGGGCCTGTACCCAACTGCAAGCCGATGGCCATGGCGTCGATGCTGGCGTACATCTGGCCGATTGCGGCCGTGCGTTCATCGAGATCGGGGTAGAACTGCTCGATTGCGACGTTGAACTGGTAGTCGATCAGCGTGATGACGACTTGCGTGGTGGCAATCAGAGCCATCAGCAACCACAATGCCTTGCTTTTCTGGAGGACGGAAAATCCCTCCCGAATGCTCGAGGTCTTTGCGCTGGCATCGGCAGCGATTCCCGTGCGCCGTGCCAGAATAAAGCCGCCTGCGCCACCAACGGTAAGCAGCGGAACAACAGCCCATAACGACTCTGCAGTCGACCACTCAGAGGCAAGCCATCCCACGCCGAGGTTGCCGGCCATGCCGCCAAGGCTGCCCACAACGCAGAACATTCCGTAAAACCATTTTGCACGATCCTTGGGCACGGTGCTGTTGGCAAACGACCAGAATATTTCGATGAGTACGACGATGTAGAGGTCCTTCCACAAGTACAGAGCCCACGTGGTACCCGGGATTTCGATCGACAGGGCCATCAACGTGATCGCCAGCACGCCCGCACTGATTGCGCTCGCAATGCTGAACAACCGGACTAAATCGATCGAAGCTGACCACCGGTTGTACAGCGACACCACGACGACACTGCCGACCCCCACGCCGATCCATGCCATGGGCAGGGCGCGTGCACCGTTGGCCTCGAGGAACAACGACTCCGTGGCGGGCCGGGCAACAGCATAGCTCGCGAGGATGACGAAGATGAGGCCGGCGAGACCCAGCAACTGGGTTCGTTGTTGGCGACTCAAGTGTTCGTTCGGCTGCATGTCAGTACACGTTGTACTGTTTGCGATATCGTTCGTGCTCGCCGACGCTTCGACTTGGGTGCAGAACACCATCTGAATCGTGGAGGTAGTACCAGTAGGGGCTCTTGACGGGGGAGGCCGCGGCCTCAAGAGAGCTGAGGTCGGGGTTTCCGATTGCAGTCGGAGGAAGCCCGGAACGAAGACGGGTATTGTAGCGGTCTTTCGGATCGCGCAGCTTCTTGAGGAACGCACGTCTATCGTTCCACTTGGGCAGCTCATAGCGACTCGTCGCGTCAACACCGAGGTTCCAGCTGCTGTCGATGCGTTTCCACAGAATGCCGGCGACCAGTGGCCGCTGCGATTCCGTGGGCTCTTCGCGCACGATCATCGATGCCATAATGACAATCTCTTCGAGGTTTCGCCTGCCAAATCCATCTTGGTGGTCGGCCATGAATCGTTCGTTGAACAGATCGAGCTGACGTTGAATGAAGGCTTTGGGTTCGAATCGATCGCGTTCGATCATGTAGGTTTCGGGAAACAGGTAGCCCTCAAGGCTTTCAGCAGGAAGCGGGTAGGCGGCGCGAAAGACGCTCGGGGTCCGAGCAAGCGAAGCATACTCGCCGGGCTTGATGAGGCCTTTTTCCGTGAGCGCTGCATCGATCTCTCGGATCCTCCATCCTTCGAGCACGGTGAATGGCTCCGCATCCACGATGGGTGGACCGCACAAGGCCTCGATGATCTCGCTGTGGCTCATCGAGCGACGCACCTTGTGGTCACCCGCTTTGATGCAGTCACCCTCTTTGTTGATGCGGACGTACCAAGAGAAGCCCTTTGCATCGTCAACTGCACGGGCCTCTGCAAGCACAGCGCCCATCGAACGGGCAGAAGCTCCGTTCGGGACGGTCACTACAATTTCAGTCTCATCGGAGGGGTCCGCCGGCGCACCGCTGAACCCATTGATGATCGAACAACCTAAGAAGAAGAACCACAACATCGTGCACTCGCCTATCGCAGAGCTTAGAGGACGGCATGCCCCGATTCAATCCCTTGTTGACGCAACTGCGTACGTACCCTGCTATCGCGGTGGACGAAGCCAAAGCACGTTTGCAGAAAGCGGGGCGCACGGTCTACGACTTCGGGAAAGGAGATCCAGCAGAACCGCCACCTGAATTTGTCCGGGAAGCGTTGGTGTCCGGGGTTGACGAGCGTCTTCCATATCCCCGAGTGATGGGGTCGGACGCGGTTCGCGAAAGCATCGCTGCCTACATGCAACGGCGGTTTGGGGTCCTGTTGGACCCGGCGACTCAGATTGTCCCCACTTCGGGCAGCAAGGAGGCCGTATTTCACCTGCCGTTGCTCGTGATTGATCGAAATGCGCCAGACCGGGGGGTTGTCTTTCCCGACCCCGGCTATCCCGCCTATCAACGAGGCGCGCTGTTTGCGGGAGCTGAGGCGATCGCCCTGCGCCTCGAAGGTGACCACATCTTGCGTCCCGAGTGCATCGATCCAGAAATCATTGCTCGGACCCGCATGATTTGGCTGAATACTCCGCACAACCCTTCTGGCGCGGTCACGACCCTCGAGGACCTTCAGCGCGCTGCTGATTTCTGTCGCTCGCATGACATTTTGTTGGTCTCTGATGAGACCTATGCGGATGTGTACCATGCCGATCCCCCCCATTCGCTGCTGGAATGCGGAACCAATGGGGTGCTTGCTCTCCACAGCTTGTCAAAGCGGTCTGGGATGACCGGGTATCGGTCCGGGTTTGTGGCGGGTGATGCTGATGTGATGGCGCGGTTTCGCACCCTGCGCACAAACCCCGGGGTCGTTCCGAGCGACTTTGTGAATGCGGCGGCCACGGCGGCTTGGGCAGATGATGACCACACCGAGGACCGTCGCGCAATCTTTCGTGCAAAGAAGGCCCTGTTTTTGGCCATGTTCGATGCGTTGAATATGCGAGTCATTGGTCGAGAAGCGAGTTTATACCTTTGGGTGGCGGTGCCCGGTGGAGACGATGAGGCCTACGCCAAGCGTCTACTCGACATTGGAATCGTTGTGAGTCCCGGCCGAATCTTCGGCGTTGAGGGTGCGGGAGTGGGCTACATCCGTTTGGCGATGGTACCCACCATAGATGAATGCAAGGCAGCCATCGCTGCATGGACCGAGATGGAGTCGTGATGCTTGACTATAAAGAACGAATTGAAGCCTTCGCAGCCGGGGGCGAGGCCGACCCAGAAGCGGTGCACGCCGTGATCGCTGCGGTCGATCGCGGAGAGTTGCGGGTTGCGGAATGCGTGAATGAAGAGTGGATCATCCATGAGTGGGTTCGGCAGGCCATATTGCTGTATTTCCGTGTGGCTGCCATGGCTGTTCACGAACTCGGCCCCTATGAGTTTCACGATAAGATACCTCTGAAGCGGGATCTTGCATCCCAAGGGGTGCGTCTCGTGCCGCCGGGTTTCATACGGTACGGAGCCCACGTGGAATCGGGCGCTGTGGTCATGCCCGGATACGTCAACATTGGAGCCTATGTTGGGTCGGGTACGATGGTCGATACGTGGGCTACGGTGGGCTCGTGCGCACAGATCGGTCGCAACGTCCACCTTTCCGGTGGTGTTGGCATTGGCGGTGTCCTTGAGCCGCCTGGAGCGCGGCCGGTCATCATTGAAGACGGTGCCTTTGTTGGTTCGCGCTGCATCGTGGTGGAGGGTGTTCACGTCGGTCAAGAGGCGGTGTTGGGCGCCAATGTGGTGTTGACGTCGTCTACGTCGATTGTGGATGTGACAGGGTCACAGGAAGTGGTCACCAAAGGGTATGTGCCGCCTCGGTCGGTCGTGATTCCGGGGATGCGGCCCAAGCGGTTTCCTGCGGGAGAGTACGCGACACCGTGTGCGTTGATCATCGGGACTCGAAAGGAGTCCACGGATCGCAAGACCTCGCTCAACCAAGTGTTGCGTGAGTTTGCCGTTGCAGTCTGAGGTCGACGGACGGCGAACGGGCGCGGTGGCCCGCATGTCCATGCTGGCGTGCGTGGCGATTGCGGCCTTGTGCGTGGCGATGGCCCCGGTACTGGACGAAGAGTCTTACCTCGCCATTACAGCCAACCTCGACCCCCTCAGGCCGTACCACTGGTGGCGTCCGTGGCCGCCTTGGTACGGCGGTTCAGAGCCGGATGCATTTGTGTATGCGCACCCCCCCTTGTTTCTAATGTGGGTCGGTGTGGTGCAAGAATGGTCAGATGGACTCCTTGGGTCACGGTGGGCTGCAGGGCTGCCGTTTGCACTCCTTCTTGGGTGGGCCGGAGGTCGGCTGATTGAGGGGACCACCCGTCACTCGAAGGTTGCGCTCGCATTGTGGTTGTCGAGTCCGATTGCGGTTCTCGGCATTCAGCGAGGCCTCATGCCGGATCTGATGGTGACGGCTCTTTGCACCACGGCAGTCT
Organism: Deltaproteobacteria bacterium UBA2957; assembly: GCA_002348535.1. Classification (GTDB taxonomy): domain Bacteria; phylum Myxococcota_A; class UBA796; order UBA796; family UBA796; genus UBA796. Next base: position 1,530 of record DEBL01000137.1, on the reverse strand, counting down.
TGGGGTGGCGTGAACGCACCAATCCCACGCTGCAATGGATCGGTGGAGCTGCACTGGGCTTGGCTGCATTCACGAAGTATCCAGCCATGGCACTGGTCCCGGTTTTTGTGGTGCACGGGTGGCTTACGGGGACGTTGCGCGGACGTGGACGGTTCGCGCTGGCTGCCGCCACCCCGTGGTGTCTCGGTGAGATGTGGCTGGCCGGTGTTTACGGACGCTTCCACTTGGTTGAGGTGCTGGGCCGCGCATCGGAGATATCGCGAGGAACGGGAGAGGGGCGCGCCCTCGCTGTGTTGGCGCGGATGATTTTAAGTGTTTCGTTTGTTGCGCTGTTGGTTCGGGGTGCGCGTTGGGTGTGGGCCCCGAGCATCGTCGTGGGCGGGGCGGTTTGTGTCTGGGGTTGGCCACCAGAACTCACGGACGTACAGCGCCTCTTCTTGGTTCTCTGCACGATTGTTGGAGCGGCCGTCCTGATGCCCGCCCTCCGACGGTGTTGGCGCAGCATCTCGGGCGACCGAGTCCACGAGGATGCCACCTTGATGGCCTTGTGGGCCTTGTCGGTCGTGGCGACGGTATGGGGTGTTCATAACTTCGCGGCACCGCGCTATTTGTTGGGCGCAATGTTGCCCTTGGCGATTTTAATGGTCGTCGAGGTTGGGGACCGAAGGGCCGGACGCACGCTTCTGTGGGTTGGCGCCGGCATTCAGGTTGTGATGGCCGCGGTTTTGACTGCCGCTGAGCATCGATTCTTTGAAGCCAGCGCGGATATTGCACGGGCCACCATCGTTCAGTTTCAGCCCACTCATTTCACGGGTGAATGGGCCTACCGCCACGAAATGGATTCGGCGGGCGTGGCCTTTTTTGCTGACGACGCCCCCTCTGGAAGCATCATCGCGGCGCCGACGCACAGCTCACCGGGAGCCCTGCCCGCGGGGTTGGTCGAGATTGGGCGGGTTTCCGCGGATGAATCAACCGGAATCCGCTTGGTCGCTGAAGCGGCGCAGGTGGGAATGTATGCCGAAACCCTCGGTGTTTTACCCATTGGCTGGTCGAGTGAACCGATTGAGGAGGTTGTCGTATGGCGGGTCCCGTAGACTCCGACCCTCCCGATGATCCCGGGCTGGATGCGGTGGATTGGCGCCATCATGCAGTCATCAAGGCGCAGCGGCGAGTGTGGATGAATCTGGTGGACGGTCTCGGCAGACCGTGGATGACTGTCACCCTCTTGGTAGTCATTGGGCTGGCTCATCTGCTTGCCGGGGTCATCGACTTTTCCCAGGGGTTGGTGAATGTTGCGGGCATAATTGTCTCGCAGCGCAGCACCGGTGTGCTGGTCGTGCTCGGTGCGATGGTGGGCGAACGAGTGGGCGATGGGGAGGTCTGGCGATTGATCTCGTGTCTCTTTTTGCATGGCGATGGGACCCACATCCTGCTCAACGGCCTTGCCCTGTACGGACTCGGTCGCCTGTGCGAGTCGGTCTACGGCCCCGTGCGCTTTTTGTGGCTCTTCCTCGTCGCCGGAATGTGCGG
>DEBL01000260.1 GCA_002348535.1 Deltaproteobacteria bacterium UBA2957 | reverse complement strand
AACATTGCCCCATCTTGCAGCATTACCGCTCCGGATTCCGGCACCATCGCGGTCGCTGGAGAGTTGATTGTGTTTGAGGCCGCTGTTGCCGACGAAGACAGCAGTGCGGATTCGCTCTCGGTGGAATGGATCAGCGATGAAGACGGAGCGTTGGGCACGAGCGTGCCCTCATCGGCCGGCAATGTTGCGTTCCCGATTGATGACCTGTCGGCGACCACCCACACGATCACCCTCACGGTGACCGACGAAGACGCGGCGACATGCACCGATTTCATTCTCGTGACGGTGTCGACTGCACCGGAGGTGACGGTCCGGTCTCCAGCAAGCGATGAGCGCATTCATGCGGGTGCAACCACCACCTTCTCAGCCCTTGTTGTCGATGCCGAGGACCCGGCCGACGGCCTCCTTGTAGAGTGGATGTCCAGCGTTGACGGACTCCTTGCTGCAGGCTCTCCCGACTCTTCCGGCGACTTCATCGTCGCCGTGACGGACCTCAGCGTGGGCACCCACACCCTCACCCTCGTGGCCACCGACACCGACGGCTTGACCGCGTCAGCGGCTCAACTGCTCACCGTCCACTCCCCGCCGTCTGCGCCAACCGTCATCATTTCTCCGGAGACACCCCAAACAGCCGACGCGATCACCGCCACGGTCACTTCTCCGGCCGTCGATGCAGACGGTGATGCCGTGAGCTTTGCCTTTGAGTGGTCGCGCGCCGGGCTCAGTCCTGCGGGATCGACCGCTACGTTGCCGGCATCCGCAACGTCCAAGGGCGAGGTGTGGATGGTGACGGTGACGCCAAGCGACGACACCGGACCGGGGCCCATCGCCACCCGTTCCGTCACCGTCGTCAACACCCCGCCCACCGTCGCCACCGCAGTCATCGAACCCGAGATTCCTCGACCCTCCGATGCCCTCACCTGCACCGTCGACGGGGTGGCTGATCCCGACGGCGATCCGGTCTCGGTGGGATTTGGTTGGACCATCAACGGCAGCCCCATCGATGCGACATCCGAGTCCATTTCGGGTGGATACACCGCGGGAGACGAGGTGACGTGCACGGCCACTCCGTACGACGAGGATGAAGCAGGGACCGCTGTTCACTCACCTTCAACGGTGATCGCCAACACGCCGCCCACGTCTCCGAGCGTATCGATCGACCGGGACGATGAGGGCTTGGCCTGCCGAATCACAGCCGTGTCGACGGACGCGGACGACGACCCGTTGACCTACGACTTCCGGTGGGATGTCGACGGCTCACCGTGGTCGGATGCGGACACCGACATCTACACCGGTGATAGCATCGCAGTTGACGCGTTGGCCACCGATGAAGTCTGGACCTGCTCGGTGACGGCGACAGACGGGTTCGACACCAGCCCCCCGGCGACCGCCAGTATCGTGATCGAGAGTCTCGATGGCGATGGCGATGGCGTGATCGACTCCGACGACCTGTGCCCTGGTTTTGATGACGCCATCGACATCAATGCGAACGGCATTCCCGATCCCTGTGAGGTGTCGCTCACGTTCGGGTACACCGGAGCCGCGGCCTCTTTCTCCGTGCCATCCGACGTCGACCGCGTCTACATCGAAGCCCGCGGAGCCCAAGGATGGTCTGCATCCGATGATGTTGGAGGCGAGGGCGGATTTGCAGCCGGAACGCTGTTCGTCGAGCCCGGCGAGGTCCTCTTTGTCTACGTGGGCCAGCAAGGTCAACCCGCGGATTTGGCTCACCTGCCGATGGGCGGGGGCTGGAATGGCGGTGGAGAAGGGCAAAACAACTCCGGCGGTCACGCGTATGCAGGGGGTGGCGGCGGCGCCTCCGATGTACGGCTGATTCATTCGGACGATCCCCTCGACTTGGAATCGCTGGAGTCTCGCGTCATCGTGGCCGGTGGGGGTGGTGGCGCGACCGAAAACCCCGGAGCGTACGGCGGACACGGTGGAAGCGTAATCGGCGGAGATGGCGGCGGAACCGGCGTCTGGATGGACAGCTTTGGGCGGGGAGGAACCCAGACCGGCGGCGGGTGCATCCCGGGCTTCGACTGTGTCTGTGAGCCCGGTACCACCTGTGACCATTACGCAGGCTTCGGACGCGGCGGCAGCGCCAGCAATCTAGCGGTTCACGGTATGACTCCGTGGAACGGCGGCGGCGGTGGCGGCTGGTATGGCGGCGGTGCATCCAGAGAGCACGCTGGAGGCGGGGGCGGATCCTGCTATGTCGACGGCGTTGAGGACGGAACCACCGGGCGCGGTGGCCATACGGGCCATGGCGAAATCACCATGTTCTGGGCTGAACGCCCGTAGCTCACAACCCGAGTCCGACGGAGACCGAGGCAAAAGGAACGACCGGGCTGGACCAACCCATCACTGCCGGAGCCCCCGGCACGTGGGCCACGCCCCCCACAACGTCTGCCGTGAGATAGCCGCCCTTCATGACCCACAATCGCCCCTTCAGGCCGACCGATGCCTCGGGTCCAGCGGCCTCTACGGCCTCGGTTGAGGCTTGCCCGAATCGAAATCCGGGTCGGTCAAGGGTGCGCTGAACCTCCATGAAACCGATGCCCACCA
>DEBL01000182.1 GCA_002348535.1 Deltaproteobacteria bacterium UBA2957 | reverse complement strand
CTCGAAGGTCGAAGCTGACCCGCCGCAGCCATTCGGCGTCGCTGAGTGGGGTCCCATCAGCAGCGGACGCTGCGGTGTCCCCACCCGACTTCGAGGACGATCCCGACTCGGTCGGTGCGGTTTGAGCGCAGGCCAGCAGCCAAAAGGCAATCACAACCACCCTCCGATTCGCTCCATAAATGGCTCAAAGTCGATGCACGCCTCCCCGATGGCTTTACCTTCGAATGCCAACTCGCCGCACGGACTGCAGTTTTCAAAGCTCAGGCGATACCATCCGCCGTTGGGGTCCCGCAGTGACAATGCACCTTGAGCGCCCCCATCGCAGGTGATCGGAAGCATCAGATCGTGCATGGCGAGGTGAGTCCCTCGCACATCGATTGCGCCGCGAAGGAGTGTGAACAAGCCCGGAAACAACTGCAGCGACATGGTGCCGCTAAAGCCATGAGCAAACCAGTCGGTGCCGCCCGTGTACTGCCAACTGCCCGCCAATTCGCCGATCCAGATGTCGCCGTTTGTGAGCACGACGGCGTTGCCGCCGCCTTCGAGTCGGTGGTCTTCCGGTGTGTCGATCCAGAAGTCACCAGCGACTCCTTCCAGTTCGAGCCATTGGCCGGCCACCTCATATTCCCCGGTCAACCAGTCTGTGACCCCCGCATAGCTGTACCCGGTCGATGCATCACAGCCGTAGAGCCATGTGTCGACGATGATCGTCTCGGATCCTGGGCAACGGCCGTCTCCTTGCCGCATCAGTTCACCGTAGGTCTGGAAGACTTCCGCTGGATTGGGAATGGTTCCCAAGGCTTCAGTTAGACGTTCCGCGACATGGTCTGCGGTCCATGTGGGTTGCAGGGGTTCCGCATTAACAGTGGGTAAATCGGGTTCAACCAGACCGGAATCGTCGACGACCTCAATGGGTGATGGTTCGGGACTGGGGGTCGCGACCTCACCGCCGGCGCACGCAATAAGCCACGCAATCACGGTGTCGCCTCTGCACAGTTGACCCATTCATTGAGTCGCTGGAGGTCCGACAGGGGTACGCCGCCCCCCAGGGGCATATCTTGGGCATTGAGCACGCGGACCCGCACCCTGTCGAGGTGGATCAACGCGTCATTCTGAGTGTGAAAGTTTATGCCGTTCGGGGCGCCGTGGCGGTTTGCGCTCTGGGGGTGGTGGCACGATGTGCAGTAGGTCGTAAAGAATCCCGAGGCCCAACTGTTCCACCCCAGTTCGCACGAAGCCTCCATGGGTTGACCCGTATCGACCGAGGGGGACCCGGAATCCGTGGCGTTGGGGCCACTGCATGCGATCATCAGCGCCACGATCATGAGTCGAGTACAGCGCGAATGGGAAGCGCATCGGGTCCCAACAGAGGTTCGGGGTCGACCCCTCCAAGGGTGAGCAGGGTGGCGCCAAAGTCATCTGGCCCCATCAGCCGACCCCCATCCGACGCAGCGCCCGTATCGAGATCGACTCTCCGACCGCGCCCGGTCTGGTCGAGCGAACCCACAGCGGTGCCCCCGCGGACCCCCGCTCCTATCAACAGGGCGCTGGTGAATGTCCAGTGGTCCCTGCCGCCCCACGTGTTTAAGCGCGGCTCCCGGCCCATCTCACTAAAGACGACGATGGTGACCTCATCGGCCAACGGGCCCCCGGATAGACTGGTCCGCCCGTCGAGGTCATCCATTACCTCGTTGATATAGGAGAAGAGATCACCGAAGTTGCGGCCTTGCAGGTCGAGGCCTTGGTGCGTGTCCCACCCCTCCGAACACCACCCTTGGTATCGAAGCATGGCGCAGCGGGTGAGGTTGGCTTGAAACAGATCGAAGGCGAGCGCACAGTCGGCCGTAATGTCACGCTCGCATCCAGCGACCATGCTGTCGATCTCAAGCTCATCCCACGCCATCAACTCCGCGATGCGATCGAGAGCCGTTCGGTAGCCCGTGCCGAATGACCCACCGTGAGCTGCGGCTCGCTGGGCGACGAATTCGTCTGCCAAGGCTTCGGCGGTCGGGCCCAATCCAGTGATGGGTAGAGTGGAAGCGGAGAAGGCGGTTTGGTCCAAGAGCTTCGGAAGTTGGTTGGAGTCTCCAATCCGCACCACTTGGTCGGTGAAGGTACGGGTGAATGCGGGGCCATCAAGCACGACATGGGGCAACAGCAGATTGCGGTCTGAGCGACCCGCCAACACCGCGCCCCAATCGTCTGAAAGGGCACCCGATCCCGTTAGGATCAGCTCGCGGCAGCGCTCATGAGTGATCGATGGCACTTCGATGCCGTTGATGACGGCGCAACGACTGCCGTGACGTTCGAAAAACTCTCGAACCGAGGGGCGTGCTGGATGGTCAACGTATTCGATGCCGCTGGCGCGTTGGGTCGTGGTGTCGGGCTCGATGTAGGCTCCATCGATGCCGAACAAGGGCGTGAAGACGTGGCTAGTGTCCCAACCGCCGTCATTGAAGATGAACACAAACTTTCGCTCGGCTCGCTGCCCATCGGCAACCACTCGCAAGGGGGCCATGGCCCCCAAGGACAACAATCCAAACTCACGGCGGTTCAACATGCTCAATAGCGTAGATGACCGGTGGGGCCGCGTCTACCGTTCGACCCTGCTTAAGGTGCGGTATACGTGATTTCGATGGCTCGAGTGTCAACAATCGATTGACTTCGATGCCATGCATGGCCTCGCAACACCAGCGGCCACGACGGAGGGCTCGCGTAGCGTTGCCCGGGTTCAAGGTGCTCATTACCGGCCTCGGAGACGGCCAGTTGTGGCCACTGAGCGCAGGATCCGTCCGCGACTTGTGCCGCGTTCAGGTTCCACCACGTGCCCCAGCCCAGATCGCAGCTTCGTTTCCACGAATCGAGGCGCAGATGACTGGATTCGCCGGTGGCAGTGTTGCGAACGGGAATCGTGAGCGGTGTTGCCTCCGAGGAGCCCCACCACACCCCCGTGGTCGGTCCCATGCTTGCGTCTTGAACGGTAAAAAAGGTTGAACTGCCATCGGTGGTCACGGAAGCCCCCTCGTAGGGCACACCGATGTCGATAATTTCGGTGGGGAGCACGGTGAAGTCGATGACCACCGGTACAACCGTGAGCTCATCGCCATCGACCAGCGCGCGGAGATTAATCCGCTCTTCATTGGACCATGTGCCGGGCAGCAGTGTGGCATTGGGTGCGTACGGAATCCAGACACGGAGGCCCTGGCGAACATTGTCCGCGTCAATCCAAGGCGTCCGATCGTACATGTTGCCTGACCATGCATGCCCGGCCGTGGTTACGGTCCGCTGGGCGTGTACGGTGAGCGTTGAACGCTCGCCCGCTTCGTTCTGGATGGGAACAACCAGTTCGGTCACAGACCCTTCATCGCTGCATGCGGTCGCCGAATCTGCGGAGTCTCCCTCCATAGCGAAGTGGATGGCCTCCTGTCCGATGGTCCACTCGCTGGTCGCTGAACGAGCGGTGCAGTTCAGGCCGGGTTCACACCAATCGGTGAGGGTGAGCGCACCATTGGCGACAAATCCATTGCCCATCAGGACCGGTTTTGGGATGGGCTCTGCGGTGGGCTCGATGACCATTGTGTGCAGGGGGGAGGCTGTCTCAATGTCCATCGCGGGATGGGCCTCCAAGGTTTGGTACAGCGTCACCCGGGTTGGGTTCCGGTTCGCCTCAAGGTTCACGCTCCACAGGTAGAGATCCGTATCGGTGTGAGGCAGCGCCGCCTGCGCGATGAGCCTTCGTTCCGTGATGCCATCCTCGTATTCGATGGCAATGAAGTAGTGTGAACCATCGTAGTGCGCGTCGGTGGACCCATCATCGGGAGACACAAATGCGAAGGCATTGCCCGATGCCCAATGAATCGGCGGGTATACGCGACTGGATTCAGGTCGATGGGCGAGGGTTCCGATGACGGTGATGGTCGGGACATCCACGGCGATGGGGCGCATGGACCCAGGCTCTACAGGACTGGTCTCAACCATGATGCGCGACTCGGGGTCCCATGCGTAGATTCCGGGAGTTCCGTCCACGGTCTCGATTGTGGGTCGTGACTGTGACCAATCTTGAATCTGCCAAGCGTGGTAGGCGGTGAACTGCGGAAAGCAAGATGCTGAGGTGGCCGATTCTCCTCCGTTCATGGGGTCGCGCTTGCCCTGCCAATCTCCCGTCTCGGTCATCACCGGACCGTCGCTATTGACGCGATACCAAGTCCGGAATCGTGTTCGAGTCGAGTCGAACCCCCAAGGGTGGCTCGCCAAGTTTGTCCCATCTTCGGGGTATTCATCGCCGATACCCCACGCAGCCCCCGTGCCATCGGTGAAATGGGCGAGCGTGAAAGAGTGTCCGATCTCATGAATAAAGACGTTTGCGCATTCGCCGAGCCACATGGCTGTCCACCCAGTCCATCCTGCGGCGTAGGGTGCGTTGTCCAAGTCAGAATAGGTGCCGTCATCGTTGCGAACCCACCCCGATCCGACGGATGTGCCAAACGAGTATGGCGAGGAATCGCCTCCCGAAGTCTTGGCCAACCCGCGGCCGGTGTTCGCCAGACTCATCGCGATGGCAAACTGATGCTTAAGAATGTGCCAACGATCGGGGTCTGATGTTGTGGCCAGTCGTTCGCCTTCGGAACGAACCAGAACAGGGCCGCCTTCCGCACGGACGACAATTTCGTCGAGGCGCCACGGGGCCGAGTCGACCCAGCGCATCGAGGAGACTGGAACCGAGGCAAAGAAGTCTTGACCAATTCGCTCGGCACGTTCGGTGGTGGTTGGGTAGTCGGCGTCTCCAAACAGCACCATTTTGGAACGCGACAGCGTGAACCGTTGGGGGGCACCGAGCTCTGCGAGAGTGTGTTCGTGCGTCATTACCGAATCACCGGTATCGATCCCGATGGTCAGCTGGGTCCCTTCTTGGACCCATTGCCATGGCAGCATGACGCTCCATGCACGGTCAGACCACGGGTCAAGTGGGACGGTGGTGAGGTCTTGTTCGAGGGGTGTGGGCAGTGCTTCGGGCGATTGGAGTCGAAGCACTCCAACCAACTCACCGTCTCGCGAAGCGGATATGCGGGCATCGATCGCGCTTTCGATGGGATCATTTGGGGTGAACAAAAACAGTGCTGATCGGTGTTCGATGAGCGGAGGCGCCCACCGTTCCTCATCGGAGCGGATGACGTGGGTCTGGGCGAACTCAACCTCACCTTCTTGTTCCGTCAGTTCGCGTCCGCTGAACCACTCGAGTGCCGGTACGATCTCATCCGCGCACGCTTCGTAAGGGTCGACGTCATCGGTGTCTCCTGTGTCGGGCTTTGGGCTCCCATCGGCATCGGCGTCCGCGAGGTCAGGCGCCTCTGTGATGGCGGTGTCGGTTGGGGATGGTTTGGAGACCTCGACGGAACCGGATCCGCTGACACACCCTCCAAACACAATACTTGCCATCCATATCGTGCGCATCACGCCTCCACGGTGTGGATTGTACACCGCAAACTCCGTTACATGATCGGTATGAAGGAATCCCCCGATTATTGGGCCGAAGCCAAAGCCCACTTGAGGCGTGTTGATGCGGTGATGGCGGCGGTCATTGATGCTTACGAAGAGCCACCATTGCGATCAAAACGGGATGTGTTCGAGACCCTTGTACACGCGATAGTGGGCCAACAGATTTCTGCCAAAGCGGCCGATGCAGTGTGGGGCCGGTTCATTGACCTTGTCGGTGTGGTGACACCCGAAGCGATTGAGGCTCATGCGCCCGCAGTTCTCAAACGTGTGGGGCTTTCTGGACGAAAGGTGGAATACATTTGTGGATTGGCCAGCGACGCGCAGTGGGTGAGTACCGTGGACTGGAATGAAATGGATGATGATGCGGTGCGAAAGCGTCTGACGGCGTTGCGCGGCATCGGTCCGTGGACCGCGGAAATGGTGCTGATCTTTTCGCTGTTGCGGCCCGACGTGCTCCCGCTCGGCGACATCGGAGTGATTCGTGCAGTGGAACAGTTGTACGCGAACAGCGCTCCACTCACAGTGGTTGAGGTGGCGCAGATTGCTCAGCCATGGGCACCGTTTCGGACTGTGGGTACGTGGTATTTGTGGCGGCATCTGGATGCCGAGCCTGTGGAGTACTGAGTTGATTTGGTGGGTTTGACTTTGCTTTTCACGCGGTAGCGGTTACACTGCTGGTGACTTCGAGACGTCGCCGGGGAAACTCTCGCATTCCGCTTCGGGCAAACGGGCCCAGCGGATATGCCTCAATGAACAGGAGTTTCCCCATGATCGACGGCATCAACGGCACCAACGGGCCCTCAGCACCGGACCCACTTCTTGAGAACCTCAACCGGGCGAAGCCGCCCAGTGGCAGTCCAGCCGGGGCACCGGTTGTCGAGCCGGATGTAGAGGTTGCATTGTCTGAACTTGCAGAGGCGCGTCTTCAAGCCATGCAATCCAATGCCCCAGACGCGTCTCAAGAGGCATCTTGGGACGCCTCGAGTGGCAGCTTGAACCATGGTGTGGACAAGGGTGGCTTTGACTGGTCGCTCGACGTCACCGAAGGCAGCACGAATGAGGGCATGGCCTTTAAGGGCGATGAGGCGTGGGCCAACACAGACCAAGTGGTGAACGGCGTCCTCGTTGACGAAGCGAATGCCGCCAACCGAGTCGCACTTGGCGACACGTCGTTGAAGCCCAACAGCTGACAAACGCGCCACTCGAGTGCCCTTCAGCGACCGAGTGTCCTGCTCAGTCGTCGGAAGGGGCCGGCAACCATGCATCGAGCAGCGCGCGTATTTCGTCGGGCTCGTATGTGTTGTTGGCGTAGGCCACGCGCCCCTCGGGATCGACCAACCAATCCTGCGGGAACGCCGCTGACGGAAAGGCAACATCCTGCAACCACTGAGCGTGCACCTCGCCCGTGTCGTCGTACAAGATGGGAAACTCAATGCCAAGCTGATCGCGGAACCGCTCAAGCTCATTGCGACTGTCCATGGAGGCGACGCCCCAGACCCGCAGTCCGCGGTCTTTGTACTGGGACCAGAGATGCTGGCTGATGTCCGAGACCTCGG
>DEBL01000279.1 GCA_002348535.1 Deltaproteobacteria bacterium UBA2957 | reverse complement strand
CGATGCAGACGCGGACGCAGATTCGGACGCTGATGCCGATGCAGACGCGGACACCGATTCAGGCGATACAGGGGCCTCTTCCTGACTGCCGCAACGCCCCCTCACCCTCCGGCAAGCTCAGTCCGTGTATGGCGCGGGGCCAATGTACCGCCCGTTATGAGCCGACAAGTCATGCCATCCTGGTGTCAAGTCAAGATGGAAGTGGTTGTCGTGCGCGCTGTTGTAGTTCGGAGTCAGTATTATGTTCCAAATCCAGGCGTCGTACCACCGGTGGGCGATGTCGTATAGAAACCGGCCCGACTCCGTAGCCGGGGATGTGGTGTCGTGTTCCCAGTGGTCGATCAACGTCCATGTCTCACCGTTGATGAGCCGAAAACCATAAATATCGAGAGCATCGCCGTACCCATGCCGTGAAAGTGTAGATGTCCCGGCAATGACTCGGCAGTTGTAGGTCCCAATGTGCAAGATGCTCGCCACACCCGCTTTCGCTGCATCATCCGCCGTGTCTGCAATGCTATGGGCCGCCTCGCAGGAGGCGAGTGTCCGTGGCGTTGGCGTCCCGTCGTAGTAGTCTAGGTCCACATCAAAAACGGGGGAAAACACCCAGACAGGATCTTCGATTGTGCACGTCAGTTCTGGATGACCTTCGGGGCTGTCTGGTGCGCGCACCGTGGGCTCAAAATCCACTCCCCTGTCCGCGAGCCGGTAGTGGCACTCTTCGAGATCGGAGGTGGCATGCGGAAGGCACGTGTATGTCTCAGTCCAAGGTTGCTCATTTCTCGCCTCGATCGAGCACCCGTAATCGGGACGGCACCCGCTCTCTAAATAGGCCCCGAAACTGCAGCGCGAGACACACCAGCCCTCATCATCCGGGAACCCTCCGGGTGCGGTTCCGCCGTCAACGCAGAACGTGACTGGGAACCCATCGCGATCGGGGCAGGTGCGATCGCAGGCCAATGAGCACATGCCGTTTGGAAATCCGTCAAGGAGGCAGACGCCGCCTTCATACTCGCAGTCTGTATCAGTCGAACAGGCGCTGCCGATGAAACCATCTAAGGACGGGCTGCTGTCTGGTTTGGAATCGTCCACCCACCCAGAGTCGTCTTCTGAAGCATGAAAAACGCTATCCCCTCGCCCGGTCTCAGAGGACTTACCACACCCGGCAACGGAAACAATAAAAAGGGCCCGGAGCATTACACCTCCGGGCCCATTGTAACGGAGTCCGCACGGCCGGCGGCTTCCATCAGGTTGTAGCGCCGACTACGCCGCACCACGGTCGCGGAACGGCAGCTTTTGGAGCTGTGCACGACGCCGTTCGATGGCCTCAAAAACGGTCTTACGGCCCTTTCCATTTTTCTCAATGGCTTCGATTTGCAGGAGGCCCGTTGTGCCGAGGTCTCGAACAGCATCGGCCGCAGCCCGCGCGTTTAGCGAGTCATATCCGTCTACGGGGTTCGCGAACACCGATGACCGTGCTTGGTCCAGCAACTTGGCGACTGGTTCTCGAACTCGGGCAATGCCGGGCGCGTCAGACCGCTCGAGCAGGTCATCCACCCAGTCGATGGCTTGGGTCTCAAGAGTCCACAGTCGCTCCTCACCTTCACCGCGAACAAGATGCGCCTTGTGGCGAGCTTGGTGCACCAACTGATCCGCTTGGTCTACGAACTGATCTTGGGCCCCACGAATCATACCCTGCAATTCCTTCAACTCTTCTCGTACACGTTCCAACATTGTTCCTCCAGTCATGAATGAATACTCATTCAGCGTGCTTGGCGCCCGTATAACCTCACTTTCGAAGCCGTCAACGAGGAAGTTTCCCTGCCTCTTTGTTTATTTCAATAGTGATTGAAATCGTACGCTAAAACCTCAACGGGAGCTTAACGACCCCGCACGGATAAACACTTGACATGTCAATACCTGTAAAGTACCATAATCGCTCAACGACTATGGAGCTTCGAATGGAATTACCAAGTGTTTTGATCAACGCATCGACGGAGGCCGGGCAGGGTCTAATTGAGTTGTGCCCAGAAGAATACGACATGGGAAACATTGGCGAGATGCTCGCCAGCGTGCTTGCCGAATGTGAAGAACTCGTGCTGGGGAATGCTGGGACAATTTCGGATTCGAAAAACCGTTAGAAACGGTGGTTGAGCTTTACATAGCCAACGGTTCCACCCGCTGCGGGGTCACCGAATTTTGTGTAGTCCTCGCCCAGCATGACGACCGCACCGGTGTTCAGGCGCAATCCGTCTTTCATGGGAACAATCAGTTCCGGATAAACAACGGCTGAATAACCCTCAGGGCTAAACGGGCCGAACCGTTCCCGTTCTATCGCACGCCCGGACGAGTCCTCGCGGATGTAGCCGGTCAGGTCAACGAGGCTAAACAGGCGCAATGTTGGTCCACCCAGTTGCAGATCCGCACCAACAACAAGGTAGTCCCCGAGCCGGTATCGACGAATCTCCCAGTTGGCATCCCCGGCTCGCGTGACGTAGCCCGGCGAAATGAAGTCACCCGATCCGAATTCATCCACCATGCCATGAACCCATTGCATGTTCACGTACAGCAATGGTCCAAAGGTGTAGTCCACACCGAGCGTCCATTTGGTGAACGACGCGCCGGAGACGACGGTCGGCCTCTCCCCTTCGAGACCGTAGTCGTATTCTCCAGCGGGTTGGATGAGATCACCCCCGAGGTCTAGCGCATCGTTGGTGATCGCAATTGCGGTTTGTTCAGGTTGTACGTGGGCAACCTCGACACGCCAACCAATCGGATGCCCGCCAATAAACCCAAAGGGGTTGATCTCGCCTGCGCCATTGAACCCAGCGACATGCATGCGCGGGTACGCCATCGACGCGCTCGTCAATAGGTACCCGTCTATGCAATCCGATCCGCGTTCCGGATGACAAATCTCTTGGGAGTGTCGCCTTGTATGATTGGAAACGGGTTGGGGGATGTCCGACCGACCGCTGTACCAAGACAATGCCACGTCTTGCATCCCGAGCGATCCTCCAAGCCTCACCATTCCTTGGGCATTCTCCAGACCCCTGCCCGGTCCCAACAGGCGGGTGGACTCCACAACGGTCGGGGTGTTGGTGGCGTCACGGGAGTAGGCTTGCGCCGCCTGCAGTTCCCGTCGCAAATCATCCTCCAGTACGGGCATGCGATCCACAAACGCCGTCCCAATCGGCGCCGTTGCCGGGAGTGCCGATGGGCGAAACACCGGAACACCCACCGCAGACAAGGTCCACATCCGGCCAAGCGCGTAATCCACTCTGATCATGCTGTTGGGGAGTTGCTTACCGAAGTGCAACGGATCTTCGAGGTCATTGGGGTTCAGCGTGTTGGTTGGATTGAATTGGTCTCCAACCCCCCACTGAACCGTCTGATGTCCCACTCTCAGGTCGAGCCCTTGGACTCCTACATCCCATAGATCGAGGCTCAACTCATCGAATCGGATGCGAATTGGCATCACACTTTCCGGGTTCGCCGCATCCTCCAATCCCCTGGCACGGCTACCCGCTAACGCCTCCAATCGGCCAGCCATGTTGGTTCGCCAAGCACCCGATTGGACACTCAAGAACCCACTGCCGGCC
>DEBL01000299.1:1828-13442 GCA_002348535.1 Deltaproteobacteria bacterium UBA2957 | reverse complement strand
GCTCGTGGCCAAATCCGCGCGCGTCTGATGGCGCACAGCCAACACTGTGAGAGCCACCGTACTCGGTGGCGACTCGCCACCATGAGGAGGTGGACGGTCCCGTAGTCGTGTAGAAGCTCAGCGGGGTGTCCCAATAGTAGGTGCCGTGATTGGGAAGCCCGGGCGCACTGAGTCGAAGTCGGTCGTCGGACCCGGTGTCGAGATCCAAGATGGTCTCGTACCGAAGATCGATGATGGTGTTGATTTCGTCGTCGGACATCCGACAGAAGGCGCTCATTAGGACGCACCCCTCTCGGTCGACCGCCGTCCCGTATGTCCATTCCGCAGGCACGCCAAAGTTCGACGGTGCATAGGCGATCAGGGTCCAACCACCGCCATCGGTCGTCATGTCACAATATGTTTGGAAGGTTTCATCCATTGGGCGAACGAAATAGAGGCCATCGGGTGCATCGGGGTAGTTAGCGAGCACCTCCGCGCACGAGAGCGCAGGCAAGTCTGAGGTGCGCCCAATCCAGCCTGCAACGGACACCGATGCACTGGCCGTGTACGCACCGCCATCGTCATCTGTCGCCGTCAGCTCGCACGTCCACTCTTCCCCTCCAGTGGTTTCGGTGGCCTCGACCGAGTCCCCTTCTACGGCACCGGTAAAGATGCCCGACGTATGGCGAACGCGCGGCGACGAGGTGCGCAGCATGCGGCGGTACCACTCCACGCTGTAGGTCATCGGGTCTCCATCCGGGTCGTAGGGCGACCCAGACACTGAACACCGCAAGGCATCTTCACCCTCATCAGGATCGTCGGGAGTGATCGTGGCAGAGAGGCTGCTCGGCGCGCTGTTGGCCACCACCATGGGCCCAAACTCCACGGGATCTCCGGAGTCCATCGCGTCGGATGGCGTGACCCAGACCGTCAAGGTGTCCCCTTTATCGAAATAAGTGGCGCCATCGATCGACTCAGCATCGACACCAATGGGTTCCCCGTTCACAAGCCAACTGTAGTTGAGGGTCACGAGATCGCCATCCGAGTCTGCACCCGCTGCAACGATTCGAATCGTGTCATCTGTCCGGACCACAGATGGGCTGAAGTAGCCGCCGCTGATGGTCGGAGGCGAATTGCGAATCACCACGCTTGCGCTGCGCGGTGTTCCGCTGCTGCTGCCGTCCCATGGCGTGGCCCTGCACATCATCACATCCCCGGGATCGGTGTAGCCAGCCGGCAACCACTGGCTGTAGTACTCCAATTCGATGTCGTTCCGGAACCAAGAATACCAAGTCAGGTCGTCATCTCCATCGGCATCGGCGAAGCCAGACGCTTCGCAGTACAGCGGATCCGATCCCGTTGGGTCCTCCGGGTCGATTCGTACACTTGCGATGCTTGGAGCCGTGTTCCCGATGGTTTGCGTGGCAGACATCACCTCGCCTTCGTCGTAGCCATCGTAGGCAATCAGCGTGCAGGTCACCACATCACCGCCAACAAATGCGCCTGAAATCGAACCCGCCACGCCCCATATTCCGCCATTGATGTCCCATTCGATGTAGGAACTGTCCGCGTCACCATCGGGGTCGTAATACCCCCATCCACTGCAGTGAATCGTGTCGTCCACATCTGCACTGAGCGGAGTCATGACCAATGAGTCGAACGTAGGCGCCGAGTTCAGTACCACCACGGTAGCGGTGATTGGCTCCCCATCATCGCTTCCATCCGACGGCGTTACCTCACAACTGAGCGTGTCCCCGCGGACGTACGATCCCGATGCAGTCGCCCCGGTCCCTGCAGGGGAACCATTCACGAACCACGCCACTCGCGACGCATCCGCGTCGCCATCCGGGTCGCTGAAACCGCCCCACTCACAGGTCGGAGTGTCCCACGCGCGCACGGCTTCGGGGTTGATGTAGGCGGTTACGATGTGCGGGGCCGAGTTATCGATGGTCACCACGTTGGACCGCTCCGGGCTGCCATCGGTAAACCCGTCATTGGGGATGACATCGCAGTAGACCTCTTGGTCTCGGGCCGTCCAGTCGCTGGCGAGTGTTGGTGTATTGACCGGCAGAACCTCACCTCCGACGGTCCATTGATAGGCCACAGATACTGCATCACCGTCCCAATCCGTCGCTCCCGTGTACGTGCACGTAAAATCGTCGGTGGTCGACGCCGGATCGGGGGTAATGCTGGCGTCCAGAACACGCGGTGGTGTGTTGGAGATGAAGACCTCGGATTGTCCGGGCTCCCCCTCTGTGAGCCCATCAAGCGGCGTCACCGTCACGCGCCACGCATCGCCACGGGTCGTGCTCTCGTTTGGGATCGTCGCTGATGTACCTTCCAGAAACACCTCGCCATTGCGGTACCAAGTGTACCGGTACTCCACCGCCTCGCCGTCTGGGTCGGCCGACGGCTCAACAATCGTGGCCGTGAGATCGTTGGAACTGTTGGGTTCAGCAGGAACAATTGCGACCGAAGGCTGGGAGGGCACCCCGTTAATTCGAACCGTTACGCTTTCATCGTTGGTCATCAACTCAGTGTTCGTAGCCGTCAGCGTGATGGTGTGAAAGCCGACACTCAGTTCGTCAATCTGAAAGTCCATCGTCCCATCGATGTCGGGCGGCAAATCATTGAGAAGTCCATCCATGTCTGACCGCCACTGAATGCTCAAATCAGGCGATGGGTCTATGGAGTCGGAGACGTGTCCTGCAAACTCAACTGGCTGACCTGCATCGATGATGGCTCCATCAATCGGGCTCAGAATCGACACCTCGGGTCCACCGCCAACGGTGTACACAATGAGGTCCGTGCACAGCGCATCTCGCCCATCGCGTACCAACAGTTGAATGGTGTGGTCGCCGGGAGAAAGCGTGTGAATGGGAAAAATGGACACGCCATCCGACCCAACTGCCGAGGTGCCGAGTGTTCCATCGACGGTCGATCCCCACTCAACGTAGAGCCCCGATGCCGGTTCATTGATGTCGTTCACCACAGCCGTAAAGTTGACGGACTCACCCGGATTTCCAACAGCCTCGGTTTCCGGGGCCACAATGGCGCATGTCGGCGCGGCATTTGGCGGCCCTACCTCGACAGCCACCTCGTCTGCGGAGAGGTTGCCGGCCGTATCACGAACCGTGACCCGCAGGAGGTGCACCCCCTCCTCAAGCTGAGTGCTTCCCTTAAATGCGGTCTCACCAGAGACCTCCATGGCAACCACAAGGCGGCCCTGACGATCGCTCTCCCACTCGACATCCAAGGCACTCGCGGGGTCCTCGGCATCGAGGACCGTGGCCTCCAGTTCGGTGGGGAGGTCGGAATACAGCACCGCGTCGTTCAGCGGAGCGGCGATTTCGACAACCGGCGCTCGATCCTCGGTGTCGGAGACCGGCTTATTCTTGCTGCACCCAACAACAACACCAAACGCGATCAATGACCAAACTTGCCTCAATGGGGCCTCCCTCGGGGGTCACTCTATCACTCGCGAAATCGAAACTCGACTCTGGATTGCCCGCATTCTTATTGAATCAACGGCCACAGCCCTTGTGTTCCCGACCGGCCGGTTCCAACCCGGCGCTCTGCGACGCGACGCCCCGTGATGCAACATTGACTTACATCCTCTCGCCAATCCGCTTATAGGCGCCCATGGCAACCGCAACTGCAACGATGCACATGGACTTCGCGCTGGACGTGTACGGGCTCCTTCGCGAACTGGACCCTAAACACTGGAAGGGCGAAGAAGATGAGCCCTTTCAGCACCGCCTAGAAGGCCTGCGTAAACGAATGGCAGACCTGTTGAGTTCGGTCGAGGAACTGGAACCAAACCCTGCCCTTGAGTCGATTCGGTCGGGACTCCTTGAGCTTCGGCAGGTGCTTGAATCTCATGCCCCACCGGCGGGCATGTACGAGGCTTGGCAAGAGTTTCGATCCGCAGTTGCGCCACTCTATGAGGGCTACGCGGCAAGTCTTCGCCAGTGGGACATCCATGTTCCAAGCCTGCGGCCGACCAACTATGCACGGAACGCCTTTCATGTCACCAATTCGCTGATCGGCATGAGTCTCCTGCTGGTGCTCACTCCCAGTCAAGTGGTCTGGGCAGCTGCGTTCATGATGGGACTTGCATGGAGTCTTGAAATCAGCCGGCGGATTTTCCCGAGGTGGAATGACATCCTCATGGCACTGCTCGGTCGTTTGGCTCACCCGCACGAAGCTTGGCGGGTCAACTCGGCGACGTGGTTCTGCACGGCATGCTTCATCCTCGCCAGTACAGGCAACCCTCAGGCGGCAACAGTCGGGTTGGCCGTGCTCGGTTTCGGCGATCCTGCCGCAGCAGTGATCGGTCGACGGTTTGGTCGCATCACATTGGTCAACGGACGAACCGTTATCGGATCCACCGCATTTGTCATCGTCGGCACAATCGCCGCCAGCGCTTGGCTAATGCTTACCTGGGACATGCCCGTCAAGGCAGCGCTTGGCATGGCGGTATACGGTTCAGTATTCGGCGCTCTTGCCGAGCTGTTCAGCCGCCGAATCGACGACAACTTGTCGATCCCCGTCGTGGCCACACTGGCTGCGTTGCTGGTGTAGACCCGAGTTAGCGCTCTATTCGTGTGACCATCGGTTTATGGGTGGTCTCATCTTCACCCAAACAACCGAGGTGGGTGTGAGGGTCGCGAAGAATCTCGTTGACCCGGCGGATTGCCTTCCTCGTGCTCAGCCCGTCGTCGATACGTTCATCGTACGAATAGCGCACCGTCAGAACCTTCGCCGCGACGACTTTCCCATCCTCGACGACCGCCTCATCCTTGATCTGCCCAACGGTTGCGAACACGGATGCGGTGCCCCACTCGTACAGGTGATGGTAGGCGGAATCCATTTCGAGGGAACCCAGATTGGCGACCACGGCACTGGTGTAGAGCGCATCCTCTTTGGTGAATGCATAGGGGAGCAGGTTGATGTAATCCAGCGCGTGGAACAACCAGACGAAGAACCGCAACCCGGTGCGCGGAAGGAGATCAAACAGCTGATATTCCTTGTCGGTATGGGTTTTCTTACCCGAGCGTTGATGCGAAATGCTCCCGTTTATTCGACCAGCGAGGGAAGCGAAGGTCTCGGTGTTGTCCATCGGCATCCGAACCACGGCTATCTTGGCCTTCGCATCCTTCGCCTTCCGCTTCATGCTGAAGGTGATGGACCGCACCTTTCGTTTGTACATGCGGCGCCCAAGGACAAACTGGTCCATGGTGGGGCTTTCGGCGATCGCAACGTTGAGCGCCGCCACATATGCATGGGTCACATTGCACCCGAGGGTCGGCCGAACATCATCGAGATACGCGATGAGGTTCTCTGCACGAATCTTGTCCTCGTAGTACACCACGCACTCGTTTCTCGTGGGCATCACGAACCACATCAGTCGCCGGTATGGGTGGACCTTACCCACTAAAATTCCATCTGCACGGCTCGTCTTAAAGTGCGCGATCACAATCAGAACCACGGCCACCACCGCGCCCCAGTGCCACGGCAACATTGCGCTTAGATCTGGCATCGTACCTCCACAGTGCACCGGGAGGTAACACCGGAACAGCCAGTCAGCCGTTCAGGAGTTCGTTCACCATGGATGCGAGTTTCGTGTACTGCTTGGCACCCCGCGACCGGGGATCAAACTCAAAGATATCCAACCCAGCCATCTGTGCTTGAGAGAGGCTGTTGTTGATGCCTATGTCGACGTCGAGCATCACCTCCCCATAGGCGGCCTCGAGTTGAGAGCGAACCGTTTGATTGAGCGTCGTATTTCGACCGTCGACCCGGGTCATCAACAGCCCGAGAATATCGATGTTTGGGTTCAAGCGATTGGCGATGGTGCTTACGGTTCCGATCAATGCGTCCACACCATTCACTGCAAGCGGACTGGGGTCACACGGAACCAAAACAAAGTCTGAGGCGACGAGCGCATTGAGGGTAAGGTTCCCTAAGTTTGGTGGGCAGTCAATGACGACCACGTCGTAGTGAGTTCGCGTAATCTGCAGCGCATCCCGCAAGATAAACTCTTTGCCGATGCGAGTGCCCAAGAGGTCCTCCGCGCCCGACAATCGTGGGTCGCATGGCGTGACATCAAGACCGTCCAAGACGGTGTCGGCAACGATCTCCATCACCTCGCGACCGCCTCGCTCATCGGTCAGAATGCTCGATAATGCTCCACCGCCCGGATGAACCTGCTTCTTGATTGCGGTGTAGACATGCCCTTGAGGGTCAACATCCATCAGGAGCACCCGAAGTCCATGGTTGCGCACGAGGGCGCTGGCCAAATTGACACTGGTGGTCGTCTTACCAACGCCGCCTTTCTGAGCGGCCACAGCAACTACAGTGGCGTTTCGCTGTCCCCTCGGCAACGTGGGTTGAAGCGTTTCATTCTGATGTTCATCAGCTCCAGCAATCCGCCGGATTCCTGATTTTAGGAGTCGTCGCATGAGGCATACCTGAGGAGTTTGACGTCCGATTGGAGCCCGGCCGTCGGTGGGTACCCAAGATGTATCACAGATGAACAAAGTCTTGTAGTGTCAAGAGTTTTTAGGTTTGCTCTAAGTGCAAAAAAATAACGCAATATCAATACATTAAATCAATAAAGAAGGATTGTTTTTTCGGGGTATGAATCGGGCTTGATGCCGTCGCTTTTTTGGGGTGCTGGGTACCTTGTCCGGTGGGGTCGGCATCCTGCAGCGTCGCCCAACAGCCGTACCGGCCAACATGGCTTGCAGACGCCCAAGTGAATAGGAAGTCCAAAGGAGGAGTCATGGGTCCACTACTCGAGAAAGCAATGGCATTCTTCACCTCAGATGACTGGGATACGCACCCGCTCTCGGACACCGTGCTGCAGACCGCCTTTAAGGGCGACAATGGCGAGTGGGACTGCCTCGCCGTCGTGCTCGACAACTCGGACCACTTTTTGTTCTATTCGATCATCGGTGACCGAGTACCGGAAGCCGCAAATGAGCAAGTTGCCCTCTTCCTGCACCGTGCCAACCATGGCTTGAACATCGGCAACTTTGAATTCGACATGAACCAAGGCGAGATACGGTTCAAGACCAGTGTTCAGGTGAAGCCGGATCAGTTCACCCACGAGCTCTTTCAGAGCCTTGTGCATCACAACGTGCTCGTTGTCGATGAGTATTTGCCAGGCATTCGTAGCGTCATTGACGCGTCGATGAGCGCAGAGGCAGCCATCATGATGATAGAGTCGCCGGCTGTCGGCGACGCATGACGCCTATTTTTGGCGGCGCTGTCGCCGGTTCTTTGGCCCGACGTTTCGGCGCTGGCCTCGTTGGTTCAGGCCGAAATCGATGGCCGTGCCCCCACCACGTCCCGTGGATGAAGGCGGCTTGCGGGCCATGAGGTAGATGAGGCTCGCCATACACAGCGCCATCCCAACGGCGATCCCGTTCGAAACCGAATTCATTGCAACGCCGACTGCCGCCCCTACGCCTCCAGACACCACCGTAAACCCGACCCCAAGGCGAAGGTTGGCGGATGGCCCGGCCCGTTTGTCGGACCCCTCAGCGACGACGCCCGTGGTCGCCCTTGCAACGGCGCCTGGAGCTCCGCAACAGCGCTTATATTTCAAGCCGCTGCCGCACGGGCATGGCGCATTACGGGCGACACTCATGCGACCTCCTCCAGTACCCGGATGACACGACTCACATTCCCATCCCGGTGTCTGCATCGCCTGTGTCTGGTAACCCCGACTCCCCCGACCCGGTTGCTGGCGGCGATGATTGTCCAAACTGATTCTCACCCCAACAGACCACAGTGCTGTATTGATTGATTCCACAGGTATGGGTCCGTCCGGCCGCGATGCGATCGAACCGGTCTATCGGGGGACTTGCCTGACCCTTGTCGTTGTTGCCCCAGCAGGTCACAACTCCCTCAAGACTCAGTCCGCAGGTGTGGTAGCCGCCTGCGCTAATCTGCTGAAACTGCATCGAGGGCGGTGACGCTTGACCCGCGTCATTCGTTCCCCAACACAGTGGGTATCCCGATGAATCGAGAGCACAGGTGTGACTCATTCCGGCCGACAACTCAACATGGCCGCTGCCGATGGGCGACAACCGGCCATCACCGGTGTCTTGGCCCCAGCACTCCGTGTATCCATCGGTCCGGATTCCGCAGGTATGCAGCGCACCCGCGGCTACCGCTACATAGGTCATGCCTTCAGGCACATCCGTTTGTCCCAAGTTGTTGGCACCCCAACATTGGATTTGATTCGTTCGGTCAAGGGCACAACTGTGCGTGTTCCCGCTCGACACCATGGTGTACACCGCCGCAGGCGGGTCGGTAATGCCATTCGGTAAGGAACTCCAGCACTCGACGGCTCCATTGCCTCTCAATCCGCAAGTCTGAACTGCACCGGGAGCGATGCTTTTCCACGGACCTGCAGGGGCGTCGGATTGCCCATTCTCATTGTTCCCCCAACACAGGGCTTCGCCATCGAGTGTAATCGCGCAACTGTGCCCGAGACCCGAACCAATGGCAACAATCGCATCTGTTCGAATCGGCCCATCGTCCGCGTCCGCATCGGCATCAGAGTCCGCATCGGAATCGGCATCAGAGTCGGCATCCGCATCCGCGTCGGCATCGACGTCTGCATCCGCTTCACCGGATGGACCGTCGGACCCCTCTGGCTCTTTGGCACAACCCCAAGCAAACAAGGCGGAAACCGCCAGCAATCGCCAATCGTGAACTCTCATGGGTGCAGTGTACATCAAGCGATTCAGGACCGCCGACGTCGGCCCACAAGGGCAACGATGGATGCCCACCAAATTGACGTCGCCCCCCGCGCAGCCATGCACCCGAGACCCGATTTCTTCGCGTCCTCACCGTCAACATCCGAAGCGACCGCACAATCCGCATCCGCCTCAGGGCAATCCACATCGCAAATTCCGTCGTTGTACAGTCCCCACATCTCGCAACGGTCCCGTGTGCCATACACATCTTCAAGCTGGTCGAGGACCCATGGCGCAATGGTGTCGACGCGGGTACTGCCGGACTGCGCCAAACAACTCTGGTCACCCCAAGAGTGGACGGCCCACTGCACCCACCGTTCTCCATCCCAATACACTTGGGGGCCACCGCTGTCACCGCTGCAGATGTTCGCCGCGTCTTCGTTGGTGGAACTGTAGGAGTAGATGAAGGTGTCGTCCACTTGGTCAACGGTCAACTCCGCCGAACGCTTGATGCCTGCACCTGCACCATTCGAACCCGTCACGCCGAACCCGATGGATGTAACCGTGGCGCCCACCGCCACATCCGCGATGGAGTCTTCGGCGATCCACACGGGCTCAACCCAGTCTACCGGCTCTTCGAGCACCAACAGGGCTATGTCGTTGCGCCCCAGCGTGCCGCCGATCCCATTTTGAAGCTCTTCATAATCCGGGTGAAAAATGCCTTCTGCGAAGCCCACCGACTCTGCGGCATCAACTCGAGGCCCAAAGAACGCTTTGCCAAGCGACACCACGAGTTCCATGGGCAACTCGGCTCCGCAATGAGCGGCAGTAAGCACCACCTCTGGCGTGATCAGCGACCCCGTGCACGCGCTGATGGTCTGACCACCAAACTCCGCGCCGAGGGCAACCGTAAATTCAAATCCATCTTCTGTGTCGGCGTTCACCATGTCCGCCGCATTGGCGGTAGTGAGGGCCGCGATCAACCACATCATCATCGTCTCCATACGCGGGGTCCTGACCCGCAACTTGTTGGCACCCAGTCGGAAGGCGAACGCACCCCGGTCTGCGCTCTCACCGCGGGACCGCCGGGGCCATCAATCAGCGGTCCTTCGAGGTTCCCAACCTGAACAACGGAATGCACCGCGGCAGCCGCGAGTTCATCCAAGACGTCCAAGTCAAGGTTATCGATTGTGTCGCACTCTTGGTGGTAGCAAGGGTCGTATGCCTCAAACGCTTGGCCACCAAATGAGTCTGCTTCGCTGGCGCTCATCAGTCCCTCAGCCCCGGTGAACAATCCACCGGCTGGGATTCCGGTCCATATGAATGGCCCATAGTCACTGCGTCCATCAAAAGGAGTCTCAAGGTAGGCCAACCCCTGCGCATTGAACCAATTGCCGAAAATTTGCTCGATTCGCGCGGAACCCGTAGGGCCACCGCCACCCCCGAGACTTCCTGAACCGTCGTACACCATTCGGGCCGGGTTTGGCGATGCCACCATGTCAAAGTTGAGGTTGGCGAGGATTCGGCTGCGGTCCTGTTCCGTCATCGACATCACGTAGTCGATCGAACCCACCAAACCGAGTTCCTCGGCACCCCAGAACGCAAACCGGATTTGGTTTTCTGGCTCCCAATCGCTCGCAGCGACTTGGGTGGCCATCTCCAGCAGCATCGCAATGCCGCTGCCGTTGTCGTTAATACCCGGGCCATCCGGCACCGAGTCAAGGTGCGCACCCACCACGACCGCACGGTCGGAATTGCCGCTGGTCTCAGCGAAGATGTTGACCGATGGCACCTCGATTCGACTGAAGTCAGCCGTCATCGTGATTTCCGTTTCGGGACTCAGCTCAAGCAACTCAAGTCCAGTGTTGTAGGACAGTGCAAAGACGGGCACCTCATTCCCCGCTTCCTCCTCCAACGTTCCGTAAAAGAGGTCACGACGCCCTGCCTGACCTTCATTGAAGATCAACACACCGGCGGCACCGGCTGCAACGGCTCGATCGACTTTGATTTGAAACGCGCAACTGCCACGCTGCAGCAAGGCGATGTTCCCCTCCGGAAACGCACCGAAGTCGGCGGCTTCGCATCCGCTGGATGTGGAGTTCTCTTCGTCCGGAGGTGGCACCTCAATGTCCACTGCAGTGATGGGCGCCGTCACCGAACCGGCGCCGGTGTAACTGAAGGGGTAAAAATCTTCATCGAAGGCAAGCAACCCCTCTGCGTCCAGCGATGGCTCGCTGTTCCACACATCGTCCTCGACTGCGAAATCGTACACAGCGACACCGTAGCCGGCTGCCTGTAGGACTTCCGTTACGTAGGCGACCGACGCCGAATAGCCTTCTGTTCCAGTCGACCGGTTGTTGTCATTCGCTTCGGCGATCCCCATTAAGGCTTCCAAATGACTCACCATGCCTGAGCGCGTCATCGAGATGATGGAGTCCGTCTCTTCCGCTTCTTCTTCCGGGTCGGGATCTTGAGGCTCTCCACCACCCCCCGAATCAAAGCCCTCCACTGCACCAGCACCAGAGAGGCCCGTGACAGCCGTAACGGGATCCGCACAGCCCAGCGCGGAAACCAACGGGCCAACTAAAAACATTCGGTGGTTCATCTGCCGCTCCCCACTCCACCCTATCCGACACGGGCCGCAACAATGCAAGAGCAATGTCAATGGCTCGAAAACGTACCCAACTCCTCGATGATACGGGTGTTGTCCGCGATGTTGTGACGCACCAAGTACGCAGCCTGTCCTTCATGGAACTCGATCATGTAGGCCTTCACGTCGGCAGGGTCACGCAATGCATGACGAAACTGGAGCCCCCCCGTCATTCGAGTGGGGTCCGCGATGGCCCATGCGTCACCCGCCTCAAGCATGGGATCGCACGCGAAGCGCTCCACACCCAACGCAGGCCAAGGCTCGGGGCGTC
>DEBL01000299.1:0-1494 GCA_002348535.1 Deltaproteobacteria bacterium UBA2957 | reverse complement strand
TCGTCCTTCGCCAAGGAGGAATACGACACCCTCGGTAATCTCTTCAGCCTCGAGCCGGTCACGCAATTCTCCATCCACACACCAATACCCAGCGCTAACTTCGGGCAAGACAGCGCCCATCCTCCACCCAACCGCAGCGAGCAAGCACACGCCGAGCATCCGAAGGGGAATGCCCCGCAGCGCCGCAGCCAGCGCCACGGGCACAACCAAATACATCGGATGCCAAAACCGGGCCCCGTAGGCGCGGCCAGGACTCCAGTACAATGCGTAGCCCGCAACAATCAGCGCAACCCAGACGACGCCCTTCCTCGCCTTCAAACTCCAAGCGCCAAACAACGCAAGCACACTGGCACCCGGCACCCCGACAAGCAGAACGTCAAATCGTAGGGCAGCCTGCCCCGCTAGAGTCCATGCCTTTGCCAGCGAATGCCCGTAGCTGCCCAGTGTGGGAGAGCACCCCACATCCGCACCAAATCCAAGCCGGTTGCAGCCTTGCCGTCCCTGCCACTGATCGAACCATACCGACATTGGGAACGTGGTCGGACTGCCCGTGATCCACCAATTGTCGACCAACACCAGCGCCCCAGAAAGAACCGGAAGTCCAAACCAAAGCACACGCAATCGCGGAGGGCACGACACTGCTCCCAACAGCAACAGGGGCACGCCGAGCAACGCGGCATCGAAGGGCCGAGCAACAACCACATATGCCGCTGCAATCGCACCAAGGCCGGCTCGCGTCACCGTCCATCGCCGTTCCACAGAAACCATCATCAACACGCCGAGCGCGATCAATACGGATGTGTGCGCCATCCGACTTGCGGCCATCAGCCACACGCCGGGAGAACACGCCACCAGCAGCGCAGCCGTTGTTCCGAGTCGCTCACCCCCCGCACCCGTTCCAATGCGAAATACCAGCCATGGCAGCACACCCACAAGCATGGGATTCATGAGCGACGGCAACCCTACTGCTTCCCCGATCGCCAACACGACCGGCCAGCCCCACGGAAATGGACTGAAACTGGGACCCGACGCGTTCCAAAACGGCAACATCCACATCGTCTCATTGTCGGGCTGCGGCCCGAAACGTTCGCCGTTGGCGAACAGCTTTGCCTGAAGCGTATAGGCGATTTCATCGGTCACATGCGGCATCCCCTCGAGCGGGACCAGAGCCATCCAAGCCGACACCAAAACTGCACCCATGCACGCGACCCATACGATGGGGGGTGCACCGGGAACCTTCGAGGTGTGGTGGATTGGATTGTTCACTGTGCAGTCAGTCTCACCAAGTTGGGCCATCTCCGCAAATGACTCCGCTGGTCCGAATGAATGCGTCGCGCCATCCGGATCAAATGCCAACGGCCGTACACGCCCATCGGCGGAGATTGCCCGCGTCCGCGCAGCCCCTCGATTGATGGTATGCGCTGTCGGATAAGTCTCAGAACGCAACTTGCACTAGCGTATGCTGTGGAGGCTTCGGGCTCGTGGGGAGAGGAG
>DEBL01000198.1 GCA_002348535.1 Deltaproteobacteria bacterium UBA2957 | reverse complement strand
CACGTGGCTGACCGAGTGTGTGCTGAGTCGGTCAGCGAGCGTTTGGGCTTGGGTCATGCCGGTTTCATCAAGTGGAATGTCGGTTCGCCCCAAAAAACGTCCCTCACGATTCCACTCGGTCTGTCCGTGTCGAATCAAAAACACGGGCGTAGCCCCCTGTTTGCGGGCTGCATCCATGTCAAAGGCATTGCATAGGTGGGGCAGCATGAGCTAAACCGTAACCCAAGTCGGGGTGTTCCCGGCCACCTGAGTAGGATGCGCACCATGTCAGATCGTAAAAAAGGCTTCGACCCTCTCTCCAGTTTGTTTGACGCACCGGACCCCAGCGATGTGATGCAGGATGCGCCCGCACCAAGCGGGATCACCCAGCCGGGACGACCTGCTCCTCGGCCCGAGACCTTCTCGGGGATCGAAAGCGGTCTCGACTTGGAGGACGCGCCAACAGAGATGGCGCCGGCACCGTCGCCATCCGCGACGGAAAAGGCAGAGGTGGCTGGAGCCGGTCCAGTACGAAGCCGGCCCGGTACGGATGCCAACGTGGAATTCATCGGTGACCTGCCTGCGAGCGACGATTGGACGGCCAGCAAGCCGGAAGCGCTGTTTGCACTAAACCAAGTCCCTAATCCAGAACCGGACGAGGACGTTGTTCCTCGATACGGGCAGCGCTTGTCGCGTTTGGAGCGACTTGCTGCGCGCGCAGTACGTCCGAAGGCGGCCCTTGATGCCGCACGGGAAGCCGCGAGCATGGAAGCCGCCGCCGAGGCTCGAACGAGCCAGACACTGACGGAGCGAATTCAGTCGCTCATCGAAGCGAGCCTGCCCGGTGTCGGTGACATCGATGTTAAGGCCGCCAAGGTGGCCGAAGAGCGCGATGTATTGACGGCACTTTGGAAGTCACACCGGTCCAAGTTTTTGAGTGATGGCGAGTTGGAGCGCGCAGTGGCGGCTGCAAGGGTGGTTGACCACCTCAAGCAGTCTCCGGGTGGCTCTTTGATCGCTGCCCATGCGGTCACCGCAGCGAGCGATTATTTGGTCTGGATCGACCTGCAATCGGGCAGCCTAATCGCTGCGTTCGCGGACGCCCGGGCCTATTTCGCTGGGTAACCCCACCCCTCCGCCAACGGAAGCAGTGTAGACAGCCAGCGGCTCAGCTCGCTGCGGTAGTTCACCCAGCGGTCTGTGGGACTGCGCGGCGCAATTGTGCCGAAGTCGGTGCAATCCAGTCCAATGGCTGCTGTGATGGCAGAAACAATTTCATTGGGGTGGTTCATCAAGTCTTCATAATGAATGGTCGACAGTTCGATACGCTGTTCGGTCTCCATCCGACTCACTGCTGCCATCACTCCTGCATAGGTCAGCGCCGTTCGCTCGAGACGGTCGAAATGGCATGTGACATTGTTCAGTGCGTATGGGCGAAAAAAAGTCTCGAGGACCGCTTCGCACGGGTGTCGAACGCAGTGGACCACGATGGAATCCGGAAACAAATGACGAATCAGGTTCACCATGAGTACGTTCATGGGGAGCGCATCGATGATTCGGCCACTACCCGCAACCGTTCGGTCGACACACGCAAAATAGGCTGCCTGAGCACGGCGCCACTCATCGTCGTTGACCGCTGCGAGATTACCGGGGTCTTTATCATTCAGTTCTCGGCGAGCATCGACGAGGGCAGGGAGGTCTGCAGCCAATCGCAGGCCGGGGTGTTTGTTGAGCATTTCGCCGAGTTCTTTCACGCCCGATTCGTTAAATCCAACCAGAAAAATTGGGGCGTCATTCTGGCTCATGAGCGGAGGTCCAAGGGCGTCAGCATTAAGCGGAGGGGTCTTGGCGATGGCGGCAATGTAGTCGAGAAGCAGGTTGCGATCGACGTCGAGGTCCGTGAAGGAGATCCGCCGTTTTGCTTCCTTAAAGCAGAGGTAAGCCTTTCGATGGTGACCGCACGCCTCATGGCTCAGCGCCATTTCATGCAGGATCTGAGGAGGCAGCCCGTGCGTGGGTCTCCGTTTCAACGCCTCGAGGGCACGCTCAGGCATGCCGAGTCGGCGTTGGCATTGCAGCCATGCCCACAAAGCAGTGCCGTTGTCGTCGTTGTGGCGCAAGGCCTGATTCGCTGCAAGCAATGCGGCACCGATACGGTTTCGCTTCAGGTGAAGCGTCGAAAGGTGGGCCAGCGCTGCGCCGCTAATTTTCGGATCAAGCGAAAGCGAAATTACAGACTCGTACACTGATTGAGCTTCGGAAAGGTGGCCGGCGCGGTGTCGGGCAACACCGTGTGCGAGGGCTTCTTCTGCATAAGACATGCTTGCTCTTCGGCTTGAAATGGATGAATTTCAAGGAGGAGCTTTAGTTATTTGATGAGAAATCCGTTTACGCACTCGGAGTCGCCAGTCGGTATGGTACACATCGGGTCAATGGTTGCCATTGGGGCGCTTTCGTTCACAGCGGAAGCTGCTCAGGTTGCGCAGGTGGTCACGACGGACGCAATGGTGCGCGAAGCGACGCTGACCGTTCACGGCACCGTGAAGTCGGTGGTTGCATCGAGAGCGCCCGATGGACGCATCATCAGCCGCGTGTCTGTGGCGGTTGAGCGTTCCGTGCCCAAACTCACCGTTGCTTCCGTGGGCTTCGACATCACGGGCGGCACGGTTGACGGGGTACGCATGGAGGTCGCAGGCCAGTCCATTCCAAAAGAAGGTCAAGAAGTGCTGGTCCTGCTGCGCGATGGTCGTGTGGTCGGTGCCGGCCAAGGTGTGTTCGTTTCAAGCGGCGCATCGTGGGAGCCCATCGACGGTGATGCCACCCCGCTTGAGGACCTAACCGACGTGGATGCATTGCTGGGCAGCCCGTCGGCGGCAGCCTCGTGTGCCGCACTCGCCGCCACTGTGGGCCGCGAAGAAGGATGGACTCCGAGGTCGAAAGTGGCCACCACGCTTCGACGGACTTCAACGAGGGCGATCGCGTTGGGGTTGGTCGAAGGCGTCACCTATCGAGTGACAGTGTGCGATGGCGGTGAAGTCGAACAGATTGAGTCAGAGCTTTTCGACCCATTCGACGCGGCTGTTGACCAGTTGGTCCGAGACGAGAGCGGGCGGTGGACATTTACGGCTGAACACACCGGGCAGCACCTGATCGGCATTCAAGCCTTGGGGTTTTCCCAAGAAAACCATCGAACTTCAGTAACGGTTGTTCTCGAATACCGATAGATTCGAGGGGGGCGCTGGACCCGCGCCACTGTTTCGTGAGAACATGATGTGAATGGAGCTTCAATGCTGAACATCGCGCACGCTATTGCCATAGCTTTCTTTGTTGGATGTGGGGATGAGCCTGCGTCGACGGGGCCGTCGAGTGCGGGCCCTGTTGCCGCGTCGGACGAGCCCCCTCCGCCGCCTGCTGACGTTGATGTCGAGTTGCCGGTATTGCCGGAAGGCGATGTCTACGCCGTCGACCCGGATTCGAGCAAAATCGAATTTACTGGGTCGCAAGTGACTGGCAGCCAAGACGGCAGCTTCCAGTCCTTCTCTGGGTCCGTTGTTCTCGCCGATGACGAAGCGATCGGTACGAAGTTTATTATTGATATTGCAACCACAACATCGGGACACGAGAAGCTGACGGAACATCTGCTCAGCAAGGACTTCTTTCACGCTGAGAAATACCCGACGGCGACCTTTGTCAGCAGCGAACTCATCGCAGCGGGCGGGTCCGGGGCAGTGACGCACGACGTGAAGGGTGTGTTGGAACTTCACGGGAAGACGCGGCCGCTCTCATTTCCCGCCACGGTCATCGTGGGCGCAATGGCGACGACTGTGGAGGCGTCCTTCGACATCAACAGACAAAACTGGGGAGTGTCGTATCCCGGAAAGCCCGACAACCTCATCGAGGATGACGTCCAAATACGCCTGAGTCTTCGGTTTCCCACGACCGATGCTGGATCCGAAGCGCCAGCCACCCAGTAGGGACTTGCTATCGACGTTTTTCGCCCGTGTCACCGGACCCGGTGTCTTCGGGTGGCGCGGACCCAGTGTCTTCGTTGGGCCCTTCCGATGGGCCTCCGTCTGTGACGCCGAGTGGCGTTCGGGTGCGGGTATAGTCGGGACTGGAAGGCGGAGCGCAGCCCATTAAAGTTGAAAGTGTGGCGGCTAAGGACAGCCTCATGAAAACCCCAACGTGTCCGCCACGGCGTCACACACGGCGTTCAAGCTGCCCGGGGCGAACGGGTTGGCGAGCCCGATGGCTGATACGAGCTCTGTGAAGGGTTTAGAGCCACCGAGTGAGCACAATTCGCGGTACCGCGCCATGGTGCCGTCCCGGTCGTTCGCCGCCGCGTGCCACATTTGAAGCGCGCACGTCTGCGCCAAGCAATAATCGATGTAGTAAAACGGACTCGCGTAGATGTGCCGTTGTTGCTGCCACAAGCGGCCAGACTCCATGTGGCTCATCTCTGAGTACTGGCGATGGGGAAGGTAGACGGACTCCAGTTCAGACCACAGCTTCGCCCGCTCGTCCGGTGTCATGTCGGGGCGTTCGTAGACGCGATGTTGAAACTCATCGACTGCACATCCATATGGGAGGAACAAAATGGCGTCCTCGAGATGACCTTCGATGAACCGGGCCGCGTCGTCTCCGAAGAACGCCTCCATGTAGGGGTACGTCAGAAACTCGAGCGACATGGAATGAATCTCAGCGGCTTCATAGGTCGGCCACTGGTACAGGAGAAGCGATTGGTCGCGGCTGGACCAGTTTTGAAAGGCGTGCCCGCACTCATGAGTGAACACATTGACATCGTCCTGTGTCCCGTTGAAGTTCGCGAAAATGAAGGGCACCCCGTAGCGCGGAACGCTGGCGCAGAATCCACCTCCTGCTTTCCCATTGCGCGCCTTCAGGTCGAGCAGGTCGCAATCCGCCATCATGCGGAAGAACGATCCAAAATCGGCGCCGAGCGCATCGAACATTTCGATGGCCCGTTTCAGCATCCAATCGTGGTCTCCCTTCGGCCGTGGCACGCCAGTGTGATCCCGAACCGATTCATCATGAAACTGCAGTTCAGGAAGTCCAAGGGTGTTCGCTCGTCGGGCATAGATTTGCTGGGCGAGCGGAACGACACGGTCACGAACCTGAGCACGGAACTGCGCCACGTCGTTCGCATCGTAGTCGGTTCGACTCATCCGTCCGTATCCGAGTGGAATGAAGTTTGAGTATCCCAACGTCGTCGCCATCTTGTGACGGACTTGCGTGAGTTCGTGGTAGATGCGGTCGAGTTCGGGCGAGACCGCATCGAGTGCAGTTGAACGCGTTTGCTGGGCGCGCATCCTGACGTCCCTGTCCGGGTCGCCGTATCGACCGCGCAGCGTGGAAAGGTTCATTGTCTCGCCGTCGAACTCGACCTCGATGCCGGCCATGATTTCAGAATATTCGGTTGTCAGGGCGGCTTCTTCACGCTTGAGGTCAGCGATGGCCGGCTCGAATGTGCCCAAGAAGCAATCCCAGACGGCAAAGGCCTGCTTGCCCAACTTCGCTTCCAGTTCGACGCGAAACTCCGATCCCGTGACGCGCTTCAACAACTCAAGGTCGTGCCCGAGCAGCACAGGATTGAGTTCGTCGAAGAATACTTTTTCAGACTTGTAATCGGGGTTCTTGGTTTCTTGTTGGAAGTGAACCATCGCGAGGGTTTGGTTGGATTGCAACTCGGCCTGCTGGGCGTCCCATTGTCGAATGACTTGGACCTGCTCATCCGCGGTTTGGGCGTTGTCCCATGCCTCGATTAGCCGTGCGGCGTTTGCATTGATGGTGTCAACGACGGGCCGCGTGTAGGGCATTTCGGAGAAGCGCGGGGCTGGGTGCATAAAAGACCTCCTCAAGCTAGTGGTGTAACCGAATTGCAACCATCGCGTGCTTTGGATGTGATTAGGTTGGCGAGGTGGGATACACTCTCACCATCCGGCGAGGAGCAAACTGTGTTCTGGAAATACCTCATCCCCAACGGTTTTACCGCGCTCTCGATGGTGCTCGGGTTCGCGTCTTGCGTCCTCTCGGCCAACGGCGACTATGTGTTGGCTGGCTGGCTTATCCTTTGGGGTGTCATGCTGGACAAGCTCGACGGCGGTGCGGCAAGACTCCTCAAGGCGAGTTCGAAATTTGGTGCTGAGATGGACAGCTTTGCTGATTTTGTGGCCTTCGGGTTGGCCCCCGCCGCACTGGTGTTCTTCGGTGTTACTGGCGGCCGAGTCGAGCCCGGAGAGGGACTCATCGCGGGTGCCTGCGCCGTGTATGCGTTGGCGGTAGCGATCCGACTTGCCCGGTTCAACGTGGTTGAGCCTGAAGGGGAAGGGTCGGACTACATGTTCGTCGGCGTACCGTCCACATTGTGTGGAGGGTGCCTTGCTGCTGCATTCCTTGCAGCGGAATCTCAAGGAGTGGCTGAGGCGGTGTTGCCGTGGCTTCCTGCGGCCTTGGTCGTTGCGGGAGCGCTGATGGTGAGCAACCTTCGCATTCCCAAGTTTAGTTTGCGGTGGAGCAAGCCAGTGAATGCGTTTCAAATCGTCAACATGGCAATCGCGTACACGCTGGTGCCGCTGCAGATGTTCCCTGAGTATTTGTTTGGGGCATCGTTTAGCTTTTTGTTGTTCGGGTTGTCGTACGGTCTGGTCTGGTCCAATCGCACCGTGAACGAGGAAGCGAGCCTCAACTGACCCAGCGACGGCGCATCCACGTCGATGCGGCGAGGCACATCCAGAGCATTGCGCCGGAATAGGTCATCGCGGCCAGCATGGCATCCATATCGCGGACCCACGACGCCAGGAGCAACAACACCACACTGATGCTGCGGTAAGGGGTTGCGATGGCTACCGCTGTGCGATCTGCCCGTTTTCCAGGTGTGAGCAGCCATCCAAGGCCCATCAGAACGGGGACCGCGAGATGGCAGAACAAAATCATTTTGATGGGAACGGTCAAGAGGCGAGGGATTTCACCAATGAGAATGACTGCAGCTGCCCCAAACAGAAGGATCTTTGCAGCGCGCTGCACGTGCGGCTGCAGTTGGTCTGCTGCAAGAGGTCTGAGGTGTCGGAAGCCCATTGCCGCAGCAAGCGGGAGCAGCTGAAAGAGGATGATCGTTTTGACCATCCCTGCCATTGGCAGCCCGGTTGAGCCCGACGAATCCAGCGCCAGAAACCCGATGGGCGTTAACACGGTGTTGAGCAGGTTCATGACCACGATCATCGAAGCCCCCAAGGCAAGGTTGCCTCCGGCGTTCTGAATCAGCACCCCTGCGACAGGCCCACCCGGTGCAACGGCAACAAACATCAACCCCACCGCCCACATGCCTTCAATGTCAAACAGCTGGAGAGCGAGCATGAAGGCGAGGGGAACGAGCACGTAGTTGACGGTCAAGGCGCTTATCAGAACCGCGGGCTTTTGAAATACAGCTCGAACGCTGCTTACTGTGAGGTCAATACCAACCGAAAGCATCATGCAGACCACAAAGCCGCCAACCAGAAGCTCCTGTATTGCCGCAGATTGACCGCTAAACATGACGGTGCAGGGTGGAGTGCTTCACGGTGACGGAGCCGTGGGCGTCGAGGACCATCGTGGGTCGGGCCGTAGGAACAGCACATCAACTGAATCGAGCCCTTTGGTGACCTTGAAGGCTGCTCGGTCCATCGCGGTTGAGAGGGATCCGGCGACCTGATGGTGCCGTGGCGAACCGCCCTCAGGGCAGTTGTGAAAGTGGATGCGAAGGCGAGGAGGGAGGGGGACGTTTACAAGCCACAG
>DEBL01000219.1 GCA_002348535.1 Deltaproteobacteria bacterium UBA2957 | reverse complement strand
ATGGCGGCCACGGGCAAGCCGAAGCCGAGGCATTGTTTGACGGCTGGGAGCAATCTGGTCGATATTGTGTCGATGCCTACTGACACATCCAACCCCCCTGCACCGTCGATGGACGAGGTGAACCCGGCGGCCGACGGGTCCGACCTCGACCGTCGGAATGCGGGTGGTGCGCGCGGTGGGCGTCGACTCGCGAGACTGTTGATCCCATTGGGATGCCTTCTGCTCTTGGTCATGCCGTCAACACGCGAGATGGCGGTGCAGGCCATGGCCGATGCGTATTGGCAAGTGGCGTCGTTTGTTGCTGCCACACTATGGATTTTCTACGCCCTCCAAGCCCGGTTGGACGGGTCGAGCCGGCTCGCTAAAATTTTGGCGCCAAGCGGACGCTTTCAGGTGCTCTTCGCCTCATTTATGGGCCTCTTACCCGGGTGTGGTGGCGCCATTATTGTGATGACGCAGTTCGTAAAAGGTCGTCTCAGCTTTGGCGCGTTGGTTGCTGTGCTCACCACAACCATGGGCGACGCTGCTTTCCTGTTGCTGGCTTCCAAGCCCGGGGACGCGCTCATCGTGTTCGCCTGTTGCTTCATTGCAGGCCTAATGGCGGGTGCAGCCGTTGACGCCGTCCACGAGTCGAGCTTCTTGCGCCCAGAAGAAAGTTCAGACCCGCTCGACCACGTTCATTTTCTGGACAGCAACGCGCACACCGAGTTGTCAGGTGTGATTTGGCGGTGGCTTCTGATTCCCACGGCCATCGTGGGATTGTTGGTGGCGTTTCAGTTCGAAATGGATTCGTTTCTGGCCCTCCCCGAGGGCACATCCGCGACCGTCGGGGCGGCCTTGGCTTTGGTGTTGTTGTTCGCTTGGGCAATCCATGCGGTGAGACCGCACACGGCGGTGTCGGAGTGCGCTCACCACCACTACTCGTTGATTCAGCGTGTGGCTGTGGACACGAACTCAGTGCTTTCATGGGTCATTGTTGGATTCATTGGGTTTGAACTGGTTGTGATGGCGACGGGCTTCGACGTCGCACAGTTGCCGAATGTAGCGGCCGCTGTGCTCATCCCGGCGGCGATTGCCGTTGGATGGATACCAGGCTGTGGCCCCCAAATACTGACGACCAGTCTCTACATCAGCGGAGGCATTCCCTTGTCGGCCCAGATTGGCAATGCAATCAGCAACGACGGCGATGCGCTCTTTCCTGCGCTGGCGATGGCACCAAGAGCCGCACTTGTCGCAACCGTGTACAGCACAGTGCCGGCCGTGGTTATGGCGTACGGCTACGCGGCAGTGTTCGAGTAAAACGGCTCAATCACGCGGCGGCTGCCATACCTCGCCAGTCCCCGGCAACAGCGTTCGCATCTCGGCCGGTCCCTCAACTCCGCTAATCAGTTCGATGCCGCCGGGACTGAAAACGTCCATTGGGGTGGGCGATAGGTTGAGCAGGACGGCGGTCCCGTCGTTGAAGATCCACTGGGATGGCGTAACATCATCGTCTTGGGTCATTTCGACAATGGGACCCGGGTCCACCCCAGACACAGCCGAGAGAGGGTCTAAGGGGCGAACCGGCTGTCCTCGAAGCGACTGCAACGCTGGATTGAGTGCGGAATTCAGGCGATCGACGGAAAGAACGGTGAGTTCATCCCCCAGCATCCATGTGCCAGCTGCCACGACGGCGCTGGCCAGTGCACCGGACACTTCAAGCGCGCTGAGAGGCTCACGTACGATGAGTTGGTCCGGGTCAATCCACCACCAAATCGAGTGCGTCCATGCCCTCGCGGCCGTTGCACGGGCCTGCCACCGGTAGAAATCAATGTGGGGTTCGGTCCAACTTTCAAATGCGATGTCGGACCCGGTACGGAAGGATTCAGCGTATCCAACCGAGGGGAGAAAAGGCGCGCCACAGGCAAGGATCCACGCCTCCCCAGCGGCCTCGCGAATCACTTTCATGCCTCGATGGTAGGCGGCCGTTCCAGTGATGTCTTCGAAGCGCACGCCCTCCATTGCACCGGCATACAGAAAATCAAGCTTGAGGTAGGTGTACCCTTGGGCGACGACGCGTCGGATGAGTTCGCCGAGCCAATCCGCAGCCTCTGGATGGGTGGCGTCTATAATGACGTACTCACCTGTGCCAAGGTTGGTGAAGACAATCGGCTCACCGTCATCATTTTTCACCCACCACTCAGGGTGTTGTCTGTACGTCTCGGATTCCGTCGACATGTAGAAGGGTGCGAGCCAAATGCCAGGGATCATTCCGGCGTTCGCGATATCGTCGGCGATGGCTTCCATGCCGGAAGGAAACGCTGGGCCAGCCCACCAGTCACCCCAGCGCACCTGCCAACCGTCGTCGATTTGGAAGACATCGAGAGGCTCGGATCCGGCCGCACTGAGTTCGGTCAAGGCAGTGAGATTGGTTCGAACGTCAGCCTCGGTGACATCGGCATAATACTGGTACCAAGTCGCCCACCCCGTGGGTGGCAGCCGGTCGAGTGCGGGCATCGAAGTACGGTCCGCCGTGGCCTGTGCATATTCAGTGTGCAGCCCATGGGCATCGGTGCCAGCGCCGACCCAGACCGGGTCGAGCGCGAGGGTTTCCCCTGCTTTGCGTTCAATGCGTTCCCCTCTGTGTCCCCATACCAGTTGCACGGTCTGCCCATCAACACCCATAAAAAAGCGGGTGATGGTAGCGCCTTGCAGTCCGAACAAAAGGCTGGATCCATCCGATGTTCCGACGAGACCGACCCACCACGATGTGAAGCCATTTTCCTCGAATACGGTTCGTCCGTCGCCATCGCCACCGGGAACCATGACATTGTGCTCATCGCGCTCGGGGGGCAGTGCTTCGGTGACACCCGACCAAGACCACGATTGGTACCCTTGCCGCCAGAAAACCGGATTGTGTTGGTTCACCGTAGACCACCGACCTTCCAACACGAGCCCGTGAAAAGTGGAGTCCGATGTGGCCTGTAGCGTGGGCACCATCGCACCCTCTTCGTTGGCTTCAAAGTCGATCGTCCATTCGCCTTGACCAATGACTCTTGGCACCAGTTCTGTCCACCCGCATGGACCGTCATGGATCAATGATTCACCGGTCCACTCGAGCTCGGCCACTTGTGCGGCGGTGCACGATTCACCGCTTTGGGCATCCGATTTCTGCTTGCACGACAACCATGTCGTGGCGAGGCCGGCAATCAGGAAAAGGTCGCGCATGAAATCAAACCGATGAAGTAGATGAGCAAGAAAGAGGGGGCGTGTATTCCACCAGCCGAGGTTCGCAAAACCTTTGCCACAGGCCGTGGCATTACGCCGACACGCAGCCCACTTGAAAAGCGGTGGTCACGGCGCTCGGTGCAGTTCCTTTCGGCGGTGCCTGCCCATCCGGTTGCGGTCGCGGGTGAGGTCTCTGCGGGTGGGTATCGTTGTTATCGGCTTGGTGGTTCTGGGGGCCACTCGTTCATGGAATGTAGTGTTCTGAGCCCGTCCAAAAGAATCCATCGCCGGCGACGTCTTCGGGGATGGTGTACTCCATCGTGAATGTCGATACCGTCTCAATCGTCGAGCGATAGTAGGCCCAATCGGTGTAAAAACTGCGCTCGCTGGTGAAGGATGCGATGCCGCTTCCGATCTCGACGTCTGATCCCCAGCCGACAATGTCGTAGGTATAGGCATAGGTGCCCATGTGACCCATCATGTCGCGAATCGCGATGGCATTTGAGTAGCTGTCTACCGAGGTCCAGATGCTTTCCATTCCATGGCCATACCAATCGTATGTGGTGACGGTGGGCCGGTGCATCAGGGTGGGCCAATCGAGCCAGTCATCGCCAGCGGCGGAAAACGGGAGCCTGCCCACTCGGCAGGTCGTGTCGCCACTGGTCGTATACGTCGCTTCGTCGATGAGGAACTCAAACGTACAGTCTTCGCAGGCACCGAGGTAGGCGTGGCCCGAGAACGTGTACTCGCGTGAGCAGGTGATGACTTCACCTTCGGATGCACACCCACCACCGGGCCATATGGGCTCGCCACTGGCACCCAAGCACTCCGTTGCCGTGACGTCCACTCGGTAGGTGCCTGTCATATCGGGTGTGTCACTTACCCCTCCAGTGTCGACGTCCGCATCGGCGTCTGCGTCTGCATCGGCATCTGCGTCTGCGTCCGTGTCTGCATCGGCATCTGCGTCTGCGTCTGCGTCCGTGTCTGCATCGGCGTCTGCGTCAGCGTCGGCGTCGGCGTCTGCGTCAGCGTCAGCGTCTGCATCGGCATCAGCGTCAGCATCGGCGTCAGCGTCCGCGTCTGCATCGGCGTC
>DEBL01000166.1:472-4841 GCA_002348535.1 Deltaproteobacteria bacterium UBA2957 | reverse complement strand
GACCTGCTCAATGCATTCGGTGGGCGGTTCAATGGCGGACGAGGACGCGGCCCTGCACGCCCCCCGCCCCCACCTCCGAAGGGTGCCGATGTTGAACAGATCCTCGAATGCACTGTGGAGGATGCACTCAGCAGAGAACCAAAGATTGTTGGGGTTCGTCGACCCAGTCCTTGCATCGATTGCGGTGGTCGTGGCGGTTCAGGCAAGCACGGATGCCCCGCCTGCGCGAGCACAGGGCGAACCAAGGTCGGGGACATCCATTTTCCATGCGTTGCCTGCTCTGGCGCTGGACACCGTTTTCAGGCCGAATGTGCCACATGCGAGGGTACCGGACGCACCATGAATGAGGAGCGTCTCAAGGTTCGGCTGCCGCTTGGCGTTACTCAAGGCCAGACGATTCGATTGCGGGGCAAGGGCGGAACGGGCGTCAATGGAGCGCCACCCGGCGACCTCCTTCTGACGATTCACTTTTCGTCTCACAAACAATTTGAGCCGGATGGGTCGCATCTGAAAATTGTGGTGCCCATCACCGTGCTCGAGGCGATGGCTGGAGCGAAGGTCAAGATCCCCACCCCCGATGGCGCAATTCGCGTGAACATTCCGCCAAACACGACATCGGGAACCGTGATGCGGATTAAAGGGCGCGGCTTGCCAAAGGCCGATGGATCGCGCGGCGACCTTCGGCTCGTTCTCCATGTAAACGTTCCGGAATACGGTCCCGAGGCCGAAGAGGCTGCTACGACCCTCGAGCACTTGTACGCGACTTCTCCCCGTTCCGATTGGGATTAAGCGAGACCGGATTCGGCATACTCACTCGGTCGGTCCGCAGCTTGAGCGGTCGAACCGCCAAAGTGCGCGCGCAACACTTCTTCAATCATGCGGATGTCACCGGCTGGCAGCTGGGTACCAAGCAGATTCAAAACCGGGTCCGCCGCATCGCTATCCGCTGCCAAAGAAAACTCCACATCGGCCACCCGAAAA
Source organism: Deltaproteobacteria bacterium UBA2957 (assembly GCA_002348535.1). Classification (GTDB taxonomy): domain Bacteria; phylum Myxococcota_A; class UBA796; order UBA796; family UBA796; genus UBA796. The sequence goes on along the minus strand of DEBL01000166.1, from coordinate 3,860 downwards.
AAAGCCTGCATTGACCAGTCTTCCGAATCCTCCCAACGCGAGTATTCAATGGTCATCCAAGCCCGCTCTTTGGCGCTTGCCGGGTCGGGAGCGGATGCCGCAACAAACGCCGTGCGAATCCACCACTCGCGCGGAAACTCGTCTCCGGAACGAGTATCAAGCTCATCGGTGGTTAGCGTTCTCACATCCCTTCCGGCATCGAACCGATGCAAAATGGCCATGACCAGAGGCTCCATTGCACCGCGCAGCCGCTCAACAACCGCAGACCCTCCCGCAGCAGTCAGTCGAACCAGTCCGGGAACTGCAAAAGGATAACGACGCATTTCTACCTCTGGGTACCGCCCCTAGTCGGACGCGGACCCCGGAACTGAACAAAAGCTTTAGAACCGAGGCCCACTGGTCTATTTTTGGGTCATCGGTGCCGCAGTCTCGTCCGGCTGCTCCGCGCTCATGGTCAAGGTCCGGAGTGTCTCCTCAAGTCTTTTGAGTTCCTCGCCATAGGCCGTCCAGTCCCCATCTTTCTGGGCCTTCACAGCCGCTTCGTACTCCATCGATGCCCTCGAAACCAAGTCACGCCACGGCACAGCCACAACCCTCATTTCGCCATCGACCTCGACCTCGGTGATCGTCGGCATGCTGCCACCGCCGAACACCTTCCGAAGCGCAGCATCGAGAGTCTTCTCCATTGCAATCGAGTTTTCATAGGACACAATGACCCGCTTCAACTCAGGAAGCTGACTCGACTCGGCCTGCAGGTAGACGGCCTCGACGTACATCAATGAATCCTCAACGGGAATCACCAAGAGATTTCCCCGGATGACACGACTTCCCGCCTGCGACCACAGCGTAATTTGCTCGCTGATCTCGGGTGTCTGGTCGATCCGGGCCTCGATTTGGCTCGGACCGTAAATCAAGCGCTGTTTGGGAAACTGGTACAGGACCAGCCGTCCGTAGTTCTCAGGGTCACACCGAGCCGCCAGCCAGGAAATCATGTTGTCCTTGTTGGTGGGCACAAAGGGAACCAGCAAGATGAACTCTTCCTCTGGCTCACCCGGCAGCTTCATGATTAGGTAGTAGCTGCGCATCAACTGTTCCTTGGACCCGAATAGCTCCTTCGGGGCCTCCCACATGTCTTCTTTGTTGTAAAAGACTGTGGGGTCTGTCATGTGATACGCCCGGTACATCGCAGCCTGCACATCAAAAAAGTCTGCTGGGTAGCGCACGTGATTGCGGAGAGACTCCGGCAACTCATCCATCGGGGTAAAGGCCCCGGGGAATATCCGCCCGTAGACCTGAATCATCGGATCTTCGGGGTCCGATACATAGAACTTGACGTCCCCGTGGTAGGCGTCCACCACTACCTTCACCGAGTTGCGGATGTAGTTGATCGACTTCCGAGGCAACAAAAACTGTTCTGCGTACGGGTAGCGGTCGGTCACGGTGTAGGCATCGATCATCCACACCATACGGCCGTCCTCCACCACAAGATACGGGTCTCTGTCGAGGTGCAGAAACGGAGCAATGGTCGAGACTCGCTCCTGAATCTGACGACGAAACATGATCTTCGACTCAGCGGTCAGGTAGTTGCTGAGCAAGATGTCGAAGGACTGGTAGTACAGACTGAATAGGGTTTTCCGAAGCGTGCTACCAATGGGCACTCCACCGGCGCCCTCGTATCGCGTGTAGGCGTTCTCATCACCGTTGGGGTAATCGAACTCTTCGGCCTCGGTCTGGACCAATACGAATCGATCCGTCAACTCGCCGTAGTACACCTCAGGTCGGTCAACCTCGATACCGATGCTCGAGACGGGAGGAATGTCTTGGATGAACAGGTCGGGCAGCCCCTCGGGCGTAACGACGTTCACTGGACTCATGGTGAGTCCGTATCCGTGCGTATACTGCATGTGCTCGTTGAACCAAGACTTGGCATTGGCTGGCACGTTCGCGTAGTTCAACTCGCGGGCCGAAAGCATCACTTGACGCGACTGACCGTCAATCATGTAGCGGTCCACATCGACGTCAGCAAAGTCGTAATACAGTCGAATCTCTTGCATTTGGCGCAGCGTGGTTAGCAGCGGCCGGTCGTCCCAGACTCGAATGTTATCGATGGTCTGCGGGTTTGCGTTCAGGTCATCCATCGTCAGGTCGGTTGACGCATCGAACGGCTTCACGTCGATCCGGTCAAGGGCAAAGGCTGAGCGCGTCGACTCGATGTTTCGCTCCAAATACGACGTCTCCATGCCCAGTTCGTTCGGCTTTACACTGTACTCTTGGACAATGCCCGGCCACGCGTTGGCAATCAGCATTCGCGCAATGAAGTACGCACCGAATACGGTGACGGGCCGCTTCAAAGCTCCATCGCGAATGCTTGAGAACATCGCCATACCCGCCCCAACGGAGATGACCGCCATGGCTGTGAACGCGGGAATTCGAGCGTGTTCATCGGTGTAGCCTACCCCCCAGACGGCGCCAGAGCGCGAGAAGAGCAGGTCGAAACGGTCGAGCCACCACCCAAACCCAATCAGCAAGAATAAGATGCCGGCCAGCAAAAACAGGTGCTTCCGTGCGCGCACAGACAAGGGCTCTGGCGTGGTGCCCATCGTGGACTGATGAAACAGGTAGTACACCCCACTCACCAACATGCTGATCACCACGATTCCCATCGCGATGCTGCGCCCCGATGTCAACATTGGAAGCTCAAATACGTAAAACGAGACGTCCTTGCCAAACACAGGTTCAGTGGTGCCAAACGGAACGCGTTCTACAAAACTCAGCACATCGAGCCACAGCGAGGACGCAACCAAGCCAAAGATCAGCGCGGGCAGCAACGTGAGAACCCAGCCAAGCAGACCGAGGAGACCCGCCACCCGCTGCGGGTCGATGACGACCTCTCCACTCACGAGTCGAAACGCATTGGGCTGTATGGGGTGCGACTTCAGCGCGTGCCGGATGTTCAGACGTATGAAGACCGCGGCCAGAGCCGCACCGCCCGCGAACAGCGCGACTCGCGCCAGAAGACTGGTCTTGAACACGTCCAGAAATCCAGCAGCGTCAAACCACATCCAGTCGATTGATATCTCGATGAGGGGCCGATGCGTAAACCACACGGCGAGCGCAATCACAAGCGCTGCCTTGACCGAGGAAGGAAGCTGAGAAAACATTAGTCAAGGTCCTTTTTTAGCGCCGCATAGGCTTCATTAATTTCGTCGGTCTTCCGCTTAGCCAGCGCCTGAATCTCGTCACTCATTCCGGCGACGGCCTCAGGGCTGTTCTTGGCCAACAGCGCGAGGTAGGCGGCCTCGACCGCCTCGATGGACGCGCCCTTGGGCACGCCCAACACATCGTAGGGACCGCGTTGGAAGTTCGGAGTCTTCAGTTTTGGCTTCTC
>DEBL01000166.1:0-234 GCA_002348535.1 Deltaproteobacteria bacterium UBA2957 | reverse complement strand
GCCAACAGCGCGAGGTAAGCGGCCTCGACCGCATCGGCGGACGCGCCCTTGGGCACGCCCAACACATCGTGCGGACCGCGTTGGAAGTTCAGAGTCTTCAGTTTTGGCTTCTCGGCAGCATCCGTCTTTGGGCTACCGTCCCAACACGGCTTACCGCTGGGCGAACGACCCAACTGAGTCTGGCCACCCAACGCTCTGCGGAGCCAACGAGTAACCACAAAGACAACGGCCGCG
>DEBL01000150.1 GCA_002348535.1 Deltaproteobacteria bacterium UBA2957 | reverse complement strand
GTGGTGTGGTCCTTGGTGACGACGATGCGGCGCGCGGTGCCGAGATCGTCGAGGGTGAGGGAATCAAGCTTGATGCCCAAGTCGTCCATGATGGCGCGACCGCCGGTCAGGATGGCGATGTCTTCCAGCATGGCCTTGCGACGGTCACCGAAGCCGGGAGCTTTCACGGCCACGACGTTCATGTTGCCGCGGAGCTTGTTGACGACAAGCGTAGCGAGCGCCTCGCCATCGATGTCCTCAGCGAGAATGAGCAGAGGCTTGGAGGACTGGTGAACCTTGTCCAGCACAGGCAGTAGGTCCTTCATGTTGGAGATCTTTTTCTCGTGGATGAGCACATAGGCATCCTCGAGGACCGCCTCCATTCGGTCTGCATCTGTCACGAAGTATGGGCTGAGGTAGCCGCGGTCGAACTGCATGCCCTCGACGATCTCGAGTTCAGTTTTCAGCCCCTTGGCTTCCTCCACGGTGATCACACCGTCCATTCCGATCTTGCCCATGGCCTCCGCAAGAATGCCGCCGATCTCTTCGTCGCCGTTGGCGGAAATCGTCCCGACTGTTGCGATCTCGGCCGCGTCCTTGGTGTCTCGGGACAACTCGTTGAGTGCGCCCAGCAAGGCGCTCACGGCGCCATCGATACCGCGTTTGAGGTCCATGGGGTTGGCGCCAGCGGCCACCATTTTGGCGCCATGCGTGTAGATGGCTTCTGCGAGCACAGTGGCTGTGGTGGTGCCGTCACCGGCCACATCGGACGTCTTGGATGCCACTTCCTTCACCATCTGAGCGCCGATGTTCTGGAACTTGTTGGGAAGCTCGATTTCTTTTGCGACGGTGACGCCGTCTTTGGTGATGACGGGTGCGCCGAAGCTCTTTTCGAGCACAACGTTGCGGCCTTTGGGGCCGAGTGTCACCTTGACGGTGGAGGCGAGGGTGTTGACGCCCTTGAGCACTTCGGCCCAAGCGTCTTCGCGGAAGTTAATTTCTTTGGCGGGCATGGCTTCTCCTGCGTTGCACGCTGCGTTGGTGATTAGGGTGAGGTTTAGTTTTCGACGACGGCGAGTACGTCTTCTTCGCGGAGGATGATGTGCTCCTCCCCGTCCAGTTTGATTTCTTCACCGGTGTACTTCCCGAAGAGAATAATGTCGCCGACACTGAGGCTGATTTCGCGCACGCTGCCATCGGCAGTCTGGCGTCCGCCGCCCACTGCGATCACTTGAGCTTCGAGAGGCTTTTCTTTGGCGGAGTCTGGAACAATCAAGCCTCCTGCGGTCTTTTCTTGGGCAGCAACTCGCTTGACGAGAATGCGGTCATAAAGAGGACGGAATTTCATGGCTATACACCTTACGATTAGAGGATGAATGCATGGGATGAACACTTAATTTGTTGCCAATGGTCCATTGGCGTTGAGTTCCCCCCACCGGCTGCAACGGGCAGGGATTAGCCTTGTATTGGGCGCTGTCAAGCCGCTTTGGAGATCGTTGGGCGGGTGCCGCTCAAATTTATCGACTCACCGCACCGACCCGGGTTGAATGGGCACGGACGTCAGGGTTGAGGGCCGGTGCGGTGAGTCAATGGTTTGGAATGCAATCTCCATGCCACGTGTCCTTGATTCGCAATTTCGGACACTTAGAGTGTCGGAAGACGCAGGGAAAAGCAAAATCCGCGACATTGGTGTCGCGGTCGGAGACCGATCCGCTTCATTTGGATGGTGCGATTGGGTTGCCTTGATCGTTCAGGAGATTAGTTTGCCGGTTGTTAGGGGAGTCGCTGGGGGCGGCTTTTACCGATTACAAAGGTCAAATCTAAATAGTTTTGGAGTGCGCGTAGAAACGCGCCGGAGGAAAAATGGGTAAGATCATCGGGATCGACCTCGGAACGACCAACTCGGTCGTTGCAGTCATGGAGGGCGAGAAGCCCACTGTTATCGTCAACGAAGAAGGCAACCGTACAACACCGTCGGTTGTCGGATTTGGCAAAGATGGCGAGCGGCTCGTGGGTTCGGTTGCAAAGCGTCAAGCGATCACGAACCCTGAGAAGACCATCTCGTCCATCAAACGATACATGGGACAAAAGTTCGACGAGAGCGGCGACGAGGTAAAGCACTCTACCTATAAGGTGGTGCCCGGCGACAACGGCCAGCCCCGCGTCAAAATCGATGACAAGTTGTACAGTCCGCCCGAAATCTCAGCCATGATTCTCCAGAAACTCAAACGGGAAGCAGAGCGGTATCTTGGTACAGAAGTCACGGAAGCCGTCGTCACGGTACCCGCCTACTTCAATGACGCGCAGCGCCAAGCGACCAAGGATGCTGGCAAGATCGCGGGCCTCGACGTCAAACGAATCATCAACGAGCCCACCGCGGCAGCGCTCGCGTACGGTCTGGACAAAAAAGAGGATCAGATCATTGCGGTCTATGATTTCGGTGGCGGCACCTTCGATATCTCAATCCTCGAAGTTGGCGACTCGGTGGTCGAGGTGAAGTCGACCAACGGCGACACGAGACTCGGCGGGGACGACGTCGACCACGTACTCATTGATTGGATGATCGACAGTTTCAAAAAGGACAACGGTATCGATGTTGGGTCTCAGCCGATGGTCCTTCAGCGCCTCAAGGATGCGGCGGAGAAGGCCAAGATCGAGCTGTCGACCAAACAGCAGACGGAAATCAACCTGCCGTTCCTGACGGCCGATGCGAGTGGACCGAAGCACTTCGTGGAAACACTCTCTAGGAGCCAGTTCGAGCGAATGATTGACTCAGTTATTGAGCGCACCCTTGATCCGTGCCGCAAGGCACTCAAGGACGCGGGAATTCAAGCGTCTGGAATCGATGAGGTCATTCTTGTTGGCGGTTCCACCCGCATCCCCTTGGTTCAGGAAAAAGTACAGAAGCTGTTTGGAAAGGGCGCAAACCACTCCGTAAACCCCGATGAAGTGGTGGCCGTAGGTGCTGCCATTCAAGGCGGAGTGTTGGCAGGCGACGTTCAGGACTTGTTGTTGCTGGATGTTACGCCGCTGTCGCTCGGTCTCGAAACATTGGGTGGTGTAAACACGGTCCTCATTCCGCGGAACACGACGATTCCGACGAAGAAAACAGAGACATTTTCGACGGCAGCGGACAACCAAACCGCGGTGGATGTCCATGTCTACCAAGGCGAACGGCCCATGGCGAAAGACAACCGTCTCCTCGGCACATTCCGGCTCGATGGCATTCCGCCGGCTCCCCGAGGCGTTCCCCAAGTTGAGGTGTCCTTCGACATCGACGCCAACGGGATCTTGAACGTGACGGCAAAGGACAAGGCCACCAATCGTGAGCAAAACATCACCATCACCAGCAGCAGCGGGTTGTCGGATGACGAAGTTGAGAAGCTCGTCGAAGAGGCCGCGCTCAATGAAGCGGATGACAAGCAGCGCCGCGACGTGATTGAGCAGCGCAACCAGTTGGACAACCTCGTCTACCAGACCGAAAAAGTACTGTCAGAGAACAAGGAAAAGTTACCGGCTGACGAGGTGACGAACGTTGAGTCGGCCATCGCGAGTGCAAAAGAGGCGCTTGACAGCGACGACTTGGACAGCCTCAAGGGTGCCTTTGAGGCGCTGACTTCAGCCAGCCACAAGCTGGCTGAAGTGGCGTACCAAGATGCCGGTGGAGGCGCTGCACAAGGTGCACCGCCTTCTGGCGGTTCTGACGACAGTGACGATGGTGGAAACGACGACGTCATTGATGCCGAGTTCGAAGAAGCCTAGGCAACAGCCGATACGCCGAGAGACCAACCATGAGCCAACCACGGGACTATTACGAGGTTCTCGGCGTATCGAAGGGCGCGTCCGATTCGGAAATTAAGAAGGCCTACCGCAAACTCGCGATGAAGTACCATCCGGATAAAAACCCGGATGATTCAGCGGCTGAGGACCGATTCAAGGAAGCATCCGAAGCCTATTCGGTGTTGTCCGATTCCGAAAAGCGGTCCACCTACGACCGCTTTGGGCATGCTGGCCTGCACGGCGCGGGAATGAATCCGGGCTTTACGAACTCCGATGAGATCTTTAGCCACTTCTCGGACATGTTTGGCGATCTCTTTGGGTTCGGTGGCGGTGGTGGTCGTGGCGGACGTCGCTCCGGTAGAGGTGGAGACCTCAACATTCGAGTGGAGATTGACTTTTTAGAGGCCGTGCACGGGTGCCAGCCCGAAATCAATGTTGCACGGGACGGAGCCTGCGGCACATGTTCGGGGTCGGGGGTAGAACCGGGCAAGTCCCTCGAGACATGTGACACCTGTGGCGGTGTCGGCGAGGTGGTCCAAGCGCAAATGTTCTTGCGCATTCGCACCGTTTGTCCGGCTTGCCAGGGTCGCGGCAAAATCATCCGGCACCCGTGCGGTGCTTGCCGCGGTCGGGGTACTGAGAAGGTGACCGACACACTGTCGGTGTCTGTTCCTGCCGGAATCGAAGCCGGTCAGGTTCTGCGGTTGACGGGGAAAGGCAACGAGGGGCGTGATGGATCCCCGGCGGGCGACCTCTACGTCGAGATTGCGACCACGCCACACGAGTTTTTCGAACGCCGCGGTCCCGATGTATTCTGTGAACTCCCCGTAAGTTTCGCCCAGGCGTGCCTCGGCGCGGAGATCAAGGTGCCCACCGTGCACGGTGAGACTGTGCTAAAAGTTCCGGGCGGTACTCCGTCTGGAAAAGTGTTTCAGTTGAGCCAAGAAGGCGCGCCACGCCTCGACGGTCGCGGTCGCGGAAATCAGTTCGTTCAGATGGTGGTTGCCGTGCCTAAAACGCTGAGTGCGCGCGAGGAGCAGCTTCTCCGCGAGTTGGCAGCGATTCAAGATGAGCGCGTGGTTGAGCGTGGATTCCTTCGGGAGTTTTGGGATCGATTGACGAGCTAATGATGCAGTGCAACGCGACCCTCTGGCTTGGGTGTGTGCCGACTGCTTGGTGGAGAACTCATGAGTGAAAACGTTTCAGTATCGGACATCGAGGCCAAGATTGCCGAAGTTAAAGGCCCCATTGATGCGGTCCGCTCGCAAATTGGCCGCGCGATTGTTGGACAGTCCCAGATGGTTGACCGTCTGCTGATTGGCCTGCTCTGCAACGGGCATATTTTGTTGGAAGGGGTGCCCGGGCTCGCGAAGACAACGGCCGTACAAGCACTCTCTCGCGCCCTCCAGTTGGACTTTCGGCGCATTCAGTTCACTCCGGATCTGCTCCCATCGGACCTTCTCGGTACTCAAATATACAACCCGAAGGACGGCAGCTTTTCCACGCACAAGGGCCCTATTTTTACGAATGTAGTACTGGCCGATGAAATCAATCGTGCACCAGCCAAGGTCCAGTCGGCACTTCTCGAGGCGATGGCCGAGCGACAAGTCACGCTGGATGGCACATCTCACGCCTTGCCCGACTCGTTCATGGTGCTTGCGACCCAAAATCCACTTGAGCAAGAAGGCACATACCCCCTGCCCGAAGCCCAAGCAGATCGGTTTTTGATGAAGGTTCGAATTGACTACCCAACGGCCGGTGAAGAGCTTGACATTCTCCGGATGAAATCGGGTTCCGCGCCAGTGATTGAACCGGTCGCATCCGATGAAGACCTCCTCGCTGCCCAAGATGTGGTGCGTTCAGTGCGGATGGAGGGCGTGGTCGAAGAGTACATCGTCAACCTCGTTCAAGCGACGCGCCCCGGACAAGTGGGTGGGGCAGGGATCGCAGGCAAACTGATTGAGGTCGGCGCCAGTCCGCGAGCGACCTTGGCGCTGGGTGTTGCGGCCCGGGCGCACGCATTTTTGTTGCGCGGTCGGGGATATGCCACGCCAGATGACGTGAAGTCAGTGGCACGGGATGTGCTGCGTCATCGCGTGCTCTTGAACTACGAAGCCGAGGCGGATGGACTGAGCCCGGACGCCGTAATTTCGAAACTGTTGGATAGTGTGCCGACCCCTTAAATGCTGACTCCGGACGAACTCAAGCAACTTAAACGGCTGCACATACAGGCGGGCCGCCGCGTGGACTCGCCTTTTGCTGGGGAATACCGAAGTGCGTTTCGCGGCCACGGGATGGAGTTCGAGGAAGTTCGGCCCTACGTGCCTGGCGATGACGTCCGACACATCGACTGGAACGTGACGGCGCGGACCGACGTGCCGCATGTGAAAGAGTTTCGAGAAGAACGAGAACTGTGCCTTCAACTGGTGTTGGATGTGTCGGGATCGGTCACCTTCGGGTCTGGCGGTGCGGACGGACGGACCGACAAGCGGTTGCAGATCGCGCGGATCGCCGGTGCTCTGGCCTATGCTGCGATCCGAAACGGAGACCAAGTCGGGCTCCTGAGCTTCACCGATACGGTGGAGCAGTTCATGCCGCCTCGAAAGACACGGGGGCACGCGTGGGCCGTCATGCGAGCGGCATTTGAACGTTCGGCGACGGGCAAGCAAACGGATCTCGCTGGGGCATTGAGTTCGGTGAGTCAGCACCTTCGCCGGCGTTCCGTAGTGTGTGTGTTGTCGGACTTCCACAGCGGGACGGACTATCAACGTGAGTTGGCCAGCCTCGCGCGGCGCCATCGAGTCAACTGCTTCGTGATTCACGATGCGATGGAGATTACGCCTCCGTCCGTTGGGCTTGTCGAGATGGAAGATGCCGAGACTGGCGAGCGAAAGCTGGTTGACACGGGGCGACTTCGGGCCCGTTGGAGTGTGGACGGGCGATTACGAAACCTACGGCGGCTCGGCGTGAAAGCGAGTGCCGTCGGCACCCATGAAGACCCGTTTGAGCATCTGCTTCGCCATTTCCGGCGGCAGGAGCAGGCGCAATGATGGTTTGGTTCCTCGCTGCGATGTCCTGTGGGGGGACAGATGTGTTGGACGCCCTTGCACCGCCCAAAGCAGAGGTCCGGGTTGAGGTGGATTCGGCCAAGGTGGAGTCGGGGGAGCCGGTCGTTATCGAGGTTGCGGCTTGGTCATCGGAAGGCTGGACGGTGCAGGCTGGGGTGCCAGTGGCCGATGGGTTGACGGTGGAAATGCTCGAGGAAGGTGCGCCAGCAGTGGTCGATGATCGGACGGTGCAGGTGACTCGCTACGCGTTGACTGGGCCGGATGGAAGTTATGTCGTGGGGACGACGGAGGGCCAAGCGGCGGGGCCGAGCGATCAGACTCGAAGCTTCGAGGTACCGCCCATATTTGTCGATATCGGGGTCGATGGACCGGTCGGAGGTGCCATGGATGGTTTCGCCGAATCACCACCGCCGAAACCAACTCCGTATTCGTTGATTGCGGCAGCCATCGCGGCGGGGCTGGTGCTCATCGCCGTCATCTGGTGGTGTGTCCGCAGGCTGCGCATGCGCGCAGCGGAACCGCCGCCCGCCACCCCACCCCATATCGTGGCCCAAGGGGCATGGGTGGATGCGCGCTCAACCATCACCGATGACCACGCATTGGCGCTTCGATTGTCGATGGTGCTGCGAGAATATCTCGAATCCATCACACCCATCGCCGCGACGGCAGCCACGACGATGGAGATCGCCGACGGTCTTCGACATCATGGCTTTGGTGGACGGCCGTTAGGAGACGCGGAGCGGGTTCCAGTCGAGCGAATATTGGACTCCACCGACCGTCTAAAGTTTGCCCGGGAAGGCGGCGGTGATGCGTTCTTTGAGGCGCTCGACAAGGATTTTGAGACCGTCATCAATGCGTCCCGGCCTCGTTCAAGTGCGGGGGGCTCTGATGCTTGAGTTGGGCAGTCCATGGTGGTTGCTTGGGCTTCCCTTCGCGGTGGTTTCGCCTTGGCTTCGACGGGGTGTTCGGGTCCAGTTTTCGTCGCTGGCGACTGTGGAGGCAACCGCGAGCCCGCGCTACTGGGCTGGGTTCCTGCCCATGCTCATTGCCAGTGTTGGAATGTTCATGATCACCCTTGCGTTGGCCCGCCCCCAACTTGTTGACCGTGAGCGAGTGATTCAGCGGGAAGGCATTGATATTCAGATTGTGCTGGACACCAGTGGCTCGATGGAAGCCGACGATTTCGTGATCGGCGGTCGGTCTGCCAATCGTCTTGAGGTATCCAAGACGGTCATTGCCAACTTCATCAAGGGTCGTCCCGACGACAGGGTCGGGTTGGTGTTGTTTGGTGAAGAAGCCTTTACCCAAGTTCCCCTGACCCTCGACCATCGATCGGTGATTCGCATGCTGGAGCAAGTCGAGATCGGCATGGCGGGCAGCAAAGCCACGGCGATTGGCGACTCCATAGCGGTGGCTGGACGACCCCTCAAAGAACTCGAGGCTGAGAGTCGAGTGATGATCTTGCTGACCGATGGGCACAACAATGCGGGCCGGGTCGACCCGCTTTCTGCCGCCAAGGCCGCCGATGCGCTCGGGGTGCGAATCTACACCATCGGAGTGGGCAGCAAGGACGGCGGCGGACGGGGCGGCCTTCTCGGTTTGTTTCGCCGGCAAGGATCTGAACTCGATGAGCCGATGCTCCGAAACATCGCCGCCCAGACCGACGCGCGATACTTCCGCGCGGAAGACACCAAGGCCCTCAAAGAGGTCTACCGGGTCATCGATGCCCTCGAGAAGACCACGGCCGAGTCCAGCGTCTTCGTGCACCGCGAGGAACGATTTCAGCCATTTGCATTGTTCGGTCTGGTGTGTCTGTTGTTGTCCACACTGTTGAGTGAGACAGTGGTGCGGAGGTTGCCATGAATTGGGGCCATCCAGACTGGCTCATGGCTCTGTGGGCGCTCCCGATCGTGGGGTTGCTCGTATTTGCAGCGTTGCGGTCCCGCCGCAGAGCACTTCAGGCGTTGGGACCACTCATTGCGGCTAGCGTTGGCTTGAATAGCCAATCTCGCGCTCGGCGACGCCTAGCGGGCCTTGGTGCCATGGTGGTTCTTGTCACAGTTGCCTTGGCTCAGCCGCAGTGGGGCTTTCGATGGACTGAGCTCAAGCAAGAGGGCACCAGCATTGTGGTGGTCCTGGATACATCGCTGTCGATGGATGCCGAGGATGTATCGCCCAGTCGAATGGAGCGGGCTCACCGTGAAATTCTCGATCTTGCAGACCTCATGAAAGGCGATCGGGTGGGTCTCGTACTGTTCTCCGGTGGCGCGTACGTCCGAATGCCGCTCAGCCTTGATTATCAAGCCTTTCGCACAATGGTTCGTCGCTCGACAACGGCCACTCTAAAGTCGCAAGGCAGCGACCTTGGGGCGGCGATTGCGCTGGCGGTAGAGACCCTCGGTTCAGAGGATGGAGCGGACCGGGCCATCATCATCGTTTCGGATGGAGAAGACCAAATCGGCAGCGGAACGGCGGCAGCAGCGGCGGCGGCAGAAGCAGGGGTTCACATCTTCGCTGTGGGGGTCGGTACCATCGACGGCGCCCCAATTCCCATGGAAGAGGGAGGGTTCAAGAAGACTTCTTCTGGTGACGTCGTACTGAGCAAACTCGACGAGAACACCCTTAAAACCATCGCGGCGGCCGGGAACGGTGCATACGTCCGGTCTGTGGCTGGATCGGGAGACATCGCAGCCATCTACCACGGCGAAATACTGGGCAAA
>DEBL01000300.1:3601-5767 GCA_002348535.1 Deltaproteobacteria bacterium UBA2957 | reverse complement strand
CGACCACGGAAACACCGTGGAGCCCACCACGGCCAAAAACAGCGCGCACCTCAGCCACGCCTGCGGCCGCAGCCGCCATGCCCCCGACTGCAGCAGCACAAACAGCGCGGCAAAGGGCGTGAACGGCAACAGCACTGAGCGGGTGAGCGAGGCCAAGCCATACAGCACGGCGGCCAGCGCGGTTCGCTTGAGGGTCAGCGCCCCCGCCGGAAACACGGCGGCCAAAAACCAAATCACCAGCGACAAGAACACGGTCTCGGTCCACAGCAAGTGGGTGAACCCAATGAACACCGGGTACAGACACCACAGGGCGGTGGACACAAACGCACCCCGATTGCCAACAAAGCCCTTGAGCCAAGTGTAGAGCACCACACCCGTGGCGGTACTCACAAGCGCGTGGCCCACCCGCACAGGGGTGGCCGTGTCGCCGCCGATGGCCTGGCACAGGGCCACAAACAGCGGGTAGACCGGCGGTCGAAACGCCCCCTCAAAGTGGCCGTTGGCCAAAAAGTACTGGGCGATCTCGACGTAGTTTGCTTCGTCGAGCACCAACTCCACGTGGGCGGTGAGCGCCACCACCGCGAGCTTGAGCAGCAGCGACACGCCGAGCACCCACCGCACCGCGGGGGGCAGCGACTGCAGCGCGTGGCGGACCGTCGGCATCAGGCCCGCTGAAGCGCGATGCCCAAGGCCTCGCCACCGGCCTTCACGCCGGTGTGCTCGGCATCGAGGGCCACAAGCACCGTCGCCAGCACTTCGCCGGCAATCAAGTCGCCGTGGGCGGCGATGGCCTCGGTGAGGTCGGCCGACTCGGTGCGCAGGCTCAGCTGGATGCGGTCTTCGACCTCGAGTCCGGCGTCCTTGCGGGCGCTCTGCACCTTGGAGATGATCTCGCGGGCCAAGCCCTCGAGCTTGAGCGCGTGGGTGATGGTGGTGTCGAGCTCTACGGTGACGTCACCGCTCGACGCCACGGCCCCTTCGCCCTTGCTCTCTTGCACGATCAGCACGTGCTCGAGGGTAATCGATTCGCCCTCGACGGTGAGGGTCTCGCCGGCTTGCAGCGCCGCAATGTCGCCGGCGCCCAGCCGGGCAATGGCGCCCGCCACGGGCTTCATCTTGGGTCCGAGCAGCCGACCGAGCACCTTGAAGTTGGCCTTGACGCTCAGGTTCACCAGCTCCGCCGGGTCGGCGACCCAGGTCACGGTCTTGACGTTGAGTTCTTCTTGCACCACGTCGGTGAGCGCCGAGCGCAGGGCCGGGCTTCCGCCGGTGGCCGCCACCGTGATGGCGGGCAGGGGTTGCTTGACGGGAATCCGGTTCTGCTCGCGCAGGTTGCGGCCCAAGGTCACCACCTCGCGCATCACCGCCATCGCCGCCTCGAGGTCCGCGTCGACCAGCGACTCGTCGGCTGCAGGGAAGGCCTCCAGGTGCACCGAGTCTTCCGCACCCGCACGCTTGCCGGCTTCGAGCCGTTGGTACAGGATGTCGGCCATGAACGGCAGAATGGGAGCCAGCAGGCGGCTGAAGAGGCACAGCACTTCGTACAGGGTCTCAAACGCGTGCTGCTTGTCGGCCGAGTCTTCGTTGTGCCAGAACCGGCGGCGGCTCCGGCGGATGTACCAGTTGGTCAGGTGGTCGATGAAACCCAGCACTCGGGGAATCACGTTGTACAGCCGGTAGGCCTCCATCTCGACGTTCACGTCGCGCACGAGGCTCTGAGCCATCGAGATGATCCACTTGTCCATCAGCGCCCGCTCGGCCACGGGCGTGCTGTTCGCAGGTGGGGTCCATTTGTCAACGGCAGCATAGGTCGCAAAGAAGCTGTAGGCGTTCCACAGGGGCAGCACCACCGAGCGCACCACGTCGCGCACGCCCGATTCGGTGAACCGCATGGGCTCGGCCCGCACCACCGGCGAGTTGATCAGGTAGGCCCGCAGGGCGTCGGCGCCGTGGGTGTTGATGACCTCGTTGGGGTCGGGGTAGTTCTTGAGCGACTTCGACATCTTGCGGCCGTCTTCGGCCAAGATCAGCCCGTTCACGATGACGTTCTTGAAGGCCGGCCGGTCGAACAGCGCCGTCGAGAGCACCAGCAGGGTGTAGAACCACCCGCGGGTCTGGTCGAGCCCCTCGGCGATGAAGTCCGCCGGCAGGTTGTTCTCGACGAGC
>DEBL01000300.1:0-3204 GCA_002348535.1 Deltaproteobacteria bacterium UBA2957 | reverse complement strand
TCGAGCACCTCGGGCACCCGCTTCATGGGGCCCTCGCAGGCCGGGCAGTGCCAGGTGTGGTTGTCGACAAAGTGCTTGTGCAGGTCGTCGACCGTCGCGCCGCACTTGGCCTCGAGGTCGGCGATGCTGCCCATCACCTCGACGGTGTCGCAGTCTTCGCAGCGCCAGATGGGCAGGGGGGTTCCCCAGAACCGGTTGCGGCTGATGGCCCAGTCCCGGGCGTCGCCCAGCCAGTTGTGAAAGCGGCGCTCGCCCACGTAGTCGGGCACCCAGTTGGTCTGTTCGTTGTTGGCCACCATGCGGTCGCGAATCTTCGACACGTCAACAAACCAGGTCGAGATGGCCTTGTAGATGAGCGGCGTGCCCGACCGCCAGCAGAAGGGGTAGTCGTGGTCGATGGTGGCCTGCTTGAACAGCCGGCCGCGCTCCTTCAGGTCGCGGATGATGGTCTTGTCGGCGTCTTTGACGAGCTGACCCTCGACCAGCGGAAACGCATCGGTGAACCGGCCCTCGTCGTTGGTGGCGTCGCGCATGGGCACGCCCTCGCGCTGGCAGACCCGGGCGTCGTCTTCACCAAATGCAGGGGCTTGGTGCACGATTCCGGTGCCGGACTCGGTGCTCACGTAGTCGTCGGCCACGACCCGAAAGGCGCCTTCGGTTTTGGCGTCCGCAAACGTATCCCACAACGGTACATACTCCAGGCCCACGAGGTCGGCGCCCGTGCAGGTGCCCACCACTGTGGCGTCTTCGCCGAGCACGGCGTCTTTGAGGGCCTCGGCCACCACGTACACCGGGCCGCCCTCTTCGAGCTGGGCCTTGACGTAGGTGATGGCTCCGCCCACGCACAGCGCCATGTTGGACGGCAAGGTCCACGGCGTCGTGGTCCAGGCCAGAAGCACTGTGTTTTCGTCGCCTAGGACCGGCAGGCCCACGGTCACCGCCGGGTCTTGGACCTTGCGGTAGTCCATGTTGGCTTCGAAGTTGCTGAGCGGCGTTCCGAGCCGCCAGCTGTAGGGCATGACCTTGTAGCCTTCGTAGATGAGCCCCTTGTCCCACAGTTCTTTGAACACCCACCAGACCGACTCCATGAACGAGGGGTCCATGGTCTTGTAGTCGTTGTCGAAGTCGACCCAGCGGCCGAGGCGGGTGACCGTCTTGCGCCACAAATCGGTGTAGCGGAGCACAATCGACCGGCAGGCTTCGTTGTAGTTGTCGATGCCGTATGCGCGCACGTCGTCGGGGCCGTTGAGCTCGAGCTTCTTCTCGATCTCCATCTCGACGGGCAGGCCGTGGGTGTCCCAGCCGAAGCGGCGCTCGACCTTGTAGCCGCGCATCGCCCAGTAGCGGGGCACCACGTCCTTGAGCGTGCCGGCGAGCAGGTGGCCGTAGTGCGGGGTGCCGGTGGCGAAGGGCGGGCCGTCGTAAAAGACGAAGTCCTTGTCGCCGCGAACGGAGCGCTCGAAAATCTTGCCTTCGTCCCACAGCTTGAGGATGGCCTCTTCGAGGGCAGGGAAGTCGGGGCGGCTTTCGGGTTTGTCGAACATGGTCAGGCTCCGTGCGCGTGCGCGCGAGGAGGTCTGCTAACCGGTGGGGGCGCGGGGCGCTGGGGGCGGGTCAGAGTTCGGGGGCTGCTGGAAACGACTACGGCGTCAACAGGTAGACATTGCCGCCGAACATGCCAGCGAATGTGCCTTGGGACGCCCCAATCAGAATTTCTGGCTGCCCATCACCGTTCACGTCGCCCGCGCTGGCTAGAGTCCACCCTGCGCGTTCGGTATCTTCCCCGACAAACGTGTAGTCGGGGGCGGACATGTCGAGACCGGATACGCTGCTAAAGTTAGCGCCTAACACCAGGTACGCCGCACCCGCTTCGCCATCGCGCATGGGCGCACCCACCAAGACGTCCGCCAACCCGTCCATGTCAACATCGCCGGCACCGGCCACGGAAGTTCCGACCCAATCGTCTTCCGAATCGCCCATGAGGGCATAGGCCGTGGCCTCCATATCGATGACCCTTGTGTCGCCAAGGCTTGAGGCCATCAAGACGTAGGCAACGCCGCCATCACTACTCGAGCCTACGATCATGTCATCCAAACCATCGCCGTCGATATCACCTGCACCGGCTGATCGGAGCCCCGCGTAGTCGTAGCCAACGGCATCCAAGAAATAGCCCTCATCATCCAAGTCAAGAACCCGGGTTTCAGACAGCGAATCGCCTGGGACCAGTGTCGAGCCTTCGATCGCAGAAATCATAATGTCGGCAAGGCCATCGCCATCTACATCGCCGGCGCTCGCCACACCTGCCCCGTACATACTGGAATCGTGGCCTTCCAAAACGTAGCTGCTGGCTGATAGAGACAAAGTGTCAGTCGATGCGTCCATCAAATGACTGGCCAGCATGACGTGTGCCGTACCCGAGCGCCCGGACGCACCTACTTGATCCGCGCCGATGATGAGGTCGGCCAGACCGTCACCATCCATGTCTCCTGCACCTGCAACACTGATGCCGGCCCTGTCTTCCGTCAATGCACCGGCAAAGTGAAAGTTTGCGGATCGCAGCTCGATGTCGGCAGTCTCGCCAAGGCTCGCGGCAAGCAACAAGTGAGCGGCTCCCGCACGGAGGCCAGTTTCGGAATTTCCAGGCTCTCCAATCAGCAGGTCGGGAAGGCCGTCGCCATCCACATCACCCGCGCTCGCCACGCGTCGACCCGATGCCCCATTCACGATGTCACCCATGATTCGGTAGTCGGCAGCGGCGAGGCTGATCGCGCCGGTCGGTTCCAGACTGCGACCCAGCAACACATAGGTAACGCCGCTCCAAGATGCGCCCGGTCGGTTAAAATAGGGCGCACCAATGAACAGGTCGCCCAGGCCATCGCCGTCAATGTCACCGGCTGACCCGAGGGCGTTTCCGACGCCACCGCTGTATCCGGAATCGCCGTCGAACCGTTCTCCGTAGAATAGGTGGGGTGCCGCTGTCAGCCGCTCCTCTGAATCCCACGAAACTGTGTACTCAATGGTTGCGCTTGCGATTGCGGATTCACCGATCGAGCCTCCGTCGTCGGGCGTGATTTCGCAGGTCCAGACCTCATCGCCGCTCAACATGTCGGCCGGAACGGTGTCGCCGGTGTGAGTGGTGGTCGCGGTGTCGGTGTAGGACTCGCCGTCAACGTCCCAGTCGAAGGTGTAGGTGATGGGGTCGCC
>DEBL01000313.1:15416-17586 GCA_002348535.1 Deltaproteobacteria bacterium UBA2957 | reverse complement strand
TGTAGAGCGAGTCATCCCCTACCGGTCCGTTGTGCAGTTCCACCAGCATGTCTCCAAGCCGAAGGTCAAACTCGACCTCATCCTCCGCCGACTCGCGGGGCATGGCCACAGGCGGCAACAATGGCGTTGTAACCATGGTCAGGTCGGTCAACCCGGGCATGAGGACCACCAGTGTCGATAGGTCAAATCCAAGCTCGTCCGCACTCACCTCTTGATCCAGCAAACCACCCTCCCAAAAGGCAAACAAGAGTTGGTTGACGAAGTTGCCGCTCAGCGCCAGCGAGGTTCCCCCAAAACCCACCCAATCCGGTACGGCATACGCATAGATTGGGGCCCCAACCGGTCCGTAGAGCGTACCGACCCCAAGAATCTCATCCGGGGTCAATCGAGTAGACAGCCGTACATCGAGCCCTTCGTCGTCCACTTCGACCGCGCCGATTTCAGCGGAGAGGGTGTAGGTGTTGTCCATGACTTCGATCGGGGTTTCGATTTCGAGGGCCGAAAGGGTGTCGTTGATGAGCGAGGGCGCGATGTCTTCGACTTCATCCTGAATGGTTGAGCGAAGCTCGGACCAGACGCGGTCGGTGACATCAAATCCAATGAAATCAGCAACGTCGCCAATCAAACCATCGACCTCAAACGAAAAACCAGACTCGGACACGGAGACGCTTTCGACGCGAACCACGAAACTGCCAAGCGCTGAAATGTAGGGATCGAGAACGATATCAACGGTAATGACGTCCGCTGACACACTGCCTTCGGGGTCCGGTCCGGTGATCTCGATGTCCCACGTCGCATACACACCGGTGAGATCGAGACTCACCAACAGTTCACCCGTGCTGAGCGGGTCGATGTCCATCGCAATACCACCGACATCCAAGGAGTTTATGCTTCCCCCTTCGAGACGAATGAGGCAGCCGACAAAACTGTCCAATACACACCCCGTCGGCACCAATGGTTCACCCACAAGTTCGGCCCGCAGGGAATCAACTGAGATCAACCCGGACCCAAGGGACTCCAACTGACCGAGGCCGCCTTCGTCGTCTTGCATGCGAATGATGATTCCATCAGCCAGTGACGCGCCCGCTGCCAAGAACTCAGGTGCCATCAACACCGACCGAATATCAGAACTGCGATTGCCCTCCCCGCTCTCGTCGGCGTCGCTGTCGGTTGCGATGGTCTCGATTCGGTTGAGTCCATCGCCAAGGACCACTTCGCGATTGAACACACCACCGTCGTGGTCCACCGCCTCTCCATTGACCGTAACGGACGCTACATCGGTTACGGCGTCCGTAACCGTACCCGAGACCACCACCGAAGTCGCGTCGGTCCAAGTGCCACGCTCTGGCGTTATCACGGCCAACTCCGGGCCGACGCCGTCAATCACAAACGTAATGGACTCAAGAAGGTCCGTGCCGGTGACCGACGCGGAACAGGTAAATACTCCATCGGTCGAAAACTCAATCTCCTCATCATCAACTTCGACCGACGGATCATCGCAGGACACCATCGCATCGACATCGCACTCGTTTCCGAACGCATCGAGGACAGTGACGGAGTACTCCACATCGTCGCCCGCCTCAATTCCCGATGTCTCATCGACGGCAAACACGATGTCCGCCGGTTCAGCAGGCACCACAGTCCAGCTCGCGGTGGCACTCACGGTGTCTTGAACCACCTCTGCGGTGTAGTTCCCCACAAGTTCCGCAACCAGCGAGTTGTCGGCACCGGACGTAACGGCATCGTCCACCGATACCGTTGCATCATCGACATCAACCGGATTCCCATAGAGATCCACTCCCGTTACCGTCAACGTCGCCACCGCTCCCGCAGGAACCGTCTCAGGTGTGACAAGAGCATCCAACTCGGCGAGCTGGGCGGGCATCACATCAAGGGTTGCCACTGCCGACTGCTCCGCCCCGGTAAAGTCAGTGGCTGCGACGGTGAGTTGATGCGCCCCCGCAACGGTCGGCATCACGCTGACGTCCGAAACACTGAGCGGGTCTTCCACATCGCTTACGATGGTGAGTTCACTTACTGGGGTGGACTCCTCTGCAGTGACCCACACCGCCGTGAACCCGATTTCTGTGCCGGCGGTTGCCGCTTCACCATCGAGCGTGAAGTCGAGGGTGCCGGGGTCCGCGTCCGCATCCGCGTCGGCATCCGCGTC
>DEBL01000313.1:12346-15102 GCA_002348535.1 Deltaproteobacteria bacterium UBA2957 | reverse complement strand
GCGTCGGCATCCGCGTCGGCGTCGGCGTCGGCATCGCCGGCCACAACGCTTCCCGTGTCGCTGGCCTTGTTCGAAGAGCATCCGGCAAGTCCAAACAAAACAACAACGGGCATTCCAATCCAACGCATCCATGACCTCCAAGGTACAAGCCAAAGAATGACCCACTAAAGGCGACTTGTAAAGCCATACTCCCAGCCTTGGCCTCCATCGACCCAGACCCAAAGTACTGCAGCCTTTATGTGCCCCAAGAGAACCGAATGAACGTGCCGTCTGCGCCCGCCACAGCCAGCGTGTTCGCATCGGCGAATTGGCACCTGTGAAGTGCTCCTAAACTGGAACCTTCTGGCATCGACGCGAAGACCGCTTCTGTTTGGTCCTTGAATGTCGTTCCGCCATCTGTGCTCAACAGGACAAAGCCATCACTCCGACGGGAATATTCGCCCACTGCGACCACCCGTTGTCCGTCTCGGCACACCCCGCGGACCCAAGTTGGGTCATCGCGTCCCAACACATCGCCGACGTTAACTGCGGTCCACCCCGTCTGTTCATAGCCATTGGTCGCCCAATCGGACCCGATGGAAAAGACAACCCCCTCCCCCAAATCTTGATTCACACCACCGGCGACCAATCGACCCTCGGAATCAGCGTCAACGTCCCACAGTTCACCGTTGAACGAATCGACACCGTCTGCAAGGAGCACGACTTCCCATAGGTTGGCCATGTACCCATCGTCTGTGAGCGTGGCGAAACTCCACGCTCGTGGTGGCAGATAGACTACTGGTGGGTGACCGATCGTGCTCCCGACACCCACGATGGATTCTCCCGCAGCAACAAGGTCAAGGACTTGAAGCCCGTCAAACCCCGCGGTAGTCCACCAGCCGTATCCAGACACCCACGCTCCGCCACGGGCTGCGACAACCAATCCGTTTCCGGTCAATGACTCTGCGACGGCCACATCACCCCCGGCCGCATATGAGCCAACTGTGAAACTGTAATCGTAGGTCGTACCGTTGGACCAAACATTGGCGATGGACCCATCCGCACCCACGGAAACCACCCGAGCGTCCGTCTCGGTGTGATTGCCCGACACGTAAAGCATTCCATCGCCGGGATTGCGCCAAACGTGGTTCACCCGGTAGGCATCGAAGGGTCCTGTGCCGTCTGCATCAGCGCCAACCGACAACCACTCGCGCCCGCCATCCTCGGTGGTAAACAGACCGACACCGGGAACAGTGGTTCCACAGCCGACGTACCCCACGTTCGAAGAGTCCATCCAAAGCGCATCCGTCCGGTTTCCGGCACAGGGATGCGCACCGACCGAAACGGTGAACTCCGCGTCAGCATCCGCGTCCGAATCGGCATCTGCATCGGCATCCGCGTCGGCGTCCGAATCCGCATCGGCCTCTAAACCCGAGTCACAAGAGCCCGCGGTGTCCGGCAAGCATTTGGCACCCCCACCGTCGCCACACCCTGCACTCATTATCCCCACAAACACCGTTCCCCGAATCATTGCCATTTCCGTTCTGCTCCTTTCCAAAAATGTATGAACACCGGTCAAACCTTCAATGCCCGCACATGGGTTTGGTGTCCGATTTCCGCATTTCGCTGACCCTTCCCTTACACAACAAGTCTTGCCAGACACCCAAGCCTCACCGTACACTCACCTCGCAAGTCAGGAGAGTTCATGAACCTCATCGCTCGATTTATCAAAGAAGAAGACGGCGCTACTGCCATCGAATACGGATTGATTGCCGGCTTGGTTGCAGTCGCAATCATCACAGCATTGTCCCTCCTCGGAGGCTCTCTCGAAAACCTGTTTGGTGATGTAGCCAATCAGGTTGACGAAGCCACCAGTGGTCCGTAGCCACGCTTGACCTAATTCCACTCGATGCGCCAGCCGCCCCCGTTTTGCACGGTTGGGTGGCCGTTGTCGCGTGGCATGATGTCCGCACCCGGACCATCCCAAACTGGTGGGTGGCGATTGGGCTTGTCGCCGGTCTTGGGCTTGCGGTCGCAAACGGCACGTTAATCCCCTCCTTGGGCGGATTTGGCGTGGCGCTTGCAATCGGAATTGTGCCCTTTGCGCTCCGCGCACTCGGCGCAGGTGACGTCAAGGCGTCAATGGTTGTGGGAAGCTTTGTCGGCGTCGCAGGGATTCTACAGGTCTTGCTGCTCACCGCCTTGGCTTCGGGTGCAATCGCTTGGTTATATTGGTCAATACAGCGTTATCAACAAAACGAGATCCCTTCTACGATCCCGGTTGGACTGCCACTGGCCTGCGCTACGCTGGGCTCCACGATTGGGTTTTGGCTGCCCTCAGTTGGCTGAAAACTCTTGACGATGCAATACTTTTCAGCACGAACGCTTGAACTAGCGATACACTTACACCCCCGCGCGCACACACGGAGAATGATGACATGGCTCGCTTTTCGACCAGTGGACAACCCAGGGCGACTTTGTTCCTCGTCGCTTCTCTTCTCGGAGCCGCGCTCGCCGCCTTCGCCGTGATGCAAGTCGTTCAGTCAGCCCAGAGTGAAGTGGAAGCCGCTCGGCGCGGCCCCGACACCGTTCCCGTCGTGATCGCCACGCGAACCCTCGACATGGGGCTGACCATCACCGACGACGATGTCACAATTCGACATTTACTGCCCGAAATGGTGGACATCGAGACCGTCTATGACGATGCGGCGGTCGTGATTGGTCGCACCCCTCGAGCAAAAATCCTTCCCAATGAGCCGGTCCGCCGAGAACGGCTC
>DEBL01000313.1:0-12021 GCA_002348535.1 Deltaproteobacteria bacterium UBA2957 | reverse complement strand
GAACGGCTCGCGAGCGCGGATGCGGGTGTTGGACTCAACGCACTGATTCGCAAAGGCATGCGCGCAATGACGGTTCAAGTCGACCATCAGTCCGGCGTGGGCGGCTTCATCCAACCGGGCAACTACGTCGACGTGATCGTCACCATCCGACCCGACGACCAGCGAGGCCGCACCAAATGGGCCACCGAAACCATCTTGGTTGGGATTCCCGTCTTGACTGTTGCTGCCACCGAGCCGTCTGACGAAGCCACGGATGGCGAGCCAAAGCGGAGAACAAACACCCGACGCCAAAAGCCCTCCGTGACCCTCGAGCTGACACCCGAGCACGCGGAGAAACTCGCCCTCGCAGTGTCCAAGGGAGACATTCACCTCGTGCTCCGGGGCGACCTCGACATCACGACCGAGGATGACCGCGTGAAGAGTCCGCTGAGCACGTCTGAACTGATTGGCTACAAGGCCCCCACCCGGGGTCGCCGCACCTACCGCACCGCTGAGGTCATTCAAGGGTCCAAAAAGGAAACCGCCCGTTTTGACCGCGCCGGAAACAAGATCGAACGTTGATGGAGCCCTCTACGATGATGATGCGCGCGCTGCTGCTCACCCTACTTTTCAGCCTACAATTGGCCCATGCGGCCACCCCCCAGCCCCCTCGAAAAACGGCAGACTCCCCGGTGGAGTGGTTGGATGTGGGCGTTGGGCAGTCGTACATATACAAAGAGCGCCGACCCATATCGAGGGTCCTCGTGTCCGACGGCGACATCGCTGAAGTTAAGCTTCTTGAAGCCGGTCAGTTTCAGATTCGCGGTTTATCCGTGGGCAGCACCGACTTGTGGGTGTGGTTTCAAGGCCGAGTCAGTGCTCCGGTGCATTACCAACTGACAATCCACCAAGACATTTCGGATCTGATTCGCCGGGTGGACGAGATCGTCGACGGGCAGCCTCCCAAGGTCTACCCGCTGCGTGATCGATTGGTGGTCGAAGGACCCGTGCCCGACCTCAACACCGCCGAGCGACTCGCGAACGTCGCCAGTGTCTACGACCCTGATTTCATCAATCTGATGACCGTGGAGGGTGACCACCAGATCCAGCTCGAAGTTGTCTTTGCCGAGGTCAATCGCTCTGCGCTTCGTGAACTGGGCTTCAACGCATTGTGGGGCGACAACTCTTTGGGGTTCGGTATTGAAGGCCCCATGTCATCGACCGCTGCGGTAGCCAACAATCCCGCCAACACCCTCATCAATGCCGGGTCGACGCTGGCACCGAGCGCCGAAGCCTTCAAACTATTGGGGGTCGTTGGAGGAAATGTAAACCTCAGCGCGATCATGAGCGTGCTGAGCCAACACAGCATCTCAAAAATCTTAGCTCAGCCGACCCTCGTCGCTCTTTCTGGACAACAAGCTGAATTCCTTGCCGGTGGCGAGGTCCCGATCCCGGTCAGTCAGTTCGGAAACAAGGTCACCATCGAGTTCAAAGAGTACGGCGTAAAGCTGGTCTTTGTACCCACCGTATTGGGCGATGATGTGGTCGACATGCAGGTCTACGTTGAGGTCTCCGATGTCGACAACACCAACTCGATTCGACTCACGGGCATCGAAATCCCCAGTTTCATCAGCCGAAAGACACAGTCTCACCTTAGAATTCAAAGTGGGAACACCTTTGCCATGGCTGGAATGCTGAACGACACCGTTCGAGCCACCTTCGCAAAAGTACCGCTACTGGGTGACATCCCGATTGTGGGATCACTATTCCGGTATGTGAAGCACCGGCGGGACGAAACGGAGCTGATGATATTCGTGACCCCGAGACTGGTACGGCCCTTGGCTCCAGGCCATGTTCCAGCGCCGCCCGGTGTCACCATCGACAACAACCCGAACGACTTCGAGTTGTTCATGCTCGGACTTGACCATCGTTCGGGATCCGAGACGGCAGCTCCAACCGGCCCGATGGGACTCTCACGGTAAAACCATGCAGAACACTTCTACGTCCCGGACCGCACCCACCGTACTCGTCATTGGTGTCGATGGCTCCGCCCTCGGCCACATTCGCGAGTGCCTAGCCACTGATGCAGCGATTACCGGCGAAAGTGTTGGATACGGCGATGCATCCGCCGCTGCCCGCCGCCATCGCCCACAGGTCATCATTGTCGGATTTGAAGCCGACCCCATGGCTGCTGTTGAGCTTGGCGAACAACTGGGAACAGAACACCCGGGCGCGGTCCTCATCGCGCATGCGACCATCGCTCAACCGGAACGAATTCGAGAAGCCATGCGCGCAGGCTACCGCGACTTTGTGGTGCTGCCTGAAGATGCTCAGCTTCTTCGCCGAACGGTGCGAGAAGCCCCATCTGATGTTGCAACGGTGACTGACCAAGGCCAAGTCGTCGTCACGATTGGTGCGAAAGGCGGTGTCGGAACCAGCTTCATCACCGTAAATCTTGCTTCAGAACTTGCACCCGTTCATCGCGTCTGCGCGGTCGATTTGGACTTTTCGATGGGTGACCTCGCAAGCATGCTTGACCTTCAAACCACAACCAGCATGCAAGATTTACTCGGCAACCTCAATCGGCTCGATGAGCGGATGCTGGCAGGCTCGGTGGCGGTTCACCCCAGCGGACTGCATGTCGTGGCCCAGCCCGTTGAACTGCTCGAAAATGAGTTCCTGCGGAGCGAGGATGTGCTGAAGGTACTGAGCACGGCCGCGGACGCCTATCAATACCTCTTTGTCGATTGTGGGGGTCGCGTGGACGATGCTACGCGGACCGCGGCGACCGTCGCCGACCTTGTGCTGCTGGTCTGCTCCCCTGACGTGCCCAGTGTAAAAAATGCATGGCGTCGCCTGCACCTCCTCGACCGGCAAGGCGTGGATCTCAATCGCGTGCGGCTAATCGTGAACCGTTGGGACAAAAATCCTCCTCTCACAATCGCAGACATCGAGGCCAACCTCGGGGTTCCAGTCGCTGCAACAGTTGCGAACGATCCGAGTCGATGCCAGCACGCAGTCAACATCGGCGCATTGCTGCGCGATGTCGACAAACGCTGCGCTGCTGCATCAGACATCTCCAATCTCGTCTCCCTGATCACTGATGGCGTACGCCAAGTGGATGCAACACCATCGGCACGACCTCTCTCTTGGTTGTTTCGATGAACATGAATTCCAAACGAAGGTCCTGACTCATGTCTTCACGGCTCATCGATAGGGTCCGCAATGCCCAACAAAACGCATCCGGGGAGGGATCGGGCGCAGATGATTTTGCCCGCATCAAGCGAGACCTCCACAAAGAAATCGTGGGCTCACTGGACTTTGAGCAGGTCCGAAAGACGCCACGGGAGGAACTGAAGCAGCGCTTGCGTCGCAGTCTCTCCGATACAATCCAAAACCGTCAGTTGCCCTTGAATCGTGCTGAGCGCGACCGAATGGTCGATGAAATCCTCGACGAGATTACCGGACTGGGTCCCCTCGAGCCGCTGCTGGATGATGACTCCATCACCGACATCCTGATCAACGGACCGGACACCGTGTACGTTGAACGGAACGGTCGACTGGAACGAGCCTCGTGCCGCTTCAACTCCGAACAACACCTGATGCAGATCATTGACCGCGTCGTGAGCCAAGTCGGTCGACGAATCGATGAGTCGAACCCCATGGTGGACGCGCGGCTTGCTGACGGTAGTCGGTTCAACGCAATCATTCCTCCACTCGCACTGGATGGTCCCATGGTCTCGATTCGACGATTCGGGAACCGTCCATTGACCAGCGATGAACTGGTGCGCAGCGGCAGCGTACCCAAGCCCATGCTCGATTTGCTGCATGCGGCGACCAAGGCCCGCCTCAATATCCTCGTCAGTGGGGGAACCGGATCCGGTAAAACCACCCTCCTGAACTGCATGAGCGGCTTTATCTCGGACGAACATCGCATCGTAACCATCGAAGATGCGGCTGAACTCCTTCTGCAACAGCGCCATGTCGTTCGCCTTGAGACCCGACCTGCCAACCTCGAGGGGCACGGACGCATCACGGCAGAGGACCTGCTGCGGAACGCGCTTCGCATGCGCCCAGACCGAATCATTGTGGGCGAGATTCGTGGGGTTGAAGCCGTCGATATGCTCCAAGCCATGAACACCGGCCATGACGGCTCTATGTCTACCGTTCATGCCAATTCGTCTCGCGACGCGCTCTCGCGCGTGGAAACCATGGTTGGAATGGGCATGCCCAACACTTCAGACCAACGGGTGCGAGAAGTCATCAGCCGAGCTTTAGATGTAATCGTTCACCTAGACCGACTTCCCGACGGGACGCGTCGAGTGATGGCCATCACAGAGGTGGCGGGCATGGAGGGCGACGTGATCACGACCCAAGACATCTTCACCTTTGAGCAGACTGGGATCGACGAACATGGACACGTGATGGGCCACTTTTCCGCCACCGGAGTGCGCCCGACTTTTGCGGCCAAGCTGGCCCGATCCGGTATCAATCTGCCACCCGAGCTCTTTCGATACCGCAAGGATGTGCCATGAATACGGCCGTCCTCGGCATACTCATCACTGTCGTGTTTGTGGGTTCACTGCTGACCGGAAGCTTCCTGTATTGGTCGGCCGTCAGCCGGCGTGAATCAAGGTCCAAGGCGATGGCTCGGCGAATCGGTTCGATCGCATCGAGCAACACGGCCGAAAGCCTATTTCAGCAGCGGCAGGCCGACCCCTTGGTCGATACGATGGGGGCCGCTGGTCGGTACCTCGATGGGCTGGCTCGGCAATCTGGAACGGCAATCACAGCGAGCACACTCGCTGCACAGATCACCGGAAGCGGAGTGGCCGGAGCTCTCATTATGGGAATACTCGCGGGTCCCAAGGGCGCAATCATCGGCTTGTTGATTGGCTTCATCCCTTGGATACGAATTCGGTCAATCGCGGAACAACGAACGATACGACTTTCTGAGCAACTTCCCGATGCCCTCGACCTCGTGTCTCGTTCACTTCAAGCGGGTCACGGCATCGCGGACGCCATGAGGTCCGTCGCAACCGAGATTCCACAGCCCATCGGCGAAGAGTTTGGCCGCGTTTATGAGGAACACAACCTCGGCCGGGATTTTCGGGACTGTTTGTCCGAAATGGCGCTGAGAAACCCCCACAACTTTGACCTGAAGATCATGGTGAGCGCAACGCTTCTGCAGCGCGAAACCGGTGGAAATCTCGTGGAGATCTTCACCAACATTGCGGCCACAATTCGGGCTCGCTTTATTTTCAAGGGGAAGGTGCGCGCACTCACGGCAGAAGCACGCATGAGCGCCTTTATTTTGGGCGCGTTGCCATTTGTCGTCGCGGGCGCACTCATGTTTCTGCGGCCCGACTATCTCACCCCTCTCGTCGCAGAGCCCGCTGGACGCACCTTGCTGATGATCAGCGGTCTACTCTTCATTGCAGGCGTGGGACTCATGCGATCGCTCGCTCAGGTCGAGGCCTGAGGTGGAAGGATACGTCTGGTTGGCTGGAGTCGCGGCGTTCGCATTCGTGTGCAGCGCAGCGTTCGGGGTTCGTTCCCTGTTGACGGTCGGGCCCACTGCACGCCAGCGAGTGGCCCGAGTCACACAGCGCAATGAAGGGGGTTCGACGACCAACATATTCACACCAGAGACCACCCATGAGACACGGTTTCAACTCTCTCAGATTGCCGCCCCGTCCTCTGGCGAGGAACGCAATCTACTTCGCGACAAGTTGATCCAAGGTGGCTTCCGTTCGCCAACCAATCTTGAGCAGTACCTCACAATCCGAGCTGCAGCAGCATTGACCCCCCCTTTGGTGGCGGTATTCCTCGTCGGATCTCTGCCGCTTCCAACGATGCTCGTAATCCTGCTCGGTGCCGCTGCTCTCGGCTATTACCTGCCAGCACTTATGCTCGATTGGCGGGTTCGAAAACGACAATCTGCACTGCTTCGACCCTTTCCCGATGCACTCGACCTCCTCGTCTGCTGTGTTGAAGCTGGCCTCGGTCTGGATGCCGCTTTTCGTCGCGTCGCGGAGGAAATTGAACCGGCGGCACCGGAGCTAAGCCAAGAACTGCAAATGGTGAACTATGAGGTGTCGGCAGGGATGCCACGAGCGGAGTCGCTCAAGCGCCTCGATGCGCGGACAGGCATCAACGAGATGGCTTCGCTCGTTAGCGTGCTGGTCCAAGCAGACCGCTTTGGCACCTCCATCGCAAAAGCGCTTCGCATTCATGCCGAACTCGTCCGCAAAAAGCGGATGTTGGTCGCCGAAGAAAATGCCGCGCAGATCTCGCCCAAGCTTACCGTGGTCATGATTCTGTTTATTTTGCCAACATTGATGGCGGTCCTCATCGGACCGGCGATCATCAACATCGGTAAAAACCTTTGGCCCACTCTTTCGGGAGGTGGCTGATGAAAGCGATCGTCTTGTTGCTGGCTGGCCTCGCATGTGCGCAGCGCGGTCCCAACTCCGGCGTGGAGCAGGCGCCCAGCTGGGCCACCGACGGAGGACGCGTCCAGGCCAAGATCGAGTTGGCCGAAGCACTTGTCATGAACGGAACGCCTGAGGCGGCGCTCCAGATGATCTCGCAGATGGTCGAGCAAGGCGTTCGGCATCCCAATCTCTTGATTCTTCAGGGCCGCGCTCTCACCGATATGGGCCTTACCGTTGAGGCAGAATCAGTCCTTCAGCGAGCCACCCGACGGACGCCTGCAAATTCTGAAGCGCACAATCGTCTTGGCATCCTTTACTTCGACCAGGCGCGCACAGACGAGGCCATCAAGCGCTTCAAGTCGGCCGTCCGCGCAGCCCCCAATGATGCAACAGTTCACAACAACCTTGGCTTCGCTCTGATGGCAGCTGGACGCCATGAAGAAGCCGTAGATGTACTGCGCACGGCCCTGATGCTCGACGGCTCCCAAGAGCGGACCCGAAACAATCTCGGCTTCGCCTTGGCCGCAACCGGCGACGATGATTCTGCATGGCGCGTCTTGAAGGCGGGCAGTGACGAGGTGGACGCCCGATCCAACCTCGCCCTCGCGCAGGAAGCGCGTGGCGACACACAGGCGGCCCTGCAGTCGTACCGCCAAACTCTCAAACTGGACCCCAACCACATTGATGCCCGCGCCGCAGTGCAGCGTTTGTCTGCGTCAGTGCCCAATTCTTCAGAGGAGAACACTCCATGATTCGTTTCACCCCAATCATTTTGCTCGCCGGCTGTGGCTCCCCCACGCACCTCCAGTACGACCATGGCCGCGCGTCTAGTCAAGCCTTTGCAGCGCAGGGGAATCTGACCCGACCCGAGGCGATCGACTCGGCCATTCCACTGCAAGGTCCTGAGGCGGTGCTCATCCGCCATGCAATGCACGAAGCCAGTACTGATGCGAACTCCGCAAAGCCTGAGGCTGTAAAAGAAACCAACGTCGACTAAAGGGAAACAGTCCGGTGACGTTGGAATATTCGCTCGCCCTGCGGGGGATCGTCTGAGGTA
The DNA here is from genome assembly GCA_002348535.1 of Deltaproteobacteria bacterium UBA2957. Taxonomy (GTDB): domain Bacteria; phylum Myxococcota_A; class UBA796; order UBA796; family UBA796; genus UBA796. Next base: position 4,548 of record DEBL01000313.1, on the reverse strand, counting down.
ACCTCGTAGGGAGCGGGCTCATCAGGGACGCGAGCCCATACCGTCATTGAACAGGGGGACCCAATACGATGGGGCAGGAACGCGCTGACACCACACCAATCGCAGCACCGAGGCAACTCGGGCCAGATGCGGAACTCACTCCCTCAACGCGGTAGAGGTCAAGATGATTGCTCTGCTGTGGACCATGCCGGTGGTTGCTGCCTCCGTATCGGGGGGAGTTCAAGTCGCTGCCTTTCCGGGCGCACTCGATTTCGCCGGCGAAGTGATGACGGGCGAGACGCTCTACATCGAGGAGCCCTTAGTCAGTGGGAGCGATGTTGCCTGTTACGACGAGGTCGGCATACGCAACCTCAATGCGATCGTCCCGCTCGATCGGGTAGACCTTGAATTTAACGACGACACGATTCTGGTTGATGTCCATTTTGGCACGATCAGCGGTCAAAACATGGGCTTGTACGGCGTCGACGCAGACATCTGGGATGTCTGCCCGAGCATCGAAGCGACCATTAGTAGCGTTGAGTTCCGGCAGGGTCGCCTGCTTGCAGAGTTCACCGTCGAGTCCCTCGACGATGACTTCGATGTTGTCCTCAACGCGCCGCCAACATTGACCGGAGACCTCGACACCGACATCGACTGGGTACCTGACGACCTCGTGCTTGCATTCGTCGAAGACGCCATCCTCGACGCCATCGAAGAACTGATGGTCGATGAGGTTCCCCCAATCATCAAGAGCGTACTCGGAAACTCGCTGTACACCGGACAAGTGGGAACGGTCGAACTCGATGTTCAACTTGAGGAGGTTTTTCTCAACGACCAGCTTCTTCTCGGCATGAACGTCGAGGCGGCATGGTTGGGGGACGGCTGCCCAATCAGCGGTGTCATCTCTGAGCCAGAGGGTGCCAATCCCGAGGTGGTCTTTGAGTCTGCACGGGACTCGGATCTCGGAATTGCAATTACCGAATATCAAATCAACACCCTCTTCTTTGGCGCCTGGGAGGACGGCTTATTGTGCTTCGAGGCTGGCCCTCTTTTCGACGCTGTTGAGGCGGTCGAAGCGACGCTGGGTGAATCGATTCCCAACAGCGACGTGGAGCTATCGTTCAATCAAGCACCGCGTTTCATCATTCGAGACGGCGGAATGCACATGGTGATCGACGGCCTTCATCTGGGAATCTACGGCGACATTAACGGAACACGCAAGGCCTTGGTTGGACTGGATGCCTCCATCGCCCTCGAGGCCGAGATCCGGGTCGACAACGCCTTGTCGAGCTTCGTTTTTGATCTCTCGAATGTCGACCTGCAGCTGGAAGCGTTGATAGCAGACCCCCTGATCACCGATCAGACAGGCGTGACGGCGCGCTTGATTAGCTTCCTTGAAGGGTGGGCAATGGACACCCTCGCACGACGAATCGCCAATGTTCCCGTGTATGGGAACCTCTTCGAACTCTCCGGGCTGTTTCTTCGCATCGACCAGCTTGCGGCAGAATACGGGGCCGTCCGGGTCTACGGCTCCCTGTACGACTCCACCGATCCTGAAGTCGATGTCGAAGCTCCCGACACCGATGCCTACATCGCCAAGACCACCCCGTCCTCCATCCACCTCGCATGGTCTGGGACGGACGATCGGAACGGGCCCTTGGCTTTTTCTTGGCGGTTGAATTCCGGTCCATGGTCTTACTGGACGGCGGAGGCCCGGGGTACGGTTCCCACGCCAACACCGGGCACCCACATCGTAGAGATCCGGTCCCGTGACGCGTGGTTGAATACCGATCCGAGTCCGAAAGCGATTGTCTTCAAAGTCGATGAACGCGACGGTAAGCCTCGCTGCGGGTGCGCCACACAAGCCCCCTTCCGTGCGGGCTTGCCGCTCTTGCTCACCATTATCCTTGTGGGCGTTCGCCGCCGCGAGGAGTAGACTCTCAGGGTGAATAGCGACCCGCCATTTGATGCTCCTGACTCCAGTTCAGCGCTGAGAGCAGGGTTGATTTCGGGTGTAATCGGGCTGGTGGTGGTGGTAGTGGTCACCGTATTGGTTGGTCGAACCCACATCGATGCCGATGCGGTACGCGCCATCGTTGATCGCGCGCGACCCGTACCGCTTCTCGGTTCGATGCTCATCATGAGCGCGGCATTCCTGTTTTTGGGCAAGCGATGGTCTGTACTCTTTCCGGCCCCTCACGCACCGCCTGGCCGGGGCCTCGCAGCCATCCTGTGTGCCGGCTTGTTGCTGAACAGCGCACTGCCGGGTCCCGTTGGAGAGTTCGGCGCCGCATGGTTTGCTCACAAGCGATACCGCGTGCCGCTTGGAATGAGCCTCGCGACGGGCATGGGCGCGCGAATAATCGGCATGATCATGGCCGCCCTTGCGGCGCTGGCCTGCTGGATCTGGGCTCGCCCACCCGTACCCCCCGAATACGCGACACCAATCGAGATCGCTGCCGTTCTGGTGGGTCTTTTGGGATTTGGCTTGTTGGTCGTTTTGATCCGGCCCGAGTGGATGACCGCACTCTCGCATCTCACGGTGGCTCGATTCGAGCGCCTTCGCGCCGTACATCGGACCGTTGAAGAAGCGGCCGATGCCCTTGGCGCCATTCGCCATAGTGGCGCCGCGGCGCTTGTCCAATGCGTGTCGTGGTCCGCGATTGCCCACGCTTGCGTCCTCGCTGGCATCGCTATGGCGGCGGTTAGCCTCGGATCCGACCCCTCTCCGTCGGGCCTGTTGTTCACGTATGCAACAACAACTGCGGCGGTCATTGTGATGTTTGCGTTGCCGGGGTCTCAAGTGGGATGGGATGCCATCTTTCTCGCGCTGTTGACCACCACTGCAGGTCTCAGTCTTCCCGATGCCCTCGCCATTGCCATCGTGGTCCGAGTGCAACAACTCGTCATCATGGCAATCGGAGCCGCCGCCCTCACTTGGCTCGCTCGAACGGATACCCCATAATGCCTCCACGCTGCTATTCTGGAGCCGTGATGCATGGCCCTCGACACTCCAGACGCGGCAGCTACGCCATCTTGGTGGCGCTGTTGTTGGTCGTGCTGTTGGGTTTCGCGGCGCTTGCGATCGACATGTCCTACATTCGCCTCGCGCGCCTTCAAGCCCAAAATGCCGCGGATGCTGGGGCCCACGCCGCACTAACGGAGCTTCGACTGACCCGAGACCAAGATGCTGCCCGCAGCCGCGCCGAACAGATTGTCAACTTGAACGCAATCGCCGGCGATGCGGCCGTCATCGACCCCGCGGCTGATGTCACCTTTGGGGGATGGGATTTCGAGGGCCACTCTTTCGACCCGGACGCTGACTTTGTGAATGCTGTGGAGGTTGTGGTTCGGCGTGAGGCCGATGCACCCGGCGGGTCCGTTCCGTTGATGCTGGCAAGAATTTGGGGGGCCGATGCCGCAGATGTGCGGTCAAATGGCAGCAGCGTCGGCGCTCTACGGACCCGTGAGATGATGATTGTCTTGGATGTGACCGGCTCCTTTCGGGATGAAATCGGCCAAGCGCGCGAAGCCACGTTGACGCTGCTCGAGTCCATTAACAGCAATGGATTTCCAGCCGACAAACTCGGGATGGTGACCTTCGTGGGCGCGGCAGAACTGTTTACAGCGTTGCAGCGCGTGGAGCCAAACCACGAATCAATCCGTACGCAATGGAGCGATATTGACTGGTGCAATCGCGATTACCCCCCTTTCACTCTCGCTGCGTTCTCCGAGAACTTTCACTCAGCACCACAGATGATTTCATGCAACGAAGGCAGCGCGAGTTGGACCGACTCCGGAACCAATCAAGGCGCCGGCCTCGCCGTAGCCATTGAAGAACTTTCCGATGGGATGGAAACCGAGCAAACCGCACTCAAGACCATCATCTTGATCAGTGACGGAAAACCACAATGTGTTCCAGAGGGGACCGCCTGCGATGACGAAGTCGCAGCGCTCGGAACCGAACAAGCCGATGCAGCATCCGCGGCGCGAATCTCCATCTTCAGCGTATCCTTCAACGATACCTACAACGAAACCCAGTCTCGGTATCTCGAGTCTTTGACGCGCGGCTATGGACAATTCTACGAGACCCCAAATGCCGAGGAACTGCCCGAAATATTGGCTGAAATTGCGAACTCCATCCCGGTCTCGATTGTCCAATGAATCGCCGACGCAGAACGGGATCAAACGCCATTGAGTTTGCGCTCACCGTGCCGCTCTTTGTCTTAATTGTCACCGCGATTATGGAATTTGGATGGATGTTTTTTGTGCGTTCTACCGTCATCCATGCGGTCCGCGATGGATGCCGCGCCGGGGCGGTGATTCCGTTCGGCGAGGTCCCCTCACCCAGCGATGTTGCACAACAACGAATGACGGATTTCTTGGGTGGGTACAGCATCGATTGCCGAGGATCGGAGGAGCGGTGTGGCATCACAGTCACGACATCCGGAGTTTCCCCGTACGAAACGATGAACTGCACTCTGGACATCGCCTACCAGCCGCTCATCGGTATGATTCCAGCCCCCGAACGCTTGGGCGCTCAGTCTGTCGTGATGTACGAGATTCAAC
>DEBL01000338.1 GCA_002348535.1 Deltaproteobacteria bacterium UBA2957 | reverse complement strand
CTTCTTGGCCGGGGCTTTCTTCGCAGCCGCTTCCTTGGCCGGAGCCTTCTTTGCAGCCGCCTTCTTGGCTGGAGCCTTCTCTTCATCCGTCTTTCTAGCAGCACCCGCGCCTTTCGAGGCAGTGGCCTTCGTTGACGGCGTTGGTGTAGCAGCGGGTGGCTTGGCCGCCGCCGCTGCGGAACCTGCAGCGGCGGTTGGTGCCGCAGAAGCAGACTTCGGCGATGAACTGGGTGTTCCACCCGACGCATCCGCGCCGACCGGGGTCATGGGTGGTGCCGGGGATGGCGCGTTCCGCTCGCCATCCAAGGCGGCCAATGCGCGCTTGATGGCACGCAGCGGCAGTTCAGCAATGCGACGAATCATGGGTCCCTCCGTTTCGTTCTTTTACCTCGATCGTGCGAATAGTGCCGCCCTGTGAGACAATTCGTCGATGTCGATCCGCATTCTCGATGGTCCCGTCGGCACGCTCTTAATCGAACGTGGCATCCCGTGCCCTGAACCGGCATGGAGCGCGCATGCCGTGGAGCACTCGCCGCAGGCCGTTCGTGCGGCCCATCACGATTACGCAGCGGCGGGCGCCTGCATCCACACGGCTGCGACATTCCGCACCCGCATCGAAGCGGTCGGTCCCCGGTGGCCTGCATTGACAAACACCGCAATTCAGTTGGCGCGAGAGGGTGCCGGCCCTGACGCTCTCGTAGCGGGAAGCATCGCACCCGTGGCAGACTGCTACCGACCAGACCTGAGCCCTCCGGACGCCACCGACCGCCACCACCGGCTGGCGATGCAGTTGAAAACAGCGGGAGCGGACCTCATCCTCGTTGAGACCTTTCCCCACATCGATGAAGCAATCGGCGCACTGGATGCGGCTCGGTCAACCGGTCTCCCCGTGTGGGTAAGCTTCACCGCCGGCCCAAATGCCGATTTGCTGACCCCACACGCCATTCGAAGGGGAGCCGAAACGGCTGTCGATCACGGAGCAACGGCGGTGCTCGTGAACTGCATTCCGGCAACGGAAACCCTCCGCTTTATTCGTGCCTTGCGTGGAATCGACGTTCCATTTGGCGCGTACGCCAATGCAGGATCGCCATCGGATCGGATCGGCTGGAGTGCGGACACCAACGGACCGCAGATGTACGCAGACCTCGCGGAACAATGGGTCGACTCCGGGGCGACCATTGTGGGCGGGTGTTGCGGGACCCGCCCAGACCACATCGCGGAACTGTGTCGCCGTTTCGGATCTACTTCCGACCAAACAACTTCTTGAAGAACCCTGGTTTCGCATCGCCTTCCGGGGCTTTCACCTTCCCCTCCAATCGTCGCAACTCCCGGGGGGCATCCGGGTTGGCGGCATTGAAGCGAAGGGCCTGCACGAGCGCCCTCTTCGCCGCGTCTTTCTCTCCGAGTTCTCGGTACGCACGACCAAGCAGTACCCAGCCGCCATCGAGCCGCCGTTGTTGATGACTGTTGGCGTCCAGAATGTCTTTGAGATCGTTTAAGGCGTTATTTGCCGCCTCCTGGTCCGTCTTCCGGTTGAGGGCAAAGGTGGTGTAGGCCTTGTAGGCGCAAAACTCCAACTCTTCGGGCGCTGCACTGACCGCTGACTCAAAAAGCTTATGCGCCGCAGACACGCGTCCAGCATTGAACGCAGCCAACCCTTTCTTGAAGTCGGCTTCGGCATCGAGAAGGGCTTTCACCTGCTCCATGGCCTCCTCTTCTTCGGTGGGCTTTCCTAAGATCACGTGGTCGATGTGCTTTTGGCGTTTTTCCGCGGTCTCGACGCTTTCCCATGCGGCGCGAACCTTATCGAAGCTCTCGGTCGCTTGCTCACGAAGTTCATCGGATGCATCGGTGTACTTGTCTGGATGGAGCAGATTGGCCAGTTCCATGTACGCAGAACGCAGGCTCGCCTCATCGGCTTCCGGGGTCAACCCAAGGACCGCAAAGGCATGTTCGGCTTCTTCCAAGCGGATGCGCAGTTGATGGAGTTTGCTCGCCAACGGGTGATCGTCCGCCGCCGCCAGAGGCGAACCCACTTCTTCTGCGATCATGTCGGCAATATCGAAACTGTTGTCGCTCACGGTGCTCTCCTCGGCAGGCTCCGGATGGTATCACGACTGAGGGCTTCCGCCGCGTCAGGTATTCTTCACACCATGAATAAATTCTCCGCCATCTTGATTGCCGGAATGCTGCATTCGATCACGGCATTCGCGAAACCCTTGGGGCCGGACTTTACGGAACTCAGCGCTGCGGTCCTTCCAACCACAGTCCACATACACGTCGAACGCGGTGCAACCATTGCGGCGGGCATTCAGCAACTCAGCAGAGACTACGCACTCCCATCGCCAAAATCCGACTCAAGCCGGGTTCAAATCTCCACCGGAAGCGGTGTGATCATCGATTCCCGCGGGCTCATTCTCACCAATCACCACGTTGTAGATGGCGCGCGCCAGATCCGGATCACCTTGGCAGACCAGCGGGTGTACGAGGCGACTATCGTCGGCCATGACCCTCGAACCGACGTCGCATTGCTTTCCGTCGATACCGACGACCGGCTTACAGCGGCCCGGTTCAACGCCGGTGTGGAGCTTTCCGTTGGCGAATGGGTAGTGGCTGTTGGCCACCCCTTTGATTTTCCCTTCACCGTCACCGCTGGGATCGTCAGCGCTCTGGGGCGCCGGAACCTCGGACAGCATGAAATTCAAAACTACATCCAGACCGATGTTGCGGTGAACCCGGGGTCTAGTGGCGGCCCGCTGTTCAATCGACACGGGGACCTCGTGGGGATCAACACAGCCATCTTCAGCCCCGACAAAGAAAACCTCTCAAGCGCCGGCATATCGTTCGCCATACCGGCCGCCATGGCGCTGCGGGTAAGCGAAGAGATCGTGACGCATGGGCGGGTTCGCTACAGCGCATTGGGCGCGGTCACAGAAGATGCGCCACCGTCGAATTCGCAGCCGCAACCCGGTGCTCGAATTGCCCGGATTGTGGCGGGCAGCCCGGCCGAGGCTGCCGGCCTCCGCCGGGGCGACGTCATCACGGCCGCGGATGGCGAACCCATTTCATCGAGCACAGCACTGGATGCACTCATACTGACACGCGCCATCGGGTCGTCTTTGGAATTATCGATCCGTCGCGGGAAACGATCGTTCTTGACCCAAGCCAAGACGGTCGACGCAGAGGTGTTGGGCCCCGCAAACCCACCCAACTCAACGCCCAAGAATGCCGCCAAATGGGCTGGGCTTACCCTTGTAGATGCGAGCCCCAAACGGCTGACGCAAATGGGAATCGCTCTTCCCGATGACACCCAAGGTGGCGTGCTCGTCCTCGACGTGGAAGCCGGCAGTTCCGCGGCCAAAGCTGGACTGGTACGGGGTGATGTGCTGCTCAAACTGCACAAAACACCCCTACGAGGGGTAGACGATCTCCTGAAATCGGTGGAAAATCAGAGCGTGGTTCTTCTCGCGTTTTGGCGCGGCAAGAATCGTTACCTCGCAGCGCTGGCGATCGAGGGTGAACCTCGATAATCAGTCTCTTGGGACCATCCGACGCCTCGAAAGGGGATCACCGTCTGGCGGTTTGGGGATCTTCATTCACTCACATCATCGGTTCATGCGCGACAAATAATGCGACGGATTGCCTCATATTGCTGGATATCCATGGCGGTTCTCACTGGGTGTACAAAACCCGATGAGACACCTCCGGCAGTCGATTCCGGCTCACCGCCTGTGGTGCCAACCGACGACACGGCCGAACCGCCAGTCGATGACACGGCAACGCCGCCAGACGACACCGGTTCAGGGCCAGACCTGTGCCGAAACCTGGTCATATCGCCGCCCTCTGTGCTCCTCGACGCCACCGCAGGGGAAGCCGTCACCGCCGACGTTCTCCTGACGAACACGTGCACCGAAGAAGCAGCACCCCTTACCATCTCGTCGCTCATCTTGGCCGACGAGACCGGTTCGTTTTCCATGGAATCATCCCCACCGTACACACTCCCCAGCGGCATGAGTGCGTCGATCACAGTGGGCTTCACACCCCTCGACACCCAAACACGCACTGGCTTCGTGATCGTGGTATCCGACGACCCCGATACGCCCAATGGGTCGATTGGGATGGTCGGGCGCCCGCCGGTCGATAACGACGGCGATGGGTTCATCGGCATCGAAGGCGGAGGGCTTGATTGCGACGACGCAGACGCTGGCATCAATCCCGATGCAGAAGAAACCTGGTACGACGGCATCGACAGCGACTGCGACGGACTGAGTGACTTCGACGCCGACGCCGACGGATTCGACTCGACCGACTACGATGGAACGGACTGCGACGACTCCACGCCAGACATTTCGCCCGGCGCGATGGAAACGTGGTACGACGGCGTCGACAGCGA
>DEBL01000357.1:3801-5152 GCA_002348535.1 Deltaproteobacteria bacterium UBA2957 | reverse complement strand
CCCGGGTTGACCCGGAGCGAATCGACGGGTGGAACCACCAGCAGTGGTTGCTGGGTTTCGATGTGGGTATCGATTGCAGCAACCTCGGACGCGAGGGTGAGGTGGACCCGCGCAATCATTCCGGGGAAGAGTACGGGCTTCGATAGCGGGATTACAGGCAACAGTTGGGGCATGGGCGCGGATTAGCCGTTTGACGGGCTGGGGTCCATATATCCGTTGTTCTGTCGTATGATCTGACGCGGAGAGACCGCCCATGGACTTGCCGGCCCGTTTCGGAAAATATGAACTGATGCGCCGGCTGGCTAAAGGCGGTATGGCCGAGATCTTTCTCGCGCGCAGCTTTGGCGTTGAAGGTTTCGAGCGTCACCTTGTGATCAAGCGCATTCTTCCTGACTTAGCCAGTTCTGCGAAGTTTGTGGGGCTGTTCATAAAAGAAGCCAAAATCAGCGCGAGCCTCAGCCATCCAAACATCGTTCAGATTTATGAACTCGGCCGAGTCTCCTCGGATCATTACATCGCGATGGAGCACATCCACGGCCGAGATTTGACGCGTATCAACAAGTCGCTCCGTGGCCGGGGTGAGCGCATGCCGATTCCCTTAGCGGTTTTCGTAGTGGCGAGTATCCTGCGTGGACTGCATCATGCCCACACTCGCACGGACGCGCAGGGGCGCACCCTCAACCTCATTCACCGCGATGTCTCGCCGCATAATGTGATGATTGGATTTCAGGGCGATGTGAAGCTGTTTGACTTTGGCATTGCGCGCTTGGTGGGGGATTCTGACCCCGTTGAGGGGATGCCGGGCGGTGGAAAATATGCCTACATGTCGCCTGAACAAGCCGGTGGTCGTCCAATGGACCACCGCTCTGATGTGTACAGTGCCGGAGTGGTGCTCTACGAACTGCTGGTTGGGCATCGGCTGTTTCAAGATCCGGACCCGGCAGAAAAACTCCGGAAAGTGCGCGCCGCGGAGGTGCCAGACCCCCGAAACGAGAACCCGAATGTATCGGACGAACTGTGGGAGTTGGTCTCACGAATGCTGGATAAGGATCCGGAGACGAGACCCCCAACAGCGGGCGAAGCGGAAGAGGAACTTTGGGCGTACCTGTATCGTTCAAACCTTCGTGCCGATGCCCATGAACTTGCCGCATTCATGCAGGACCGTTTCCCGGACGAGGCTCAGGGCAATCCCGGTGTTGCCGATTTGGAAGGCCTCGCTTCTGATTTGAGGCGTCTCGAAGGCGGGGGCACGAACTTGACTGACATCTCGAACATTGACGGAGGAACGGTCACGACCAGCCAAGAAAACGTCCGTCTTCCGCGATTGCTTCGGGGCAGTAAAGGGGAGCGA
>DEBL01000357.1:0-3492 GCA_002348535.1 Deltaproteobacteria bacterium UBA2957 | reverse complement strand
CGGGGCAGTAAAGGGGAGCGAAAGGTCGTGGCTGTCCTGATGGCAGAGGTCATCGGATTCACGGAAATGTCAGCACGCCGCGACGCCGCGGAGGTTGTGCGGTGGCACTACAAGCTCCTGCGTCGTCTCCGCCGCGTGATCGATCGGCACGGCGGCCTACTGGAGTCGTACGAGGACGATCGTTTTTTGGTTTTTTTCGGGGTTCCGAAGGCCGGAGAGCATGACTTGGAGCGCGCAGTTGCGTGCGCGGATGCGATCCATGCGTTGACGCAGCAGGGTTCGATCCGTCGACAGCGGATTGCAGTTTCAATCGGCGTTCATCGCGGCGAAATAACGATGGGTGGGCGTTCAGGACGCTCGATACGGTACCTTGCCCGCGGCGACACCATCAAACTTGCCCATCGTTTGTGCAGCGAGGCTGATCTTGGGCAGGTGTTGGTGAGCGACCGGGTTGCGGCGATGGCGGGCCATCGGTTTCGGTTTACCTCCGGCCCGTCCCTCCGGCGGAAGGGAAGGCGTACGCAGTACAAGAGCTTTTGTTTGCACGGGGCCCGAGACCGTCTGGATCCGGTGACCGGACGCTGGGTGGCTCGCGGAGATGAGATGGACCACATCAGCGAGGCGATCGGGCGCTTGGCTGGCGGCACGGGTGCAGTGGTGTCTATCAATGGCGGTGCAGGGATGGGCAAGTCTCGGCTCCTTCGCGAGGTTCAGCGGCTGGCGAGAGTTCGGGGGGTCCCCTTCGTATTTTCACGGGCACGACCGTATCGAGGGTACCGGCCCTTCGATGTGCTTCGAGACGTGGCTGCCCACGTTTTGGGCGTCAACCGAGACGACGGTCCCGAAGTGGTGCAAGCTCAACTGCATCGACTCACGCGCCTTGGAGTATCAGACGATGACCTTACTGTGATTGGTGCGATGTACGGCGTTCGAAAGCGTAGCGAAGTTCGCGCTGACATCGACAAAATGATCGGCGCGGCTTCTCGGCTTGTCGACGCCATTGCGCGTTCGGGGCCAGCAATCATCGCTGTCGATGATGTGCAATATCTGGGCTCGCTCGAGCGGCAAATTGTCGGTGCAGCCATTCGTGGTCATCAGCGGAATCCTGTCGTGTTTTTGTTTGCCGGGCGTGATGGTTTGCCGTCAGAACTGCGCCCTGCAGATTTTCGAATCACCCTCAATCGAGTCAAAGGCAATCGATTTGATGATCTCGTGGGGGAGTTTTTGGGGACGGGGAGCGTAGACCCGTTGCTGCTTGAGTTGTTGCGGTCCACCTCCGAAGGCAACCCCTTGTATGTGGATGAAGTCATCCGTTCCTTGAAGCAGGCGGGCCGCATTGAGACCGACAACGGTATCTCGGCCCTCGTGGGCGACCCTGCCGAGGTTCAGCTGCCAGTCAACCTCGAGGGCATGATTTCCTCGCGGATTGATGCCCTTGGTCCAGCGTCCAAGGGTGTTTTGCAGATCGCAGCGACCATTGGCATGTCGTTTCCCGTCGCCTTGGTACGCGAGGCCAGCGGTCTCGACGACATCGGAGGGTTGGTCGAAGATTTGATCGAGCGTGGAATCGTCGATCGGAGCGGTCCAGAGATGGGTGGCTATGCCCACTTCTCAAGCGTGCTGCTCTGGGAGTCAGTGCATCGATCCATCTTGGGCGTTCGGCTCTCGGAGTACCATCGGATGGTGGCTGATGCGATGGAGCGGCTGTACGGCGATATGCTCGATGACCGGCGCATGGATTTGGCGTCTCACTGTGCCGCTGGAGGTCAGTATTTGCGCGCTGCAGGGCATGCAGAACGAGGGGGCGACCATCTGCGAAGTCAGCAGATGATTCACCCGGCGCTGGCGTGCTGGGAAGAAGGCATCGGTTGGCTGGATCGGGTGAATCGTCCGGGCCACGCCGCTCGGGTAAAGGAAGCCACATTGCGCCTGAAGGCGGGCGAGGGGTGGCGCTTGGCCGGTGACCCACGGAAAGCGGAAATTCACCTGCAAGTGGCGCAGGACCTTGGCGAGGACACCGGCAACTCCGAGGTTGAGGCCCGCGCGACGGCGTCGCTTGGTCACCTGTATAGCTACATGGGCAAACACATCATATCGCGGGCTAGCTTTGACCAGGCGCGGGCCGTCGCTCTCGGATCCATCAAGGGCATGGACTTAAGCGAGGCGGCCCCGTGGCGGCGTGAGGTCGCAGTGGATGCCCTCAATGGGCTCGGCGCCATCGCCTTGGACCAAGGCGATACGGATCACGGGGACAGCTTGCTTCGCGAAGCACGTGAATTGGCGGGTTCAGACGACCTGTTGGCAGCGCGTTCCCTCAACACCTTGGCCTTGAGGACCATTCGAAACGGTGATCGGGCTGCCTCCCTCGAGATTTTGCACGAGGCGAAGACGCGTGCGGAACGGGCTGATGATCCGCTGTTGTTGGGTCGCATCCTCAACAACTTGGGTACCTTGCATACAGAATCCGAGCAGTTTGATGATGCGCTTGAACTGTTTCAAACCGCTTTGCGGATTCGGGAAGGCCTTGACTACCGGCTGGGTGCAGTCATCAACCTTCACAACATCGGTGACGTGCACTTTCGTCTGGGAGACCATGCACGAGCATGGGCAGCCTTCAAAAAAAGCCGCGACATCGCTTCAGCCTCTGGGTACGCCCCGGGTGTGATCATGAACGATGCATTCATGGCATACTTGGAAGGAAAGAAGGGGGAACCAGATGTTGATGATCGATTGGTTGCCATAACGGATCAGGCGGATCGTTCTGCCCACAATGAGACACGCGTGAATGCTCGCTTTCTTCTCGGTAAACATCGCGAAGAGGGTGGAGACCGAGATGGCGCCCGTGCGGTGTGGCAGGAGGGAATCGACTTGGCGGCATCCTTGGATGCGCCGCAACTCGCTCGCGAGTTGCAGGCCTCGCTCGCGGACCTTGGCTGAAACGAAGCCAACCGTATACGCAGAGTGTAGCCCCCCATGATCGGAGTATTCCTATGATCCGGATGTTGTTCCTCGTTGCAGCCATGATGACGTCTACCGGTGCAATCGCTCAAGATGCAGTTCCGGTGGGTTCCACCCAGGACGAAGCAAGCAGAACCGAGGCTGTGCCAGAGGCTGATGTTCCTGAGCCCAGTGTGAGCGCACCAACACCGGCTGACGCGGCGCCTGCAGAAGGTGATGCCGGCTTTGAGGCTGCGATTGATGCGATGTTTGGCGAGTACTTGGTCGGGCCGATCGCCACCGTATTTTTCTGGAACATTCCCGGTCTCAACATGCCTCTTGTTGTCTTTTGGCTGTTGCTCGGGGCGACGTTTTTCACGCTTCGCATGGGCTTTGTAAACGTCCGACTGTTCCGCCATGCCATCGACCTCGTCGCCGGAAAATACGATGACGATGAGAGTGAGGGAGAGGTCACTCATTTTCAGGCATTGTCCGCTGCGTTGTCTGCGACGGTGGGGCTCGGAAACATTGCTGGTGTGGCGATTGCGGTGGCCT
>DEBL01000233.1 GCA_002348535.1 Deltaproteobacteria bacterium UBA2957 | reverse complement strand
GTCGACTTGGTGCTCCGCGATGCCGTCGACTTCGAACCGACTCCGGGCATGGTCGAGGCATCGATCGATGCCGACGCCATCGATGCAGCCATCGAAGCCCGGCAAGAACCCTTCGACAATTGCTTCACACGAAACCTCCGTACGAACACACCGTTCACCGCCGAGATCGAAATCACATGCACAGTGACCGACAGGGGATTCATTCATGGCGTCAAATTTGGGGCGGCGAACTTTCGATCACCTGCGGTTCAGAACTGCCTCAAACGCCAGCTTCGTGCATTAAAACTGCCTCTCATACCGGGTGACTACGCTCGGTTCGAACGCCTACTGAGCGTGGAAATCCGACCGCTGACGGCGCTGAACGACGGAATCAACCCATGACCAAGCCTGAATCCATTGAGCAGTTGCTGGTGCAAGCCCGCATGTTGATCAAGGCGAAAAATAAAAATGAGGCGATGGAAATTTTGGGTGTTGCCATCGACCTGACCCATGCGGGCCTCGGAGATGAATGTGAACTCGCTGCTCTCGATCTTGCCGAGAAAGTTCTCGAGGACATTCCCGAGGCCGCATTGGAAATTTGCGAACGCATCTTGGCCCGTCAGCCAACGCATCCTGCCGCCCAATTCGTCAAGGGCGATGCCTGTCGTCTGCTCAGCGACCTTCCGCGTGCAGCGGAAGCGTATAGGACCGCAGCGCTTGAGCGTCCTGACCACGCATCGTCTTGGGCTTCGCTTGCACTCACCAGTTTTGAGCTCTTGGACTTCGACGAGGCACAGCGGGCTGTCGGTCGGAGCGTCCGGGCCAACCCTCGCTATCCGGAAGCGTGGTGGGTTCGTTCTCTGCTTCAAGAATGGCGTGGTGACTTCGGGGGAGCCCAACGCAGTTTAGCTCATGCCCAGTGGATTGATCCCGTGGGGTACCCCATGCCGCCTCAGCTGACCAACAAGCAAGCGGAGCGCTTGGTCGAACAGGCACTCAACCAGCTCGACCCCAGCCTGCGAGAGTTGCTAGCAAATGTCCCTATTATTCTTGATGAATTGCCCTCGCTGGACATACTGCTGCAGTACGATCCTCCGGCTTCTCCGCTTCATGTCTTGGGGTGCTTTACGGGAGCGTCAATCATGGAGCGCAGCCTCGACAACCCGTGGGGTGATGTCCCAGCGACCATCGTCTTGTTCCGGCGAAACCTGTCGCGCATGTCCATCGACCACGAAGAACTGATTGAACAATTGCGGATTACATTGTTTCACGAGATCGGACACTTTCTGGGACTCGATGAAGACGACTTGGACCACCGAGGCCTCGCGTAAGCCATCAAGAACCGACCACCTCAAACCAAATCCAGCCGTATCCGTCTTCTCGGTCGCGCTCGATCAGTTTGATTTCTCCAAACTCCCATTGGCCACCGGAAGCGAGGAAGGGTGCGACTCGCGGTGCTTGAGTCCACTCTTCACGAAACCACATGACCCACTCGATGCCTTCATCGCGAAGCCAAGTCGCGAACGCTTCCTCACTGCCACTCTGAAGCTCAATGTCGAACCAACTGACCATGGTGTGGGCGTTGGGTCTGCGGCGAATCCAGCAGGCAGGAATGTTGTCAACCACCATCGGGGTACCTTCATCGACGTTCACCTCAATCCATTTGGCGAGTTCAAGTTGTGGCCGGTACCACGCTTCCGAACGCAGGCGCTGCCGCTGGGTTTCTTGAACATTGCTGCCAAGGGCTTGGATCACGGCCACCGCAACGACGACTGAGCCGGTGGTCGTTCCGGCCCAGCGGCTCACTCGGTCAGCGGCATGCCACAAACCAAGCGCACCAAGGGGCACGACGACCGGCACAAGCGGATGGAGCCATTTCCAATACAGGTTGTGCCCAAGTTCGTGTTGACCCACGAATCCGATTCCGCTCCAGAGTCCCACCATCAGGACGGCACAAAACGACACGCTCCGCCACAGTCCGTGAGACTGGCGGAGCCCCCGCATGGAGGCCCAAACCAGGCCCGCCCAAAGGAGCCATCCGATGCGCCAAGGCAACACATATCCAGCGAGCCCGGCGCTGATGATTGCACCATTCTGCCACCATGAACCCGGCGCTTCTGCCTCAGCGCCCAGCCCCGTTTCGAGATTCACCGCCACGGAATGAGACCAGAACGCAAATGTTCCGTGGTCAACACGGCAGTACACAGCCCACAAGGCGATGGCGGCAAAGACGGGCAGCAGCCCATGTAGCAACCGACTCAGCTTCTCTCGCTGTGAACCCCCGACAGCATGCACCGACAACAACGGGATCATGACTAGCGCCAAATCAAATCGAACGAAGAAAGCGCCTGCAGCGAGGCAACCAGCAAGCCCCATCCGCTCTCTCGTCAAAGCCGTCAATGCGCCGACAACGAATGCCGCTGCGAGGGGCTCCCGAAGACTGCTGGATGCATACAGCGCGAATTCGGGCTGAATCACGAGGAGTGCGCCCGCAACCCACCCGACTCGCGTGCCCCCGAGTCGGCACGCCAGCGCGGTTGCCAACCCGAGCGCGGTTATTCCACCGCCAAAGCTGACGATTCGTCCCGCCAAGGCGGCATCATTGACCACGGCATGAACCATCGCGGCGACCGCGTAGTAGCCGGGCATGTGATTCATGTCATAGTGCAGAAACCCACCGTCTAAAACGCCCTGAATCATGGCGAGGTTGCCGTAATCCGACTCTTCCCATCCGGCGTAGTTGCCCATCAGCCACAGGCGCCAAACCGCACCCACGAGAACGCAGGTTGTCACAGGCAGCGCCCGGCCTTGGGTCAAAAAACGGATCATGGCACGGGTTGCATCACCGCACAGTCTCTCAATCCAAGTCGTGGAACAGGGGTTCCTTCTCTAAGGTCACGAGCAGCATTTCAATGGTTCGCCTCGAATCATCGTCGAGACCTTCAAACTGCACACCGCATCCCGTTGGGTTGCCGTCCTCATCGGTTCGGTGCCATCGGACCACACCCTTGATCGGCAGCGGGTCGCTCCCGTCAACCGCGACGGCCAACTCAACCTCATCGCCCATTGCTGGAGGACTGAGCGTCGACACAAAAATACCGCCTTCTGAAATGTTCTCAGTAAAGCCCATGAAGAAGTTCGACTCGCTCTTCATGTTGACCTGCGCATGCAGAATCATCCGAGTCGCGGTTCGCCGCTCCGCCGCCAATCGCTCTGCCTGCTGACGGGCGAGTTTATCGGCCGCTTCCATTTCCGCGCGTTCTTCCTCCGTTGGCTCAGTCCAATCCGACATGGGTCTTTCTCCGTAAAATCATTAAATCGGCAAAATGTCTCGCCCGCGATAGCCTTTGGGCTATGGCATCCACCTGGGACAATACCACTGCCGACGACTATGGGTCGACCAACAATGCCCGGTTCCGGAGCGGCCGTGCCATCGCGTCCGATGGAGTGGAACTGTATTGGCAAGCAATTGGTGACGGCCCATGGATTGCGTGCTGCAATGGTGTGGGGGTCAGCACGTTTTTTTGGAAGTATCTCGTCCGGCATTTTTCCGATCGATTCACGTGCATAGTGTGGGACTATCGGGGGCACGGCCGGAGCGAACGCTCACTTGACCCCCATACAGCCGACATGACAATCGAGCGGCATGCCGACGACATGACCGCGGTGCTCCATGCCATCGCCACGATGGAGCAACTTCCGAGCCCCCCTCCTGCGCTGTTGGTGGGACACAGTATGGGTTGTCAGGTCGCGTTGGAGACCCGGCGGCGTGCTCCCGAACTGTGCAGTGGGCTGGTTCTCATGCTGGGGACCGCAGGCAAGACCCTCACAACCTTCTTCGACTGGGAGCACTCTCCAGTCATCTTCCGGATGGCCCACTCTGCCCTGTTCAAGGTGGGGCCGAGAGCCAACGATGCCATTCGCCCAGTCCTCCAATCGCCCATCGCTTTCGGGTTTGCGACCCAGTTCTCGCTCGTAGACCCGTACTACACCAGCAGCGAGGACTTCCTGCCATATCTCGATCACCTCGCGACACTCGATTTTCGCTTGTTCATTGAAAACGTGTGCCAAACCAACAACCACGATGCATGGGACTTACTTCCAGAACTTGAGCGTCCCCTGCTTGTTGTTGCCGCCGAAAACGACAAATTCACACCCATGTGGTGTTCCGAAAAAATCGTGCGAACCACCCCGGGGGCAGAGATGATGGTGCTCGCCGACGCGAGCCATGCCGCCTTGATCGAGCAACCCGAAACAATCAATCATCGGCTCGAACGATTCATCCGCGAGCGTATGAAGCTCAGCTGGTAGCCGCGCGACGCTCTGCTTCGGCCTTGAATCGGGTCACCGTCTCGGGGAGCGTGCGCTCGACGAGCGTGCGCATGATCGTGCTGGGGACAAACATGCCGACCTGCAGCTCAATAAAATACTCGGCGGTGAGAGCGGTCCCATTCTCGTTCGGAGTCAGGTCCCACCCTCCATTGTTGACCTTAAAGGCACCTTCTACCAACGACCATCGTACCGTGTGGTCATTCACCTTCTTGAGGCGGAGTGTGTAGCGTATTCTCTTCACCACCTTGACTGTGAAGCGCACATCCCACTCGCCATCGCCGCTCGTAAGCACGTCACAAGAGTCAATTTCCGGCAGAAAGCTTGAATAGCTCTCGAAGTCAGTAATGACCGCCATCATCTGGTCGACGGTGACGTTGATGGTCTCTTTATGGCGCGCAGATGGCACAGTGATCTCCTACCGGCGGCGTCGACGGCGACGCCGGCCCTTACGTTTGTTGTTACCCTCGCCCGCGTTCCGGCGCGAGTCGGCTTGGACCGCCTCGAAATCCGTTCCCAGCCACTGCCCCCACCGCTTGCCTACAGCATCCACCATCGAGCGGTGCCGTCGCATTCCGGGGTCCGCCTTCACGATCCGAAAGGCCTCGTCCCGGGCACTCAGCAGTTGTTGGTGATCCAGAACGGGATCGGCCCAGAAGAAGTTGGGCGCCTCTTCTGCAGCATCTCCCAACAACGCCGACCAGCCTCGCTCTTTCAGATCCATCTCTGCGATTTTGTACCCGTCTCGCTCTGCAACCAACTGACCCAATCGAGTTTTCGCATCCTCCGACGGGTTCTCCGACATCACCAA
>DEBL01000084.1 GCA_002348535.1 Deltaproteobacteria bacterium UBA2957 | reverse complement strand
GAGGTCATGGTCTGCATCAACAAGATCGACCGTCCGGATGCGCGTTCCGCTGAAGTCTTAGACCAAATCTATGACCTCTTCATTGAACTGGACGCGGAAGAAGACCAACTCGAATTCCCCGTATTTTACGCATGCGCAAAAGAGGGCTACGCCCACCTCGAAGAAAAACAAGAACCGGGCAATCTTCATTGCATCTTTGAAGCGATTGTCGACCACATTCCAGCGCCAAAGGGCGACCCCGAAGGCGTAACTCAGGTTCTCATCACCCAGTTGGGGCACGACCCCTACCTTGGCCGCCTCGCCATTGGTCGCGTGATGAACGGCGAGATTGAGCGCAACCGAGAATATGCGCTCGCCCAAGAGGACAAAACGAGCAAGATCAAGGTCGTGCAGTTGTCGACCTTCGAAGGTCTAAACCGAACGCAAACCGAACACGCCAGCGTCGGTGAGATCATTGCCATCGCCGGGATCGCGCAACTCGAAATTGGTGACACCGTCACGTGCCTCGATAATCCGCAGCCCTTGCCGCGACCCAGCGTCGATGAGCCCACGTTGGGAATCACGTTTCACGCCAACTCCGGCCCCTTCTCCGCCCTTGATGGAAAGAAGGTGACCGCTCGAGAAATCCGCGAACGACTTGAACACGAAGCCCAACACAACGTTGCTCTTCGACTCGAAGATGGCGGCTCACCGGATGCCATCCGGGTCCTCGGCCGAGGTGAACTGCAGATGGCAATCCTCATCGAGCAAATGCGCCGTGAGGGATACGAGTTGTGTGTCTCCAAACCCGAAGTGCGGATCATCGAGGTTGATGGCAAAAAGACCGAGCCCTACGAACTCGCGATGCTCGACTTCCCCGATGCAGCCATGGGCGCCATCAGCGAAAAGATGAACCAGCGGAAGGGACGCATGATCACCATGCGACAAGGGGGCTCGGGGCGCACCGTCGTCGAGTTTAGAATTCCAACTCGCGGCCTCATCGGCTTCCGTGGTGAGTACCTTACAGAAACCCGCGGCGAGGGAATCCTCAACACCATTTTTGATGGGTTCGACGAATACGCCGGACACATCGAGTACCGGAAAAGGGGTTCACTGATTGCCGATCGAAAAGGCGTGACCACGGCCTACGCGCTGTTCACATTGCAGCAACGCGGCCAAATGTTTGTCGGCATTCAGGTCGAGGTCTACGAAGGCATGATTGTGGGCGCATCGCAGCGCGAGAACGACATGAATGTGAACCCCTGCAAGCCCAAACAACTGAACAACATCCGGTCAGCGGGGGCGGATGAAAAGCTGATCTTGGCACCCCCAGTTCTGATGACACTCGAGAAGGCGCTCGAATACATATCGGATGATGAACTTGTCGAGATCACACCAAACCACATTCGACTGCGCAAGAAGGTGCTCGCAGGAAACATGCGAAGCGTGGTTCGAGGCGAAAAGAAGAAAGAGAAGAAGCCCCGCGGCTAGCCAACCTGTCCTCGTTGGCGCAGCACGTGGTCCAACAACACCAACGCGACCATCGCCTCAACCATCGGCACAGCGCGGGGAACCACACAAGGGTCATGGCGTCCCTTCGGCCGAATCGACACCGCCTCTCCGGTTGTGGCCGAGACGGTCTGTTGCTCTCTGAAGATGGTGGACACCGGCTTGAAGGCCACGCGACCCGTAATGGGCATCCCGTTCGAGATGCCGCCCTGCACTCCCCCGGAGTGATTTGTAACTGTGCGGGGCACTGACGATCCTTCGACTGGCTCGAACGCATCATTGTGTTCTGAGCCCGTCATCGAGGAACCGCGGAAGCCAGACCCGATTTCAAAACCCTTCGATGCCGGAAGCGACATCAACCCTTTCGCAAGGTCAGCCTCCAACTTGTCGAATACCGGATCGCCAAGACCCGCGGGCACCTCAGTGGCGACCCATTCGATGATTCCTCCCACGGTGTCTCCGGTGCTGCGCGCCTGCCGAACCCGCTGCTCCATCTCCGTGGCTGCCGTTGCATCCGGACACCGCATGGGGTTGGCCTCGACCATCGCCGAGGTCACCGAGCGTGGGTCAATTTCTGCGCACACCGAACCCACAGCACACACCCAGGCCTGCACCTCGGTCCCCACAATCGCTCTAAGAACCTGCTTCGCGATGGCTCCCGCAGCGACGCGGGCAACCGTCTCTCGGGCGCTGGCACGGCCCCCGCCTTGCCAGTTGCGGATGCCATACTTGGCCTCCGTTGTGAAATCAGCGTGTGAGGGTCGATACCGGTCCTTGATGCTCTCGTATGCAGAAGGGTCAGCATCGCGATTGCGAATCAGGAGGCCGATTGGACTCCCCAGCGTGCGGCCCTCAAACAGCCCGCTTAGAATTTCTACCGTATCGGGTTCATGACGTGGGGAAACCAGTTCGGACTGTCCCGGTCGCCGACGATCGAGTTCTTTTTGCACCGCTTCTTGGTCGATGGCAATCCCCGGCGGGCAGCCTTCGATGACGGCGCCGAGGCCGCCCCCATGGCTTTCTCCGAAGGTCGTGATTCGAAACAGTCGGCCAAATCCTGAACCCATGCTGCCCACCTCGCGTCGAGTCTATTACATCCATACCGTGGAGGGCGCCTCGTGGATCCGGCAATCGACGTTTTAATCGTTACCCACCAAGCAGGACACCTACTCAACGAGTGTTTGGAAGGCCTCGCTAAGCAACGCGTTTCACCTGCACGCACGGTTGTTGTGGTCTCCTCGCACGCACCCGTCTCCGTCCGTTCCGGTGTCGAGGTGATTCACACCCACGGCCCCTGTGATTTTGCCGCGGCCGCAAACCGAGGGCTTTCCACACTGGGCGATCGACCCGTTGTGTTGTTGAACGACGACACGGTCCCAGATCCAAACTTTCTTGCAGCCCTCGGTGGCGCAATCGAAGCCGAGGGGATTTATCAGCCGCGAATCTTGCTTCCCAACGGCACCGTCGACAACACGGGGCACCGACTGTTCTGGGATGGCTTTAATGTAGCCCGTGACCGGGGAACCACGGAGACCCGAACGGCAGACACGTGCGGGGCATTCTCTGGCGCGGCCGTGTTGTTCACGCCCGAAGTGCTTCGAACCGTGGGTGTATTCGACGAGGACTTCGGTGCGTTTGGAGAGGATCTCGACTTGTCGCTCCGAGCAGTTCGTCACGGATTCCAGATTCACCATGTACCCGGTGCCGTCGTGACCCACCGACTGGGCGCCACCTATGGTCGCACCAGTCCAAGAAAAATTTTCCTCGTGGAGCGCAATCGGACGCGAGCAGCCGTCCGCAGTCTTCCCGTTGCCGCACTGGCGCTGCTTCCCCTTACGACTGGGGTGCGCGTTGCAAGCATGGGAGCCGCCGCACTCAGCGGCAGTGGTCTGGGAGCGGGTGCGGGCTTGAACGGGGCCATCGCCGCATTGGCTGGCATGGCCGCGGGAACGGCTCAGGCCCCCCGCGCATGGGGCAAGAGAGTTGTTGATCGCCCGGCATGGGTCATCGGCGATACCGCGATGCTTCGTCATCTTGCGGACGCACGCGTTCCCTTTTCCGATTGGTTCGGAACCGCAATCAGCGACCAATAGCTGCGCCTCGCCACTGTCCGGTCAACTCAGCGATCTGATTCATCCACTCGATGCCACCCACGGCCACACTCGGCCTCAGAACGCCGGGCAACGCAGAAATCAAAGCCGACCAGTGTGGAATGCTGGCCGGACGCCCCATGGCCACCAACTGAGCGTGAATGTCGCGGTTGCGTCTGTACAAGTTCAGCGGCCGGCGCGAGTGGGAATGGAGCACAGGCGCCGTCGGCACATACGCGACGCGACGATCACGCGACCACCATGCATCTTCGGCAATCGGGACCGACGGAATCGGGTAGTCCCGCAAGGTCTGGGTGCGAATCAGTGTCGCCACATGGTCTGTCTGCTCCATCGGCACAACCCGGTGTCCAGGAGGCGTCCATCGGCGCAACCGCGAAGCGGTGACCGCATCCGAGTCGGGCCACGGGATCTGACGGGCAACCACAGCGTCCCACGGGCCAGATTCGATCGCCTGCACCAGTGTACGTATGCACCCGCGACCAAGCGGGATGGCATCATCGACCGTAAAAAATACGTAGTCCGTGCTCACACGCTCTACGGCACGGGCGCGGGTGGTCCCGTGTCCCTCCCACTCTACGCGCTCAACCCGAGCACCGGGTACGCTCTCTGGCCCGGATCCGTTGGACAGAACCAGAACATCCACATCAACGTCTTGGCTCAATAAGGACCGCACACCAAGCGGAGCCTGTCGTGAGCTTGGAATGATGGCGGTGACGGTGCCGGCGCCACCCCCTTCCGCTCCCGGGGCGCTGAACTCTTGAATTCCCCTCGAAAATACGGGATCCGAACTGGTGATGCTGTCAGCAAGCGGCGCAATCTCATCCACTCGAAGGTTGCGCGCCATCCGTTTTCCTCGGCCGGACATCGTCGCGATTTCAAGGTGAATGGGTGCACCCGAACGAAGCCGCTCGGCCAACTCTGCACGCTCCGCGGAGCTCCATGACTGGATCTTCATGGATCTCCCCTATCGTGGCACTGCGCCCAACGAGAGATTTGACACGACGCCGTGACGTCGCCGAGCACTGTTGCAATGTCAAGAGATATGCTAAAGTAGAAACGAGGTTTAATTTCTCAAGACCCGCTCGGTGTGGCCGTTGCGAGGATTGACACCAGGCGAAACATGGCACCCCGACGGCAAACGATCACCCCGCTTATCGCGACGCAGGCAGCCACCTTAGTGCTGACCACTGGGATTGCGATTGCGTGGACGGCGGCCGAGTATCGGGAATGGCACGCCAACATCGATGTGCCACAGACCACAATGCAGTCGATCGATGGTCAGGTTCAGACCGCCATCATCGCGCCCTATCACTACATTGGCACCCGGGACGGTACCGGCATCCGTGATGCTGCCCGTTCGATCGCCGAAGCCCAGACGAATCTCGTCGTTCTGGGCAACCTCATGCCCAGCGTCGAGTCCGAGGCCCAGTCGCTATCGTCCGCGCTCAGCGTCCTCGACAACGCAAGCTCCCGTCTTTGGGATGGTCATGCAACCGTCGGGTCCGAAGCCCCAGTGGACCCCTCAAACCGCACCGTGACGGACCTGCTTGATTCTGCCACTTCGGATGCCCAGACCGCCTTGCGTGCACTGAAATCAAAGGTCGAAGGAAACGTCAGCGAATCGCAGACGGGTCACCGCTTCGGCCTGCTTGGGTTGTGGTCGGTAGCGGTAGCCATCTACCTGCTCACCGGATTCGCGGCACGGCGTCGATTTGTGGATACAGCCCGACGGGATGAAGAGAACTTGTCGCACGCGATTGATGGAGCCGTCGAGGCCCTCCACGCAGCGCAAGCTGGCCAACCCGTGCCATCCATTCCCGACCACCCCATGGTCCGTCAGTTTGAGTCGACCATTCAGGTCATCGCGAAACGACTCGATGAACTGCACCAGACCAATCGGCGGATTCGCCGCCAATTCACGTTTCGCCACGAACTGGTGGAGGCACTCGATTTAGCGGAGTCGGAAGACGAAGTTGTCCGCACAGCATCGCATGCAGCCCGCGTGGCGTTTCCCGAGAAGAT
>DEBL01000398.1 GCA_002348535.1 Deltaproteobacteria bacterium UBA2957 | reverse complement strand
AAGGTCATTCGCGGACGCTTGCCAAGGACGCTGGGTGTTGGGAACATAGGCTGGGAGAATACATGAGCGCAGCGCACAACAATCGACGGGCAGTGGTGGCATTGATGGCCATGCTCGTGTTGGGCGCGATTGGAATGGCGACCTATTACCGCTTCATTGTTGCGGAGCCGGGTGAGCACCTTTCTCGCGAACACATCCGCAGTGTCATCGCACAAGAATCCCCGGTCCTCTACCGGGATGGTACGACACGGATCGGTGTTTTTTTCGCCCGAGAACACCGGGCATACGTCACGTTTGATGATGTTCCGCGGGCATGGGTTTCAGCCATTACGGCTGCGGAGGATCAGCGATTTTGGGACCACAATGGCGTTGACTTTTGGGGCATCACCCGGGCGATGGTGCGCAACGTTCAGGCGGGGCGAATGGTTGCGGGAGGATCGACCCTGACGCAGCAGACCGCCAAAAATTTGTATTACAGACCCGACCGGTCCATCGGAAGCAAGTGGACGGAGTTGCTCAACGCGCTTCGCCTCGAGGCGCACTACACCAAAGAAGAGATACTGGAGTTTTACGCCAACCAGTTTCATGTCAGCAGCAATGGGCGCGGGTTGGGGATCGCAGCGCGCTATTTTTTCGATAAGGATGTCGCCGAACTCGGCACGTTGGAGTGCGCGTTTCTGGCTGGATTGGTCAAAGCGCCGTCCCGCTACAATCCGTTCATTGGCAAGACGGAAGCGGAGCGAGAGAAGGCGGCATCTCGGGCGCTGTCTCGGACGAGGTATGTGCTTGACAGAATGCTGGCGGAAGGCGTTCTCACTGCGTCGGTTCACGCTGACCTCGCCAATCAATCGATTCCGTTTCGCAAAGGAACCTTTCAGTACGCCAGCAATGTTGTGTTGGATGAGGTGGAAGCGCGCCTGAGCCAAGCTCCATTCCCTGCCTTGTTCGATTCTCTCGGCATCGACAACCCGTCGACGGCTGGAATCAGCATTGTCACCACCTTGGACGAGGCGGCTCAACGTGGCGCGACCCATGCGCTGTGGCATCATCTTTCCGAGATGGGGCCTCTTCTCGAGGGCACGCCCAACTTCTCATCCGGCGAGGGCATGAAGGTTGCCTTTGATCCCAGTCGATCCATGGCGGTCGGCACATTTCACGCCGCGCAAGCGAAGTCGGGTACGCCGGATGTCATCACGCTGCCGAACGGTGAATGCCGGTTGGACGCCGATGCGGTCCAGCGCGCAGCAAATATCGTGGCTCGTGCAGAGGCCAAAAATACGTGGGCGAAAGGCAGTCGCAAGCATCGCCAGCGCGTGATGGACCGGCTCAGTTCGGGCGCACCGGTGTTCGTCAGTATACGGTCGGATGATGCCTCGGGCCGGGTGTGTGACCTTGAGCATCGGCCGGACCTTCAGGGTGCGATGTTGGTGACAGATAACGGGCAAGTGCGCGCAATGGTCGGAGGCAACGACAACCAGCACTTCAATCGCGCGATGAATGCAAGACGCCAGTTGGGCAGCGTATGGAAGCCGTTGCTGTATCAGGCGGCGCTTCAGTTGGGGTGGGTTCCCACGGACGTGGTGGATAATCGGTCCAACGTTTTTCACTTTGAAGGAACGTGGTACTACCCGCGTGCTGACCACGAAAACACCCCTTGGACCACACTTGCTTGGCTCGGTCCGCGGAGTGAAAACCTGGGCAGTATATGGCTTCTCATTCACCTGATGGACCGACTTTCTCACGCCCAACTGGAGACGGTGGCGGACAGCTTGGGCCTCACCCGTGGCAAGGATGAGGAGTACAAAGAATATGTGCGTCGAATCCGAGATGACAACGGTGTGATCAGCACGCAAGGTCGACTCAAGGAGTTGGCCTTTACCGCCACGAAGCTGGAGATGGTGGATGCGATGCCTTCGGACGAGCTTGAAACATGGGAGATCCGGAGCCTGTTTTACGGTCGAGGCGTCGATGGAGAGCGTGAACGGGTGCGAGGGGGTGATCGGGTCGAGGAGCGCCTCGCGGCACTCGATCGTTCGTACCGAGCACTCGCGCAGAGGGGAAATCGATGCATCGAACAGATGAGTGCTCTGGAAGCGTCGGTCACCGATGCGTCGGTTTCGGTACTCGACGATGAAGGCCCGGCTTGGGATGCAACTGGGGCCGTCCTCATCGATCGCCCTTCACTCGACTCCTTCACCCACTTGTCGGTGGTGGAGGAGACGGGCGAAGTGTTGTGCGCTGCCGTAGGCGCGCAATCGGTCCCAGTCGGTGAGGATCATTGGCTCGAATGGGTACGAGGAGAACAGCGTCTTCCTTCAGTGCAGGAACTTAAGCTCACTGACGGGCTTCGGCTCGCGACGTTGGCTCGGCTCCATAGCGGAATCAAGCGGCGACTGCTGGTGTGGCAAAGCGCGGACCCCTACGATTGGAGCGTGCTGCAGTACCACCCTGACATGCGAACGCTGATGGCACTGCGCTACATGGACCGGCTTGCGTCGGCGTGGGGTGTACGAGAGCCCCTGCCTCCGGTCATGAGCATTCCACTTGGTGCGGTTGACCTTAGCCTTGTTGAAGCCGGGAATCTGTACCAAGCCATGATCAACGGTGCCCCCCCCCGGTTCGAAGCCGAGATTAGCGGTGGTGAGACTGTCGCCCTCGAGACGCCGTCGCTGTTGATTCAAGAGATTCGGGATCGGGATGGAACGACGCTGTACCGGAGCCGCGTGGTCGAGGATGCCGACGGTCAGCCGCCTTACGGCCGCCAAATCGGCGACATCCTCAGAAACGTCGTCCGCTGGGGTACCGGGCGTCGCGCGCTGAATGAGGTTGCTGTCAATGGCGCCGTAGTGCCTGTTTCAGGCAAGACCGGGACGACCAATGGGTATCGGAATGCGGCATTTGCAGGCTTTGTCCCCAGACTTACCGATGGCGCATGGCAGTGGGGGCAGGGCTATACTCTCGTTTCCTACATCGGCTACGACGATAATCGTTCGATGCGACGCGGTGCGGTACGACTGCAGGGCAGCAACGGTGCTTTACCCGTCTGGTTCAACACAGCGCGTTCGATGGCAACAGCGGGCCTGCTGGGCGATCCGTCGGCGGCGACTCCACCCGAGTGGGTCGACTCGCCCCTGTTTCAACGCGTTGCCGTGGACGACAACACGGGTTTGCCGACCACTGAATCCGAAGCCATGCATTCGGTGCTTTCGCATGGTGTCTGGCAGCCCACCCGATTCTTTGATCCCGTCGGTGTTGCGAGCGATGTGGCCGCCGCTGTGTCCCGTACGACCGATGCTGTTCTGGCTCCCGTGGAGCGCAGCGGGAACAACGTGAACGTGGGGTCCGAAGACTCTGGTATTCCAGAACCGTGATAGGGGTTCCGAATGAACGCATTTCTACTCGCAACATGGCTGACTCTCGGGTGCTCCATCCAGCAATACGGCGGCGGTTCAACGGGGGCGGTCGAAGCCGCTTCGCAGACGGTCGAACCGGTTGACTTCAGCCGCATCGAAAATCAGCTTGAGGGCATGATTGCCAATGAGACTGAGAACCTCGACCGCCGTGATCGGCTCGAGGCCGCATGGGAACTGTGCCAGAAGGCCAAGACCGTTCGGCCTTCGAGTCAGAAGATCATCGTTCGGTACCTCGAGCGAGTGGCTCGCATTGAAGCACGCTGGTCGGACGCGGACACCGATGCAATCGCCAATCCCGACGAACAATCCTTCGTGCCGATTGCGTCCATTGTCGCTGAGCAGATCGAGCCGCCCACGGTGGCCGAGGCCGTCAACGCGTCAACGCAACGGTTGACGATTGTGCCGCCCGATCGCGGTGCGGCGGCGGTGATGGATGCGGCGAGAGCGCATTTGGCCGCGGGGGCGCTGGAACAAGCGCTCAACCAGCTCAAGGTATGTGAGGGCCAAGCTTGCGGTGCCGCCACCGTCACGCTGACGAATGAAGTTCGCGACCGACTCGTCTACCGTGACCGCGAGGCCGCAGGGCAGCGCTTTAATGCCGCGAAGTTGGTATCGGACCGGAGTCAGCGCGTGCGCGAAATGAAGGCTGTGGAGTCATCCCTCGCCGCGTTGGCCGCGCAGTACCCTCGTTCTCGGTACAGCGGCGGAGTGAAGGAGAGCTTGGATACGGTCCGGGTGGTTCTTGCAGAGGAAAAGAAAGGAGGCGCCAAATGAGCGTGTTGCTGGGATTGATGATGATGGTCTGTGGATCGCCTGCGGATGCGGCGAAGACCAAAGAGCGGGATGCCTTCTCGCGGCCGAAAGTCTCTCGGTCCGCGCCGCCTCAGTTGAAGCAGAAGTTGATGACGTACTGGCTGGAGTGCACCAATGGGAAGGTGCAGGAGTGCCTCGTATTGGGCGATGCCTATGAAAAGGGTCATGGCTTGGACACCAATCAACGCTACGCTGCCGACCTGTACCAGCGCGCGTGCGAAACGGACTCGGCATCGGCTTGTTACAAAACCGGAATGCGGCACTACAAGGGGCTCGACGGGCAAGACAGCAAGGCCCAAGCCGTCGTGTTCTTTGAGAAAGCCTGCACGCTCGAGCACCTGCTGGGGTGCAACAACTACGCGATGATGCTGATGGATGGAGTGGGAACCGAGGCCGATCCCGTCAAAGCCTTGGCGGTCTATTCTGACACCTGTGAGCGAAACAACGGGAAAGCGTGTGTGGCAAAGGCCATCGCGCTCGAGCAAGGGAAGGCCGGTGATGCAGATGCGGAGCAGGCGCTCAGGCTCTATGGCCAAGGGTGCGACCAAGGCGCCCTCGATGGGTGTTACCGAGGCGGTGCACTGGCGGTCTCTGGTCGGGCCGGCGAGCAAGATTTTGTGACTGCTGTGGGTTGGTGGGAGCGCGCATGCGATCAGGACCACCCGGCATCGTGCTATGCGCTCGGGATGCTGTACCACAAGGGCATGGGTGTTCGTACGAGTCCCGACCAAGCCAGTGACCTGTATACAAAGGCTTGTGAGTTGGGACATCGCAATGCCTGCATCAAGAAGCAAAAGATGTTTTAGCCAACGAGGGCAACGCTATGGACCGGAGAACCTTTTTAGGACAGCTAGCCAGCATGACGGTAGGGGGCGCCGTCGTCTCTGCCTGCGGCGGAACCAACACGACTGAAGCCACCGATGGCGCCCCAACTGCGATCACCACGAAGAAGATTCGTTGGCGGTTGGCAAGTTCCTTTCCGCGGTCTTTAGACACGATTTTTGGCGCCGCAGAGTACATGGCTGACCGTGTGCGCGCGATGACGGGCGGGAGCTTTGATATTCGTGTGTACCCGGGGGGAGAACTCGTTCCCGGTCTGCAAGTTCTCGATGCCGTCCAGAACGAGACTGTGCAGATTGGCCAGAGCTGCAGCTACTACTACACCGGGAAGAACCCCGCGCTTGCTTTTGACACCTGTGTCCCGTTTGGGATGACGGCCCGTCAACAGCAGGCTTGGCTCGGCGAAGGCGGCGGTGGGGAACTGATGGCGAAGGTATTCAGCGACTTCGGCATTCGGTCCTTCCCCAGCGGGAACACCGGTGCCCAGATGGGCGGCTGGTTTAAAGAAGAACTCGGTGGCCTTGACGGGTTGAACGGGCTCAAGATGCGCATTCCCGGATTGGGCGGTGATGTGATGAGTGCCTTAGGTGCGTCGGTTCAGGTCATTGCTGGTGGTGAAATTTACCCGGCCCTCGAGCGCGGTGCGATCGATGCGACCGAATGGGTTGGCCCCTATGACGACGAAAAGTTGGGCTTCTACAAGGTCGCAAAGAACTACTATTACCCAGGGTGGTGGGAGCCCGGTCCATCGATGAGCATCTACATCGGCGAAAAGGCGTGGGCGTCACTGCCCGTGACCTACCAAGAGATCCTGAAGAGCGCGATCCACGAGGCGGGGCTGGAGATGCAGCGTCGCTATGACGCACGCAATCCTGCGGCCCTCAAGCGAATGCTCGAACAGGGCGTGACCCTGCGGCCCTTCTCCGAAGATCTGTTGGCTGCGGCGTGGGATGCGTCGAACCAGATTTTAGAGGACTACGCTGCGAAGGATCCCGGATACGCAGAGATCTACACCCACTGGAAGGCATCTCGGGCCGACCAGTTTAAATTCTTCGCGACCGCCGAGCTGGCGTACGCGAATTTCGCATACCCCAGAGGGTAATCAGTCGAGCGCCCAGGTCACCAACTCTGGAAACGCGATCACCAAGCTCAGCGCGAGCACCTGAATCAAAATGAATGGAATCGCGCCTTTGTAGATGTCGGTTGTTGGGATTTCTTTGGGTGTGACGCCGCGCAGATAGAACAATGAAAATCCGAAGGGTGGGGTCAGAAAGCTGGTCTGAAGATTCATTCCGATCATCACCCCGAACCATACGAGGTCGATGCCGAGGATGCGCGCAGCGGGCACCAACAACGGCAGGATGATGAAGGCGATCTCGAAAAAGTCGATGAAGAATCCGAGAATAAAGATCGTGAGGTTGGCCACGATGAGCAGCCCGATTTTTCCACCCGGTAGATTGGTCAACAGATCTTCGATCCAGATGTCGCCGTAGAGTCCCCGGAACACCAGCGCAAACGCTGTGGATCCGATGAGCAAGAACATGACCATGGAGGTCAATCGTGTCGTCTCTCCCATCGCTCCCTTGAGCGCTGGCATCGTGAGTCGTCGGTTGACTTGGGCCAGCCCCATCGCCCCCACCGCACCGAGTGCACCGGCCTCGGTTGGGGTAGCAACCCCTGCGAAGATGCTGCCGAGGACAAGCAAAATCAAGACCAGCGGGGGAACCATGACCAACAAGACACGGCGCATGAGGGCCGATCCTCGCTCCCTGCGGGCCTCGGGAGGTAAGGCGGGAGCCGCTTCGGGCTTGACGAGAGCGACGACCATTACAAAAGCTGCGAACATGGTCGCCAGCATGACGCCCGGGACCAACGAACCAACAAACAGATCACCAACACTGATGCCGAGTTGATCCGCCAAGACAATCAGCACGACACTCGGTGGGATGATTTGGCCGAGCGTACCGCTCGCTGCAATCACACCGGTGCTCAGCCATGGAGCGTATCCATACCGATGCATGACGGGAAGAGAGATCAGGCCCATCGCCACAACGCTGGCACCCACCACACCGGTGGCGGCCGCGAGCAGCGCACCCACAAAGACGACGGCAAGAGCGAGCCCACCGCGCATCCCGCCGAACAGCGCGCCAATGGTGGTCAGAAGGTCTTCCGCCAGCTTGGATTTCTCGAGCATCGTTCCCATGAAAATGAAGAACGGCACGGCCAACAGCACATAGTTGGACATGATGCCGAACACCCGCTCTGGAAAGGCGTAGAGGAGTGTCCACTCGAAGATGTCCATGGTGACGCCAATCCATGCGAATACGAGCGCTGTACCGCCCAACGAGAAGGCGACGGGGTAGCCTGAGAAGATCAACAGAAATGCCACCCCAAACATCAATGGGCCGAGCAGATCGGGGTTCATGCGTCCCCCTCACGGATCGTGCGAACCCGCTTGATCAGTTCGCTGATGGCCTGCAAAAGAAGGAGACCAAAGCACACCAGCATCAAGGTTTTGATCGGATATCGAGGGAGCCCGCCGGGGTCAGGAGACACCTCGAGTACCGCCCATGAGTTTCGGACGGCGGGAACGGTAATGATGAGACCGAAGAGGCAGAACGGAATCAGAAAACTGACTGTCCCAACGATATCGATCCATGCCTTTCGACGCGCGGAAAGTCGGCCGTACAGCACATCCACCCGGACGTGTTGATCCCGTTGAAGGGTATGAGCCGCCCCCAGCAGAAAGATGGCGCTAAACAGGTACCACTGCGCTTCAATGTACGCGTTTGAGCTCAGGTTCAGTGCGATGGATTTTCCGAGATACCGTGCCACTGCATTGAATGCGCCCAGGACGACCATCGCCAGCGTGAGCCATCCGACAAGCGATCCGACGCGGTCGGAAACTGCATCGATGAGCGTCGATAATCGATTCAACCGGTTCATTCGGTGTATCCTCGGGGGCTCTGTTATCCTGTACGCAGGGAGGCTGTGTTGACGGAACTGTTCGTTGCGGCGATGGTGGCCTTGGTTGAGTTGGGCCTTGCGGGTGCCGTGTTCGTCACCGTAGCAGACCCGGGTCGTGCGGTGCTTGGGCTCGAGAAAGTTCCTGTGATTTGGCGCCTTATGTTGCTGTTTTTATGGAGTGTTTTGACGGGTCTGGTGCTCCATATTGGTTCGGGCAGCGTGCCCATGCGTTGACACAGTCGTCCCCTTGGTTAGATGGCCTCGGCTCGGCCTATTGGCCGCGCTTCTGGATGAACGGCTTGGTAGCTCAGATGGTTAGAGCACACGGTTCATACCCGTGGTGTCGGCGGTTCAATTCCGCCCCAAGCCACCATCCGGAACCGCCCTGCCGCCAGTCAGTGCGGCGGCTGCCTTACCGAGGCTGGCCCAAGAACAGGTAGGCTGCACCCGCATTGTCGGCTGTAGTGTCGTTCCCGGGTGCTCCGATGAGCAGGTCTCCCAAGCCGTCGCCATTGACATCGCTCTGGCCCGCAACCGCGCTGCCAAACAAGTCGCCCGGCGAGGTGCCAACAAAGATCGTGTCCGTGTCGGCCAAAGTGAGTGTTCCACTGAGGTTCCCGCGAACGAGGTACACCGCTCCGTGGCCACTGCGGGCTCGGGGGGAGCCCACTGAGATTTCACCCACCCCGTCTCCATCGGTATCACCTGTTCCAGCGACCGCTGTACCCGCTTGTTCGGGCCCGTCGCCCCCCAGTAATCGCAGACGCGCGCCGGCGAGCGAGGCCGTCCGGTCTGCGGGGCCATCCACCACAAAAGCGCCACCTTGGCTGGAAAAGTCACCGCTAAGCTGCGGCGCGCCGATGACCACGTCATCGAGCCCATCTCCATTCAAATCGCCGGCACCGTCCAAGGCATCGCCGATGCGATCATAAGCCTGTTCACCCGTATAGATTCCATCAGAGTCGTCGAGGTAGAGGTCGCGAACAATCGGACCGTGGACGATGTAGACGGCGCCGACGTCAATGATCGCGGGCTCACCCCCCCCGAAGGGCGATGAAGGGGGTTTTGATTCTGCATTTGGGGCGCTCACCGCGAGGTCCTCGATTCCGTCCCCATTCACGTCGCCCACTCCTGCGACCGCGGTGCCGGCTCGGTCTCCCGGCCCCGCAGCCCCAATATGGAAGGCATCATTGAGAGACAGCTCGCCCCCAATGGGACTGGCAAAGACGGCCACGGTTCCGGATTCATAGCCTCGCTCATCATCACGATTGAAGCCGATGGCGATCTCTGAACGGCCATCGCTGTTTTGGTCTCCGAGTGACGTCATGTCGCTGAGTCCATGGTCGGTGTATTCCCCGCGAATGACGGTCGGAACCGTACCCATCGACACATCGCTGCTGATGGGCCCCAAGACGACGAAGACTGCTCCCGAAGAGGGCTCTCCGAGCGATGGAAGGCCCGTGTCCATGGATACGGGCGCTGACCCCGAAGCACCCGGTACGGCAATCAAAACGTCTGCGATCCCGTCGGCGTTAAAGTCGCCTGCGGAACCAATCAGGCTGCCCGCCAAATCGTTGGCCTCGGTTCCGAAAATCGTGGGTTGGTCGGCCGCGGACGCCATGCCGGTGAGCGACCCGGAGACCACATGGCCTGCGCCGGCGTTCACAACCTCACTGCCATCCAGACGGGGGCTGCCGACGCCAACGTCGGCCGTGCCATCCCCGGTGGCATCCCCCAAGAAGGCGATGGATTGTCCGCTGTATTGGTCGGGTCCAGATCCGGTGAGGACGAGGTCAGCCAGAGCAGCAGCGACGTCGCCGCTGAGGCCGCAGTCTCCGAGGCTTCCATCGCAGTCATTGTCGATGCCGTCGCCACACACTTCTTCGGCCGACGGGTATGCCGTCGGCTCAGTGTCATCGCAATCGACACCATCGGGTCCGCCCTTGAAGCCATCTCCATCGCGGTCGTAATCATCATCGCCGGCGCAGTCGCCGTCGACGCCGTCGTACCAAATCTCGGTGGCGCCCGGATAAACCCCCGGGTTGGTATCGTCGCAGTCGGTGCCTTCCTCGACGGTTCCGGCCGGCGGGCTGCAACCAAGGCTGGGCTCGCTCGGATCGCCAAAGCCGTCGCCGTCGTTGTCGGTGAAGAATGTTGCGGCATCGACGGCGTCTTCCTCGTCCGCGCGCCCGTCGCAATCGTTGTCTACACCATCACACCGCTCGTCGGCACCGGGGTAGGACAATGGGTCTTCGTCGTTGCAGTCTTGGGCGCCGATGAAGCCGTCCTCATCTTGGTCGAGATTTCGATTGGCTTCGGCCTCGCTGAGGCACTCGCCGTCGACCTCCTTCGTGCCATCACCGCACGTTAGTTTCCCACCGCAACCCACAAGCAGGATTGGTAACGAAAGTAGGGCTCCTCGCACAGCATTCTCCTCCGGGAGAAGAGCATACCGCAGGCGGCGCTTTCGTGACGATTTCGCACGCGGATTCCCTCGGCTGTGACGTTCGAGTGAAACGGGTCTGACCCGCGCAGGTGCAGACAATACAGCCGCAATGCGGCGCGCCTGACGCTTGGGCGAACCGCTTCCCATGCAGAGTTCCGACTCTGGAGGTCACCGTTATGAACCGTCTCGCAAACGCTATCTTGGCCATTTCTCTTGGCTCACTCGCCGGGGGCTGTGCATCCCTTGATCATGCCGATGCCATTCCGGAGTCAGGAAGCCCTGTCGTGCTCGATTGGACGACGGGGGAGACGTTTTATCTGGCAGCCTCGTATCGAAGGACTGCGGTGAAGTCCGAGGTCGCCCCGGTTGACTGGGCGGCAGCCGTTGACGGCTCCTCACCCGTAGATTTTGGACCAAGTTGGACCGATGACGTTGTCTGGACTTACCAAGTCGTTGAATCCGGGTTGATCCCCGAACCCGGTGACCCGTTGCGGCATTTTGCAGAAACGCCGCGCGGCGTGGGTTCCTTGGCGGTGTTGAAAGCCAGCGTCGACCCCACGTTGAACGGAGAGGCTCAAATTCTCGATGCGGATCCGGTTGTGTACATGGTCTTCCGCGAAGATCGCGACCGGATGGTTGGCCTGATTGCCTACACAACGGTGAACGGCGAGCGGATTGAGCGTGCGTACAGTGCAAGCGATCTGGAACGCAGTTGGTCTGCACTGAGTCAGTCGATGCTCACCAAGGCGCCCACCTATCTGGCGCCGTACTCTGCCCGTTGGGGGTACGACACGCGGCGACTTGAGAATGGCGCCGAGGTGACAAGTGTCGAGGTCGATGAAGTAACCACTGATGTGTTCTACACCGATGAGATGGGCGGCGGTCTTGTGGTGAGCCGATACGAGGCGGGGCAGCCGTGGCCGACGTGGACGACCTCCGACAACATCGACGTACGCATGCTCTCGGCCCAAGCCGTCGATGAGCGTCGATT
>DEBL01000181.1:28406-29244 GCA_002348535.1 Deltaproteobacteria bacterium UBA2957 | reverse complement strand
TGGGGAACTTGGCCATGGCCCGCGACTGCATTTCGCCCCGTATCCAATCCGACGGTGGCGTGGAAGGTGGACGATGCGTTGGCCGCTCTGGTGGATGAGGCGGGAGTTGACGCCCACCAAGTGGGGATGCTCCTTCCCAATGACGCGCGCATGCCTCCCGGATCCACCTATGCGTGGCGGGCTGGTCAGCGGGGCCTCTCGTGGGCTGTGGCGACGATTGTACCCACCGGACCCTCGGGGCGGCCCATGGTCTTTGTGGGCCCCCTTAAGCCGGTCGGGTCGCGCATTTCACGGCGTTTCGAGGTGGCCTATGCGGTCCACCCCCGCGGATCGATTCCGGAGGTTCTGACTGAGATGGGGGCGATTGTTCGTTGGCAACAAGACTTGCCATTCTCGATGCAAGGCAGCGTTGTTCGGGTTCCCGAACAGGCGTGGAACACACCGGTCGGTCAGATGCTTCAAAAAGACCCAATCGACGGTTGAACTACAGCGCAAAGACCCCTGGTCGAACCGGCGGGCCGAGGTCCGCCCGCAGTGCGGAATCATCCGGGGTGCGGTTTGCGCCCCGATCGATCACCACGACGTGGGTGTAGCCCAGTCGACGCAGGTGGTCGGACAGCCCCGGCTGTTGGGTGCCTTGGGCCCATCCGCTCACCCGTTCAAAGACCGCAGAGTCGACCGCTGGGTGGGGGCGGTGCCGAGGATGAAAGCCGGATAAGATTGGTTTTTCATGAATGGTCTGCAGTGCCATGGCTTGCATGTGTGTGCTGCCGAGGTCCACCACAGCATCGGCGTTTTTGGCGAGCCATCTGGCCATCTCCGCGCCTGGGGGTTCAGG
>DEBL01000181.1:13921-28113 GCA_002348535.1 Deltaproteobacteria bacterium UBA2957 | reverse complement strand
TGGCAAGCCATCGGGCCGTTTCCGCGCCTGGGGGCTCAGGCGGAGCGGGCCATGCTGCGGTGTTGTCGATGGTTTTCCAGTTGAACCCACAAGCGACGGCGACCCCGACGGCCCAAACTGAACGGCGGCGATTGAGGGCCATCGCAGTGACAATGGCGAGAAGCGGGACGGCCAGCATGGCCAGTCTGATGGGGTGATGCATCCGCTCGAGGCCGGGCAGGGTGACCAGCCAAGCCGTGGGAGAGGTGATGATGGGGAGCATTCCACGAGCGGGGACGATTGCTGTTCCCAGCGCCACAAACAGCAGCGCCAACGCACCCCAAAACAGGCGAGAGCGGAGTCGCCGGGTAGATCGGTTGCCCATGAACAGGCCTGCGACGGCCAGTATCCAGAGGGGATGGAGGCGAACCTGAAGCTGACTCGACCGACCCAGAAAAGCATCGAGCGGCAGGGCAGTGAATCCATCCGGTGGCGGTACAGCGGTCGCCGCTTCGAGTTGGGGAGCGAGAATGGCGGCATACGGAATGATGGGTATGACGGCCGTGAAGAGTCCTCGCTGGGGACGCAGAATGAGTGCAATCAGCCCCACAAAGAGGCCGGTGTACAGGTAGGCCAGCCCTTGCAAGCCGATCCATAGGCCGGCTGTTTTGGGTCGACTCATCAAGAGCGAACGCAGACCGAACAATCCGGGCCAGAGGGCCGCAGTTAAGGTGTGACCCATGGCGTGCTCGTGCAGCATGATTGGGGTTGCCGCAACGAGGATGCCCGCCATCGCCGACTGCACAGGGCGCGCTCCCGCTGCGCGTGCGAGCCCCACAGTCGCGGCAATGTTGAGGAGGTGATGCCCCAGCATCATCCCATTCCACCAAATGTGGGTTGGAACGTCGCCCACCCAAGGTCCAATCAGCAGGGCATCGAACGGATTGGGAAAGGCGGACAGAAGGCGGTCTTCTCCCCACGGCCAATGCAGCAAAGCGGTGGGGTTTGCGGGCTCTCGCACCGCCCAAAACAGCCATTGCGCCCCCAAGAAGTCTCCATTGTTCCACGGATCGGCGGGGCCCCATACGCCGGCGTCCATTCTGAGAATGGGTCGGATCAGCAAGGCGATCGCGCTCACGCATGCGATTAGCGTGGCGATGAGCGTGTGGCGGTATCTGTCTTTCACCCGTACAGAGGACCACATCTTGCCCGCTATCGCCAGTCCCTGAAGTAGCCTAGGGTGTGGCTCAGATTCGAACATCTCACCTGACGTTGCTGTTCCTCGCCGGCTTGGTCGTGCGGGTTTTGTGGGTGCCTCGGTGGGCACTGTTGCGCTTTGATGGTCACGAAGGCAGCTACCTTCGGGCCTTCGAGGGGCACGAAATCGGTGCATCAACGGCCGCGTATCCGCTGCTCACAGCCCTGTATGGTGGACTCGGTCACGTGTCTTCGGACCCGCGGTTGTTGATTGTGGCCGCTGCCATCACAGGAGCCCTTGGGGTTGTTGGGCTCGCAGTCTGGGTGGCTCAAGAGACCAGCTCCCGCGCCGGTGTGTTCGCTGGACTCATGGGCTGCGTACTCCCGGAGCATGTTCTCTGGAGCACGAGCGCCTACAACGTGATCTTGCCCAACACCCTGCTCGTCTGGGCGATGGTCCTTCGGGGCAACGGCGCATTCTTCGCCTGTTTGATTGCGGGGGCAGTGCGCGCAGAGACGGCGCTCGTCGCTCCTTTTTCAGGATTCAGAGGTGCGCTTGGCGGTGTGTGTGGGGTTGGCCTTGCGCTGTACGGCGGCGTGACCTTTCCTCAGGTGGAGGCGGGTGGTCTTGCGTTCGACATCAATTTGCCGATGCTGCGCTACCTCGGTCCGCCCGTGTTGTTGGCGAGTGTATTTGGGCTCGCTCGTGGCGGTGTGGGCCTGTTTGCCATCATGGCGCTGTGGGTTCATCTGACCGGCTCAGCCTTCGAAGACTATGGCGGTCGGCATGCGCTGATGGGCGGTCTGTGTCTTGTGGCGATGGTTGCCAATGCCCGATCGGTGGTGTTTCCATTGGTCACGCTAGGGGTGCTGGCGTAC
The DNA here is from genome assembly GCA_002348535.1 of Deltaproteobacteria bacterium UBA2957. Classification (GTDB taxonomy): domain Bacteria; phylum Myxococcota_A; class UBA796; order UBA796; family UBA796; genus UBA796. The sequence goes on along the minus strand of DEBL01000181.1, from coordinate 26,058 downwards.
CACAGCATGGACGCCGCCGCGCGCTGGCATGCGCCCGATGATGGAACCATCAAGGCGGAATCGGTTGCATTGCCGTCGCTACCAGAAGGCTGTGTCGCGGTCACCGAGGAGCCGACGTTGGTCGACCAAAGCATGCCGTCGCACATTCGGTTTTTTCGGCATGAGTTGGATGCCGACTGTGTGGTCTGGGGCGAGGAATTTTGGCACCGGAGTTGGTCAAGCCGAGGCCTGATGGACCGGGCGCTGCGGATGCGAACGCTGTATCGACTCACGCCCGTGGCGGCCTATCGACCGCCAGGCAACGGACCTGCACGGCTGTATTACCGGCTGGAGCGACGATGGTAGCACCACACTCATCCATCGTCGGATTTCTGCGTGTGGTCATTGCTGCCTTGTGTGTGCGGATGCTGGGTGCGTGGGTTCTCGGTGAGGGTGCCGTCTTTGGGCCCGATGGAACCGGTGCTGAGGCCGCTGTGGTGTTGGGCGGTCACCCCTACCCGCTTCATATTTTGCTGCTCGAAATCTCCGGTGGCGATGCGCGAGCATTGAGCATGGGGAGTTCCAGCTTGACCTGCGGCCTGTTGTGGCTGTGGGGGCGTCGGATGGGGCTTGGTGGGGCCGGTGGCTGGTTGGCGGTAACGCTCCCGCTGTCGGTGTTCCCCGGTGTGTTGGCAGCGGGGGATGCACCCGCCTTGGCCGTCGTGGTTCTTGGAGCCGTCTTGACCACACTGGGCGGTCCTTGGGTGATCGTGGGCGGTGCCCTTGCCGCAGTATCGGTCAGCATAAAGCCCATCGCCCTTGCGGGTCTCTTGCTGCTCGTTGCGCGTCCGGCATCCATGGTTGGAGCGGGGGCTGTGTTGCTTCTGCTTCGGAGCTTCCTTCGTCCGTTGTGGGCGCCCATGCCTTCGGGAGGGCTGCTGGGTACGTGGTGGGTTGCATCAGAAGGGGCGCCGCCCACCCTTTGGTTGTCTTGGCTGAATGCAGGGGCGTGGCGAATCATAGAGGCCCCTGCATGGGGCATGGTGTGGGTTGTTTGGGTCGGGGCTTTGGCCATGCTGCTCACGCGTCAGGAGGCTCGCCTTCGTGCCTCGGCACTCATGATCGTTGGGGCGACTGTGGTGGTCGGAGCGCTATTCGGGTCAAGGATGGAACTTCGCTATTTGGGTCCGGCACAGGTCTGTATGTTGCCGTTTCTCGGTGCGTGGATTCAGTCCCATCGGCTGATTCGCTTGGGTGCCCTCGTCGGTTTGTGGCCGACATTCGCGCTGCTCACGCAGCTGGCTGCAGAACGGAGCGACCGAGACCCCATGGCACAGGTGCCGCCGGTACCGCTCATCGCCGCGCCCGCCATTGACGTTGGCCCCATCTTCAACACCTGCAGTGTGGACGATGCAACACGATGGCGACACCTCGCCATTCAACTGGCGGAAGTGGCGCCTTTGGGGAGCACCATCATTGCCGACCAACTCCCCGACGGCAGAGAGGGCGAGCTGTTGTGGCCGCTTCGGGTGCTTCGACCCGACCTAAAAGTGGACACCCGAGGGCAGCGTCCAGCGCAGGCCCAATGAACCGGTGAGCGGCGGCGCACCCGGCGGGGGGTTCGATGGGACGTCCACACAAGTCGAATTCGGGGTGTAAAAGCTGGAGTCAACGGGCTGTACAAGCTATCGGGGTGCGTGTCGCTTGCTCTTTGGGGCCGTCGGCAGCACAGAATGGCAGCGTTCGGTATAGTGGAACGCGGAGGATCGCAGCAGGTGTCACAACGCCAGAACATCAAGGTAGGCGTCTTCGTCATCGGATTAGCCGTGACGATCTTGCTTACAATTTTTGTGTTGGGCGGTTCGACGGAGATGCTCGAAAATCGCTACACGCTGCAGGGCAAATGGGAAGATGTCGCCGGACTGAAAGAAGGTGCCGTCGTTCGGCTCGCGGGTTGGGATGTCGGAGAAGTCAAATCGATCGAGTTCTCCGATTCACTCGAACAGAAAGAATTGACGGTTCAAATGACCATCATGGAGCGGTACCAGACCCGCATTCGGGAAGACTCGGAAGCGCGGATTGATACCGTGGGGGTTCTCGGAGACAAGTATGTCGCCATCTCGATGGGCTCGCCGTCGCAGGCTGGCCTCGAGGACAAGGATTTCATCACCACTCGAGCACCGCTCGACTTCCTTGGGTACACCAAGAAGTTCGAGGACATTCTCTACAATACGTCCAGTATCTCGCGGAAGTTTGACCTGATGCTCGGAACCGACGATGAAGCCGCGCAAGCCAAGGTCGGTGCGAGCATGGCTCACATGGAAGAGCTGCTCAAGGGAATCAAGGACGGGACCGGTTTGTTCAGTGCGCTGGTGTACGACGAAGAACTCTCTCGGCGGGTCAAATCAATCATGCGCAACCTCGATACAGCCAGCGCGGGCATGGCGGGCGTTATGGATGAGGTGCAAACCGGTGATGGCCTTGCCAACGAGATGATCTATGGGGACCAAGGCGCATCGTTGGCGCGCGAACTCGGCTCGCTCGCCAACACACTGGGCAAGCTGACTGACGACATTCGGAACGAAGATTCCATGGTCCATGCCATGATTTACGATGCCGACAAGGCGAAAGTTATCGATGATTTGGCGGCGACTGTAGCGTCCCTGCGGTCGACCAGTGAGGCGCTCGAGAATGGGGAGGGCTCCCTTGGGCTTCTGGCCCGGGATCCGGCGTTGTACGAAGACCTTCGTGCGCTGGTCGGTGGGGCGCAGCGCAATAAACTCCTGCGCAACTACATTCGCCAGACGATTGAGAAGGGGGAGGTTGTCAACGCGTCCGCGTGGACCTCCCAAGACTCGGAGTAGCCGGTGGGGGGCATTGCCCGGTTGCTGGCGCCTCGCGTTCGAGGCTTGTACAACCGCTGGCGGCGTTCGAGCGGGAGCATGCGCACAGTCAGTGTCTTGTTCGCTGTGTTTGGGTTGGCCTTCTGGATTGGGCTGTTTTTCCTCATGTACTGGCTCATCGGGGCTTTTCATGAAGTCGAGGTCTTCGGCCCGATTCTGACCCGCAAGTTGATGGAACTGCTGCTCATGGGCATGTTTGGCCTGTTGTGTTTTTCGAACACGGTGACCGGCCTCTCGACCTTTTATTTGTCAGAAGACTTGGAACTCGTCCTCAGCCTTCCTGTGCCGCGTTGGCAGTTTCACTTTGCCCGTTTGCTCGACACGCTGGCGCAATCCAGTTGGATGATCGTTGTCTTTGGATTGCCGGTGTTCTTGGCGTACGGCCTCCACTACGGCGCTGGCGTGATCTACTACGCATTGTTGGCGATTGTGCTGCCGTGTTTTGTGGCCATTCCCGTGTCGATCGGGGTCGTGGTTGCATCGATGCTGGTGACCTTATTTCCCGCAAGAAAAGTGCGTGAACTGCTGGTGTTTGCGGGCGTGCTCGCCTTGGTCTTTGTGGTGGTCATGCTCCGCATGTTTCGTCCCGAGCGGCTGGTTGATGCATCGAACTTTGACTCTGTAGCTGCCTATGTGGCTGAGCTTCAGACGCCGGTTCCGCTCTTGTTCCCGCCTTCATGGGTCTCTGAACTGTTGATTGATGGACTTCAAGGGCGGCCCCTGTCAATGATGACCTTGGGCTTGCTGGTATCAGGGGCGATCGCCATCACCGGTACGAGCCGTTGGATAACCTCAGCGATGTATGACTCTGGTCGCTCCCGATCGCAGGAAGCCCGCGAGGCACGGATGGCGAAATCGGGGTGGCTGGACACCGCTCTCGCTGTGTTCACGCGTCCCTTGTCGGGCCATCAGGCTGCCATCGTGGTCAAGGATATAAAAACCTTCATCCGCGACCCGGGGCAATGGAGCCAGCTCTTGTTGGTCGGCAGCATCGTTGTCATTTGCCTTGTCAGCGTTGCGGCGCTGCCGGTGGACGTGGTTCGTGGCCCGTGGATGGGCACCTTTAGAAACGTCTTGGCCTTTGCGGTCCTCGGTCTGGTTGGCTTTGTGATGGCGGCACTCGCCGCGCGTTTTCAGTTTACTGCGGTCAGTCTTGAAGGCTGGGCATGGTGGGTGCTGCGGTCGAGTCCTGTCACGGCACAGGAGTACATGTGGGCCAAGCTGCTGCCCGGATTAGTTCCAATGATTTTGGTCGGTCAACTGCTTGCGATTGCCTCGACTTGGATTCTTGGCGCGGGATTGTTTTTGATGGTGGTGGCCTCGGGTACGGCACTGTTTCTTGCCTTTGGTATTTCAGGAATTGCTGTGGGAATGGGTGCTTCATTCCCCGACTTTAAGGTAGACAATGCCGCGCGTGCTGCCGCCGGCCCTGCAGGCGTTCTGTTTATGGTGATCAGCCTTTGTCTGGTCTTTGCCGTCATCGCCATCGAGGCCTACCCGGTGTATGTGATTCTGGCCGCCGGTGTGAAGGAGCGAGCCATTACGCAGGGACAATGGTTCGGCGTCGCGGCATGCTTCTCGGGCGCAGCCATGCTGTGCATTCACGCTCTGCTTTGGCCCATGAAAGTGGGTGCGAAGCGCCTATGGCAGCGGGAACTGATCAATGGTTAGCCGGGCCAGCGTGGTGGCGATGATGCTCTGCGGGTGCACGTCGGTTTACCGCATTCCAGCTCCTGAGCCCAAACCTCCCGCCGGTGCGCCCACGCAGGCCTTGAGTATGTACACGCGAGGAATGGTGATGATCGCCGCCGGGGACCTCGAAGGCGCGCGAAAAAACCTGCAGCAAGCCCGTGTCTATGACCCAGACTCCAGCGCCATCCTCTTGGCCTTGGCTCGGCTTGAGATGACCGCCGGCGACATCGGGAAGGCTCTTGGGTTGTACGAGTCTGCCTCATCGATCGTGTCGAATGATGCCAGAGTCTGGCTGGAGCGAGGACGCATTGAGTTGGCGTTCGGAGACGCAGAGACGGGTCGTCGCGCACTGCTTGAGGCCGAGCGGCTCGGTGAGCCGTGGCAGGCGCGCGCGCGGCTGATCTCCGATGACATGCGCAATGGACGAAGGCCTCGCGGACTGGTTCAGTGGGCGGGCCGAACAGTCGAAGACACCATGGAACTCCGGGTGCGTGCGGAACTTCGCGTGAAGGCCGGCGATGTGACGGGAGGCATCGCAGACTACCTCGCACTCATCAAGGCACGCGGCGCCGACCGCAGCACGGTGGGGCCTCTCATCAAAGCCGCCCAGAATGGGAGTGGCGTTGTGGAGGCCTTGTTGGGCGCGGAACGCATCATGAATGACGACCCGAATTCCTTGGCAGCACCAATGGTTGTTGGTGTGTTGTCAAGCTGGATTGGAGACCATCGTGCGGCGGTAGAAGCCCTTGAGCGGGTGGAGATTGCAGCCGGGCCGCTCAGCGCCCCGATGCAACGCTTGCTGGACACTTCTCGTTCGACATCCGCCCCCAGGTCGACCGCGCGACTGCCACCTCCGCCTCCCCTCGGTGACCCGGTCAGTCGTGCAGTCTATGCTGTCGAAGCCGAAGATTGGCAGGCTGCCGAGGCGGCAATACGCGAGGGCCTCGAGGCAACCGAACACGATGCGCGGTTGATGTACATTCGCAGTCAGGTGGCGCTGAAGCGTGATGGAGAGGCTGCGGCCTTGCGTGAGGTGGAGCAGCTCTTGGGCCACCACCCCGATTACAGCCCCGCGCTCAATCTGTGGGCGTGGATCCAAACGCAGGTGGGCGGGGACGTGGAACAGGCCAAGAGCCGAACCATCCGAGCCATCAACCACCAGCCCCGTGTGGGGGCATATTGGGACACCCTCGGCTGGGCGCTTCATCTGCTGGGCGATCATGATACGGCCCGACTCTGCCTCGCGCGTGCGGCACGCCTCAGCCCAACGGATCCAACAATCTCGGACCGGTTGCAGGAATGTCGACAAGGAGAGTCGCTGTGATTCGGCTGTGGATATTGGTCGCCCTAACAACGGTGGGGTGTGCAAAAAATCGTGGTCCACTGGTTGCTCACAGCGTCAGCTCAGACGTTGTTGTCTCCATGGCGCGTTCACGGGTCATGCCCCAAACGGTTCAAGGTCGATTCAGCGTCCACATCGATCTCGGCGACGAAAATTACACCGTGCCGGCGGCCGTGCTGCTGGATCAGCCAGACAAGTTTCGCTTCGAAGTGTACACGCCGTTTGGTACACCGCTGTACACGATGGCCAGCGACGGCGATGCGATACACGTATGGTCCCAGCGTTCGAAGACATTCTATGAGGGCAAGGATGCATCGGCTGTTCTGCAGCGCCTCACGGGTGGGCAAATCGGGATCGATGACGTTCTGGGAATCGTCACCGGTGTATTGCCGATGGTGGACGCCGAAATTCTGCACGTCGGTCGGACGGTCTTTGAAGACGACGGCGTCGTGATCGTAATGCTGGGACCCGACGACATTCGAGTGCGCGCCGTCATTGATCCCCGGCATGGCATGGTGCGGAAACTTCGAGTCGATCCCGCCTCAGCAGAGAGCGGCTACGAGGAGCCGAATACAAAGCCGCTCCTCGAAGTGGAATACGAAGGACAAGTGCGCAACGAGGGCGGTGTGTTTCCGTCAGCCATCGAGGTGGGGTTGCCGCAACTGGGCTGGACCATGAGCATTCAATCCAAGCGCTGGAAGGTCCTCGATGATTCTCCTGACGCGTTCACTTTGACGGCGCCGCCTCGTTCAACCACCAAGGATCTGCGCGAGACAATCGAGTCGATTCGTCCTTAGTCCGGGCGTGCGTCCTGTACGGTGAAGCGGACAGAGCGGCGTCCTCGCCACGTGTTGTATCCGAGGCTGCCGATGACGCTGAAGGTTCCGGCGGTCAAGGCGCGGGAATGAACCCGACCGTTCCACCACACGGCTTCGACATCTCCAATGTTGAAGCGGATGTGTCGGTCGCCGAGCGGCCGGATTTGAGCGGGGTGAACGCCATTGACTTGAATGGTCGGAGCAGGATTACCTTTCCCGTGGGGTCCGAGATCCGAGAGCCCTTGGGCCAACACATCTGCGTCTGGGGTACGCAGAGTGTCTGAGTCACACTCCGCATCGATCTCCACAACGGGCGCTTCCGCTCCTTCCTGACCGCGGCCGGATGCAAATGCGTTCAACCGATCGCGAAGTGCGTCCAAGTGCTCCGCAGCCATACTGAAGCCAGCTGCGGCAGGGTGACCTCCGTGCCCGAGGAGTAGCGTAGCTGCGGTATCCAAGGCTTGGACGGCATGAACGCCCGGTGTGGAGCGGACACTGCCCCGCGCATCGGCTCCCGATACGGCCACGATGGCGGTGGGGCGATTGACGTGGTCGCGAACTTTTGCGGCCACAATCCCAACCACTCCGCGATGCCATCCGTCCGCCTCCTCTCCCCAAATCACCACGAACGGCGGCGGCGGATCGGGAATTTGCTCTAAGCATTGGTCAACGAGACTGGACTGAATGCGGCGGCGTTCCGTATTGAGTCGGTCGAGAGCCTGAGCGCGACCCCGAGCCCGAGCCGGATCGCGCTCATCAAATAGTTCGATGACCGCAGTGGCTTCTGCGAGTCGTCCTGCAGCATTGATGCGAGGCCCCAGACGAAAGCCAAGGTCCTCGGCAGTGATCTCACCTTCGACTCCGCTCACTTCCAGCAAGGCTCGCAGTCCCGGGGTGTGAACGCCGTTCTGCAGGCCTCGAAGCCCGTGTGTCACGATGGCTCGGTTTTCAGGCGTCGCGAGATCGACAACGTCGGCCACTGTTCCGATTGCCGCCACCTTCAGCATCGACTTGATGATGGCTCCGCGGCGTGGGTGGTCCTCAAGCAGCGCTTGAGCCAGTTTCAGCGACACGCCGCACGCTGCCAGTGCCTTGTTTGGGTACGGGCACCCTGCTTGGGGCGGGCACAGCACGGCCACTGCCTCGTGGGGGACGGACGCGCCCGCAGGCAGGTGGTGGTCGCAGATGATGACATCAATGCCATTGGCTTTGGCCGTGTTCACCGCTTCGTGGTCGCGCACGCCGATGTCGGCGGTGATGATCAACCCGATGCCATCTGCTGCAGCGCTCTCCGCCGCTTTCACTGAAAAACCATAGCCCTCATTGAATCGGTCAGGAATGTGATAGCTGAGGAGGCCACCAGACCCCAGTATTCGAAGTGCGCCTTGGAGAATCAAGCTCGATGCGGTGCCATCGACGTCGTAGTCGGTGATGATGCGGATCGACTCGCGGGCTTCGATGGCTGCCCGAATGCGCCTCAGCGCGATCGGCATCCCCATCAGGTCTTCAGGCGCATGGAGGTGGTCAAGGCTTGGACGCAGCCAAAGCCGTGCCGCATCGGGATCGGTCACGCGCGAGGCGAGGCACTCCGCCACCAGCGGGTGGAGGTGCAGTTGCTGCTCAAGGGTTCGAACGACGGTTCGATCGGTGTCCCGGAGCTTCCACTGTTTTCCGGTCAACGAGAGGAGGGCCATCTCCGGGTGGTATCGTGTTGAGCAGTTGGAACAAGCTCAAATCGGGACAAGTTCTGACCGAGGACGACGATGGGTGACAAGCAAAGCAAAAGCAGTGAATTCCGGATTTTGTCGACGATGGTCAATGACACGGACTTAGCCGCGATCGGCGTGGACCCATCGGGCAGCATTGTGTTCCTAAATCGCGGTGCTGCGAGGTTGCTGAGCGTGCCAGAGGGGTCTCACCTCGGCCAACCCGTCGCCAATCTGTTGGGCATGGAAACGCCGACCACTGAACTTGGCGTATCGTTTGAGCTGGCTCGGGACGTTGGGCCCGGGGAGCAGACGTGGCTGCGCGCGCATTGGGTCAAGGTTGATGGTGCCGACGATCTCCGCTTGTTGATCGCGGAAGACGTCACCCGTGAGCGCAATTTTCAACGCGACTTGGTTCGATCCGCAGCGTTGGCTGAGTTGGGACTGATGGCGGCGGAGGTTGCGCACGAAGTCAACAACCCGGCCACGTATCTGATGACCAACCTGACCATCCTTCGCGACGATATCTCAACGGGAATGGTGGATGCGGATTCGGCCTCAGAGCTCATTGAGGAATGTTTGGATGGGGTCCAGAGAATCACGGAAGTGGTGCGCCGAATGCGTGCACTTGCGTCGTCCGGCGGGGAAGAAATTCTGGACGAGTTGATTGACCTCTCGACGGTTGTCCGCGATGCGTGTCGGATTGCAGGCATGCGGGTAAAATACAAGGCAGACCTTCACATTCATGATGAGGCGACGGTGCAGGTGCATGGCTCGCCCAAGCGGCTTGGTCAAGTGGTGTTGAATTTGGTTGTCAATGCCGCCGACGCACTCACCGGCCAAGCGGACCCGATGCCTCGCATCGATGTCTCGGTTGAGGAAGACGGTGGATGCGGCATTGTTCGGGTGCGAGACAACGGTCCTGGGATACCCGCAGAAAAGGCGGCGCGAATCTTTGAGCCATTCGTGACGACAAAGATTGGAAAAGGGGGGACCGGGTTGGGTCTCGCGGTCAGTCGAACCATTGTGGAAGAACACGGCGGAACCCTCGACTTGGAGCCCCATGATGGGCCCGGTGCTTGGTTTTGCCTTCGTCTGCCGCTTCCCTAAAGCAAGCGGGTTACGTGCCCGTCCACTTGGAGGGAGTCCATGCAACCCTTGTTTCCGTTTTGGGAGCGCGTCGTCATTCCGATCGGACCCCTGGATATTCACGGGTTTGGCATTCTCGTCGCACTTGGCTTCGTATTTGGTTCGCGCGTCGCGCGTAATAAGGCAGCACGCGACGGGTTCGACCCGGAGTTGATCAATCAGTTGGTTAGCTGGATCGTGGTCGGTGTCTTTGTGGGGGGCCATCTCGGGCACCTCTTGTTCTACTACCCCGAGGACATGGCGGGTGACCCGGCCAAGTTTGTCCAGATGTTCAAGACGCTGGCTTCGGGCTCCCTGCCAACAGCGGAGAGTCTTCCCGAGTTGCTGAAGGTGTGGAAGGGCCTGTCCAGCTACGGCGGATTTATGGCCACCGTGTTTCTGATTTGGTTGTTCTTCCGCAGGCGAAACCTCACCTTCTGGGTGTACGGAGACTCGATCGCTTACGGAATGATGACCGCCTGGATGTTGGGTCGACTGGGATGTTTTGTCGCCCATGACCATCCGGGAATCGAAACAAATTTCTGGCTCGGCGTCGCGGGCATATGCCCCACCGCCTACGGCAATCCAGCGGTGGCTTGTCATGACCTCGGTCTCTACGAGGCGATCTGGGCGGGCTTAATGGCCATCGTTTTCGCCTTCAAAGATAAGGTTCCGCGCCACAGTGGGTACTTTGTCGGATGGATGTGTGTGTCGTATGGCCCCGCCCGATTTGTGATGGACAACTTCCGCCACATGCAAACCGACACACGGTACCTCGGTCTCACGCCGGCCCAGTATTTCTCAATCGGTGTCACCGTGTTGGGGCTGTGGATTCTCCGGAGTCGTCGCCATCTTCCCCCCATGCGGGGAGATTGGACTCCCGACTCGGAGACGGCCTAAACCCGGTACGGCCGGACCGCGATCGATGCCTCTGCTCGCGCCGAAGGCACGCCTGTGACACCATGGGAAAGGTGAGGCAGTTCGATGAGTTTGCGGGCAAAACTGGTGGCGTACATCATCGGTGCGGTGGCCGTTATTCAACTCTGTTGGGGGTTGAGTGTGGTGCGGTCCGATGCAGCGCTGCTTGAGATGGAGGCCGAGCGGCGAAGTCGCGCCATCCTGCACGCGGTCGCAGCGCCAGCAGCGATACACATGGCGAACCGCGATTTTTCAGACCTCGACTCTATCCTCGATGTCTACGCGAAAAAATCGACAGGTGAGCTCGCATTTCGCTCCATCGCTGTGCTCGACACCAACGCGATCGTGGTCGCGCATACCGACCCCAGAGAGTACGGCCGCACCCTGACAGATCCGTTTGTGATGCGGGCCATGAATACGCAACGGTCCATCAGCGAGGCGGTGGAAACCAAGAGAGGGCGCGTCGTACGGTTCTCGATGCCGGTCACCTCGGGACTTCGGTGGGGCACGATTGTAGCCGAGACGTCCATGTATGGGCTCGATGACAGGGTGGTTCAGAATCAACTGATCGTGTTGTTGTCGACCCTGTTGATTGCTGTTTCGACGGCCATCTTGATCTGGGCAATGCTCAATCGGATGGTGTTTGGACCGCTGGAGGCATTCGCAGCGGTCTCGAAGAAACTGGCCGGTGGCCGCTACGATGCACGGGTTCAAGTCCCCGATACCAACGATGAGCTCGCCGTACTGGGCACAACGCTCAATGATATGGCCACGCACATTCAGACCCATGCGGATCGGCTGGAGGCCCAAGTTCGAACGCGCACTCGTGACTTTAAGCAGGCGAACGAAGCCCTCGGGAAGGCCAACCGGGAGTTGGCCAATGCCGTAGAAGAACTCGCTCGATTGGCACGGACGGATGGCCTTACGCAACTCAACAATCACCGGACGTTCCATGAGCGAATCAAAGCCGAGGTCAAGCGTTCAGAGCGAAGCAACTCGCCGCTGACCCTCCTCATGATTGACGTGGACCACTTCAAGCTCTACAACGATGCACATGGGCACCCCGCTGGCGATAAGGTCTTGCTCCGGGTCGCCCAGATGATGCAAGACACCCTGCGGACCACGGATGTGATTGCTCGGTACGGTGGCGAAGAATTTGCTGTTCTGTTGGTGGATACACCGCTTTCGTTCGGTGCGCGCGTTGCCGATAAGCTCCGAACGGCAATCCGTGGGGCCGAATTTGTCGGTGCCGCCGAATCTCAGCCACGGGGGCGATTGACCATTTCCGTGGGGATGGCAGGGTGGCCCATGCACGGCAAGACAGACCTTGCGTTGATCGAGGCCGCTGACAAGGCATTGTACGAAGCAAAGCGAGCGGGTCGCGACCAAGTAAAGTTGTACGGAGGTGAACTGTGATGCACGTATTCATTGCGGCGCTTTCACTGTGGTTCGGGTGTGACCATAGCCCCGAAAGCTCGCGGAGTACGGTCGCGCGGCAGTCCAGCGCTGTGATCTATGAGCGGGGACGCGAAGCGCTCGAGCGTGACGGAATTGAGGGTTTGGTCTGGGGCGCGACGCCGTTTGTCTCGGCGGGTCCCTCGGTCGCCGACCAGTTTCAGCCGATGGTGGATCTGGTGTCAAAGCGATATGG
>DEBL01000181.1:0-13524 GCA_002348535.1 Deltaproteobacteria bacterium UBA2957 | reverse complement strand
ATCGATGTGGCCATCATGAGCCCCTACGCCTATGTGCAGGCCAAGGCCAAAGACGCTGACATCCGTGTCTTCGGGTCCCCTGTATCGAACGGCACGGAGACCTACGGGGCGTACATATTGGTTCGAGAGGATGCGCCGGTTCAGACATTGGCGGGACTTCGTGGACAACCCTTTGCGTTTGTTGGCAGCCGGTCCACTTCTGGATGGCTGTACCCAGCGAGTCGTCTGCTCGACGAAGGGATTGACCCGACCAAAGATCTCGAGGGCCGGTTTTATGGAAGCCACAGCCGTGTGATCGAGGCCATCGCATCCGGTGAAGTTGCGGCAGGCGCGACCTACGACAGCGCGTTGACGCAGGGCCGAGGTGCCATCCGCGGTGCGGGAGACCTGCGCGTGTTGGCGCGCACTCGGCGCATTCCGCGGGATGCCTATGTGGTGCGGTCCGGATTCCCTGTGGAGGCCTTGGCCGGCTTGTCGCGAGCCCTCCGCAGCGTGTCAAATCAGACGGCTGAGGGCCGTTCGGCGCTGGCAGAACTTGAAGACATCAATGGGTTTGTGATCGCTGATGACTCGGTCTACAAACCCGTTCGTGAGATCGAAGATGTGGTTCAGTCTCTGATCGGTGCGGGTGGGGGGCGCATGCCCGCCATCGTCGAGCCTGCTGCACCCCTTTCTGAGCCGCATGAGCCTGCGCACTGACTGCAGCATGACGCTCGGTTTGAGTCTCGACTTTCGTGCGGAACGGGGCAGTCGAAATGCCGTTTTCGAATTAAAAGACGAGCGCAGGTGCAGGAGTTGAAATGCGTTGGTTGCTCGTGTTGTTGATGGTGATGCCGTCCCTTGCGTTTGGGCAAGTCAATGTCGAGGCCATGCGTTCGAACGGGACGGAGGATGGGGTGTCTGGTTCGACGGCACTGTCGGTTGCCTACACCGGTGGGAACATTCAGTTTGCTGATTTTGGTGCCTCTGCTCATCTGGAACTGATGAAGGAAAAGAACCTCGTGTTCGTTGTGATGAACTACCGATTTGCCGCAAAGCGGACCCAAGCAGACCTCCTTGCTGAACCCGATATTGGCCTGTGGGATGAAGAAGCGCACTTCTCCAACAACCGGCTGGCGCATCTTCGTTACAACCGAACCCTTGCAGATGGTTTCTGGTGGGAAGCCTACACGCAGTACGAGTACAATGAGTTTTTGTTGCTCGACCGCCGCCTGTTGGTAGGGACCGGCCCGCGCTTCCGGGTCTTCGATCTTGAGGCAGCGGGTCTGTGGTTTGGGATCAGCGCGATGATCGAAGAAGAGCGACTCAACGAGGAACGGGTCGCACCTTCAGAGGAAGTATCCCGCCTTAACGGACGGGCTTCGAGCTATGCGTCGCTCACCGCCCGGTTGACGGAGAATGCGTCGTGGACGTCAACTGTTTACGCGCAGCCCCGTTTGGACGCGTTCGAAGACTACCGTGTCGTGGTGGAGTCAGGTCTGTCTTTTGGGGTCGGCAAGGCGTTGGCCGTCACCATCGACGGGCGCTATCGCACCGACTCGCAGCCGCCGAAGACGCCGTCGGGTGCTGCACCCATTCTGTCCAGCGACTTTAGCATTAAGAATGGCTTGAAATTGTCGTTTTAGGCGGGATGAAACTCATGGCCCTCTCGGCCAATGCGGTGATTGTGAGGCTTGGGTTCACCCCGAGGTTGGCTCCGATCATTGAGCCGTCGATGACATACAGGCCCGGGTATCCGTGAACCTGATTCTGAGCATCAATGACCCCATCTTCGGCAGTTTCACCCATCGCACAGCCGCCCAAAATGTGGGCGGTGGTTGGGGCGTCGAGGAGCACCTCGGTGACTGAACTCATGGCAAGCCCATTCAGCTTTGTCGCCATTGATTTAGCGGCTTCGTTTGCAGCTGGAATGTACCGTGGCATCTTGGACCCCTCCGCGTAGGAGTCGAGCGTTCGGCTGAAGGGCCACCACCACCTCCGGCGGAGGCGGACCCTAAGGTGGCCGGGGATGTGCTGCATGACGAGCAAAATGAGGGTGTTACTCGCCCATCCCAGTGGCCAGAGGGTCCGAATGAACTGAATGGGGTGGGTCACACAGGTCAAGAGCCATCGGACGGCGCGCGGCATCGAACCGCCGCCGTCGGTGAGCAGGGTGGAGATCATCGAGAGCGCATCCGATCCTTTGGCGTATCGGACCGGCTCAAGGTGCGTGTTTTCATCGAGTGCGACCTTGGAGGTGATCGCAATGCCTTCCGTAATGGGGCGACCGCTGTTGCCGACAGACACACCCAGCAGGGCTTCGTTGTTGGTTCGGACGAAATTTCCGAGTTGTGGGCTGAGGTGGGGTAGCAGCTTCCGCTCCAAGCAGTCGAGCAGCAGGTGGACGGTCCCGAGTACACCGCCGCTAAGGATTACGTTCTCGGCCCGCAGGCTCCGCCGATTTTTGAATAGACGCGATGTCGACCGCTCTACATGCACGGTGTAGCCGCCCGATGGTTCCGGACTAACCCCTGTGACTCGCGTCTCGGGAATGATCTCGACCCCGAGTTTTTCAGCGAGGTAGAGGTAGTTTTTATCGAGACTGTTCTTCGAGTTGTATCGGCAACCCACCATGCACCCGCCGCACTGGATGCAGCCTGTGCGCGTGGGGCCTTCGCCTCCAAAGTACGGGTCATCGACTTCTTTGCCGGGTTGACCAAAATACACGCCAACAGGAGCGGGTTCAAAGGTGTGGTCGGTTCCGATGGTTTTGGCGTAGTCGAGAATCAACTCGTCTGCGTAGGTCATTCCCGGGTATCGAGTCACCCCGAGCATTTTCTTCGCCGTCGCGTAGAAACGAGGCATCACAGATCGCCAATCTTCCAAGTCAGCCCAAACGGGATCGTCCCATGCAGCCTCGTTTGGGACCGGCAGGGTGTTGGCGTAGACGAGGCTTCCGCCTCCCACTCCTGCACCGCTAAGAATGAATACATCCCGAAGGAGGGTCATTCGGAAAAAACCATACAGAGAGAATGCCGGAGCCCAGAGGTATCGGTTTAAAATCCAGTTTGTCTTTGGGTAGTCCTCTTGTCGCCACCGCTTACCCATCTCAATGACCGCCACAGAATACCCCTTTTCCGCAAGCCGAAGTGCGGAAACGGAACCTCCAAAGCCGGAACCAACAATGATGTAGTCGTAGGCAGCCATCACTCTTCCAGCTGCGTGATTCGAGGCGGTCTCCCAATCCATTTACCCGATATTGTTCCATCCACCATGTCGACTCGGCCAAATGGTGTGGGTAGTTGCACCATTGACACCAAGTCGGGGCTAAAGCAGAGGTGGTCTCGGTCGGCCTTGATGCGATCGAGCGCCACCAAAACAAACATCACAGCACCCAACAGGTCATCACCATCCAGTAGTGCCCCGCGTCGAGGGTGCGTGGCCGTAGGCAACGCGCCAGTCTGGGACGCAAGTGCCGCCAGTACATCGATGGGGTCGGGTGCAGTGTCGGGCCGAGCACGCTCCTCTACAACCGAAAGAATGGATGTCAGGACCGGATGAGCGCCTCCATGCAGCAACACTCCATCGCCATGCCAATGATGGGTTCGGACATGGTCGAGGGTCTCTAAAACGCCGGGATGTCGAGGGTCGAATACGCCGATCCATGCGACTGCGAGCAGGGCTGCAGCCCCTCCATCGGATACGCGCCCGGGGGTGGCCGACCAGGGGGCGGCTCCCAACAGGGACTCCAACGCTTCCCTCGCGAGTCCACCGATTAATGCCCACTCACCGTGGAGATCATCGATATCTCTCAGTTGGACGGCGCCGTTGAGCAAGGCAGCCGCACGCCACATGGCAGTCCATCGTGCTGAGCCATCGGCTCCAAAGAACTGCTGTCCACCGGCTGTGCCAGGGTCATCGGCTAAGCGCTTCAACAAGCGACGCCATGCAAGTCTGTGCTCGCTTCGCCAGCCTGTATCTTGCGTCCACCGCATGAACTCGGCGGCCGCCCACGCCAAGGCGGCGCCATCTGAGGGATCGGTGCCCGGAAGGCTTCCATCCCGGCGAACGCGGTTCATGAAGTCACCCAATCGCAGCCCAGCCCGGCGCACGAAGCCGAGGCGAGCCAGAGCGACGGCCGACATCATACCGGCGAGACCGCTTTCGCCGGTTTCCATCAGCAGCCGTTGTCGGCACGCCACGAGCAGGTCTTGATGACGCTCGATTTCAAACGTTGCTCCTGCATTCAGAACACCTCTTTGGTCCGCTTTGGCTCCGTTCCACAAGCTGTTTCCGCTCGTTCGGACCAGGGTCGCGGGTGTTCCTTCTGGTGGGCGGAACACGGCGAACTGTGCAAAGGCCTGATGCGGCTTGAGCGTGGCTCGGAATACTTCGGTTGCTGTTGCTTGGCCGGCCGGGCATTGCACGGACAGCGCCCCTGCCGCCACGGGCGGTCCAGAATCCAATGCTCCCGAGAAGCGATGGAATGGATCAGCCCGTCCGTGAGCGCCATCAAGGACTGCATCACCGTGCTGTGCCATGGCCAGAAATGGCACATTATCGGCGGTCCATAGGCCGCCTTCGTCTCGATTGAGCTCAAAGATGGGTGCCGCACCATCGGCGCAGGCAGGGCGGATTGCAAACCCAAGTCGAACAGTGAGCTCTGCGTCGCCCGTGTTCTCAAGGTTGGCGTAAATGACCCATGCAACTTGACTTTCAAGAACAATGGGCCAGTGGTGTACGGTCAGCACCAATGAACCTCGGGTGCACTGAGACACCACGCTGATGCCGTCATCACCCCTGCGTTGGGTGACGGCATCGGACTCCTCTGGTGCCGATCCCGGCATGCGACCCATGGTGTGACCGCGAGTTTCGTCCCCGAACCACACCGCCACCGATGGCCCCGTTCCGTGTCCACACCATCCAATGGAATCGACCCAGAGATGACCTTTGCGGCCCGGAATCCCGACGAGTGTTTGGTCTCGCCCAGCGAGAACCGGGTGGATTCCCAGTGGCGGTAGATAGGCCGGGTCCGAGGGGTCCAGTTGCCGCATGATCGAACTGGGCCATGGGACGGGGTTTTGAGAACGGAGAACCTCGCCCGTCAGCGCGGCGCGCGTCATTTGCTCAGCGGGAAGAATTTGCATGGACGGGACCCGTCCCACCAAGCCTGTGAGGGCCCGGGCACACAGTGCGGTCTGCTCCACGCGGGGCAGGAGCCATCGACCTCGAAACCGGTCTATTCGGCTCGCCAACGGCGGCTCCATTCGACTTCGGCTCGGTAGGCGTCTGCATGCCGGTTGCGCTGGTCATCTGGCCAGCCCAGCTCGGCGCCGAGGAGGTCAGCGACCCGGTCGACCGCTGCCAGTCCTTGATCGCGGTCTCGGAAGAAGAGTTGGGTGCGTCGAACCATGACGTCACTGACCGTCCCCGCAAGCTCCTCCCGAGCAGCCCAGATTACTTGCGCCTCGATTTCAGTTCGGCCGGGAACCAAGGGTGTAGCAAGCGATGAATCGTGTGTGATCAAGTCGACCACATCGAGTGCTCTCATGCCGTAGGTGTTGGCCAACAAGACGGCAGCATCGCGGGAGAGAGAAGGACAGGCTGCCAACACAAGGTCGGCGACGGTGTCGCAGGTGCCGCCTTCGGGCCACCCCACTGCGCCGGGGAGCGGATTGAGGTCTGTTTCCGCCATGCGCAATTCCGGAACCGGGTGTCCTTCGCGCTTCATGGACTCAATCACCGTGTCAACCACCTCGGCTCCCATGCGGCGATAGGTTGTCAGCTTACCTCCAGCAATTGTCACCATGCCGTCTGGCTCAATTGCGATGAGATGTTCTCGGGAAACACTGGACTCATCGCCCGCATTCTCCTCGCTGACCAACGGACGAACACCGGCCCACGTCGCAATCACATCCTCAGGGCCTACATTGATGTCTGGGAAGTAGTCGTTGGTGGCTTCCAGCAAGTAGTGAATGTCCTCAGCATCGGCCACGACGTCACCCGGGTCACCGCTGAAGTCCGTGTCTGTGGTGCCGATGTAGGTTTGCGCCCCCCAGGGGATGGTGAAAAACACTCGTCCGTCCTTCGGGTGGAGGCATACGATGGCGTGGTTGACCGGCACCCGCGTTGCATCCAAAACGATGTGAATGCCTTTTGTGGGTCGCATACGCTCTGGTGGCTGATTTCCATCGAGGGCTCGAGTGGCGTCGGACCAAGGACCGGTTGCATTCAGAACGATTCGAGCATGAATTTGGTGGTGTTCACCGCTGAGCAGGTCTGTGGTCTCGGCTCCGACAACTCGCCCATCTTTTCGAATCAGGCCGGTCACGTTGGTATGGGTTCGGATTTCCGCTCCGCATCGCTCCGCATCCAGCATGGTTTCAAGGGTGAGCCGAGCATCATCAGTCGCACAGTCGTAGTACACGGGGGCGCCTTTCAGGCCCGCAGCACGGAGCGTCGGTTCGACCTCAAGAACCCGTTTGGCATTGAGTTTGGTGTGAAACTTTGGGGATCGGAACAGGCTGAGGCCATCGTACAGCCACATGCCGATGTTGATGGTAAACAGACTTCGACGCGAGTCCTCAAAGACAGGGAGCAGGAACGGAAGCGGCTGCACAAGGTGGGGTGCGATTTCTTGAAGAATGCGTCGTTCGGCAACGGCCTCAAAGACGAGAGAGACTTCACCTTGTTCGAGGTATCGGAGGCCACCATGGACGAGCTTCGACGAGCGAGAACTTGTGCCTCCGGCGATGTCATCGCGGTCCACCACAGCCACGCGAAGCCCTCGCCGGGCCGCATCGCGGGCAGCACCCGCTCCGGTGATTCCCCCGCCGATGATCAGCAAGTCGACATCAAGGCGCGAGGGGTTGGGTGTACGTTGACCCATGCCCTTCTCCTCGATTTACTTGCGTTCCAGTTTGAACTTGCACGCGATGTCACCACTGGTCTCGTGGATGATTTTTATGGAACGCTTGCCATCCCACTCGGCGACCTCGGGGTTTTCGCAGCCGTAACCGGTGGTGCCCAAGTCCCCTGCATCCGCAGCGCAGTAGTCAATACGCATGTCGAGATTGCGGAGGCCGGAGCCACTTTCCGGTTCGACGGTGCCGACCATTATGAAATCGCACGGCACGTCATCGGTCGAAGAGTCGTTGTCATGGCGGCATGACAAGGCGCCCGTCACGGTTCCTTCAAACTCAGTGTCACCGTACTCATTTTTTTCGATCTGGAATTGCGCTGGCCACCCATCGAACTCTTTGTCATCGTCTTCGCATTCCATTGAGCCTTGCCAGTCGCCCTCGATGGTAGAGCAAGCGGTAAACAGGGCAGCCGTCGTGAGCAAAAGGGGTGTCCGCACAGTGATCTCCAAACTTTGAGGGTACATAACGCACCCCTCGGGTTAGAGCGCGGCCATGTCTACGATCAGTTTGTCATCCCTTCACGCCAAGACGTCTGCCGATGGTGACGTTCTCCGAATCACCATCAGCCATGGCGCCGTCAACGAGATGGGTGTGGAGCAGTTGAAAGACTGGGAGACCGTTACTCAGTACCTGTCGAGCGATGGCGCCCGAGCGCTAATCACCACGAGCGACAAACACACCAAAAGCGGTACGCCCATCTTTGTGGCGGGCGCAAACGTGACGGAACGAGCAGAGTGGAGCGAGCAACAGGTCAAAGACCATGTGCGTTGGCAGCGAACCACCCTCGCGGCGCTTCGCCGGGCCCCTGCCTTTCATGCGGTCGTGGTCACCGGAATGGCGCTCGGGTGGGGCACGGAGTTTCTGTTGACCGCAGACTATCGAATTGCCACGCGGGCGGCTCGTTTCGCATTGCCTGAGACCGGAATTGGCATTCTTCCCGGGGCAGGCGGAACCAGCGAGTTGTCGAAGGTGGTGGGTCCAAATCAAGCTCTGCGCCTCGGGATGACGGGCGAGCGCATTGATGCAGATGAAGCCGCTCGGATCGGACTGGTCGACGAAGTGTTCGACACGACCGAAGAGGCCATGGCGCGTGCCGAATCATTGGCGGCGCTGGCCGCTCGCCGGTCGCCGACGGCCGTTGGTGCGTTCAAGCAGGGTGTGTTGGCATCACTCTCGATGGACGAGGATGCCCGCACCGAACTGGAAGCACGTGCCTACGAACTGTGCGTCGACAGCGGGGATGCGGCAATCGGTCGCAACAACTTCAAGGCCATTACAGCCGGAGAAGCGGTTGCGTGGAGTGCGCCGCGGCGGCTGGGCGACTGAGTTTAGCGGGCCTTCATGGTCACATTGAACTGAACAGACATGTCCGGGTACAGTGTCGAAACAAAAATGCTCGGATCGGGAATGTTGAAATCCGTCCACTTGAACGCGTAGGCGCCGCTCATGGTCAGCGAATCAGAGGAGGCATCGTAGGTGGCTGCGAACGCAACGGTTCGCGTCACATCCCGAATGGTGAGGGTTCCCTTGAGGGTCACAGCCCCGGACCCCGTTCCCGCCGCCATGGCATCGCTGTTGCCTTCAATACCATTCAATCGAAATGTGATTGTCGGGTAGGTGTCGACCTCCAAACACATGTTTCGCATCTTGTTGTCGCGAGGAAACAAGTGTGTCGTCATGGTCTTGGTCTGGACGACCAATGTTCCCGTCATTGAGTCCGTATCAAATGAGGCCACAAAGTCAGGTGCGGTCCCTTCGAACTTGTGCAGCGACGCTTCGTTAAAAAATTGGACTGAGCCCGCGCTTCCGCTGTAGTTGGCCGCACTCGCGACGCCCATACAAGCAAAAAAGCCCGTCAATAAAATGAATAATCTGGTCATTGTTTCCCCCCCTAATGGTCGCCCCCAAGGCGTAGAGGTCATAGCATGATGACGCTATGAAGATCGTCTCCTGCGCCGGTGCTTTACCGAATCATTACTACGACCAAGACGCCCTGATCTCTGGGTTTCTTCAAACGTGGTCCGACCAACACCATAATCCAGATCGGCTGGTCCGCCTGCACCAAGCGGTTCAGGTGGGTGGGCGACACTTGGCGCTACCGATGGACCGCTACGCAACGATGAGCTTCGGAGAGGCCAACGATGCGTTCATCGAGGTGGGCACGGAGATCGGCGCCCGAGCGGTTCAAGCCGCGCTGGACTCCGCAGGCCTCACCCCCGCAGATGTAGATGTGATTTTCAGCACGACCGTGACCGGTTTAGCGACCCCGAGTCTCGACGCGAGGCTAGTGAATCGCTTGGGGTTTCGCAGTGATGTGAAACGGATTCCAATGTTTGGACTCGGTTGCGTGGCGGGTGCTGCGGGAACGTCACGTCTGCACGACTACCTAAAAGGTCATCCCGACCAAGTGGGTGTGTTGCTGAGCGTTGAGTTGTGCTCACTGACCCTCCAGCGGGGAGACTTTTCGATCGCAAACCTGATTGCCAGCGGACTCTTCGGCGATGGAGCGGCGGCACTGGTCGGCGTGGGCGCCGAGCGAGCGAAGTCGGTTGCGGCTTCTGGACCGCGAGTCATGGATACATGCAGCCGTTTTTATCCCGAGACGGAGCGGGTGATGGGCTGGGATGTCCAAGATACGGGGTTCCAGATTGTATTGGATGCTTCAGTACCCGATGTCGTCCGTCGTTTCATTCGGGATGATGTCGATGCGTTCCTCCATTCGCATGGACGGACCATCGATGATGTCCACACTTGGGTGGCGCACCCGGGCGGACCGAAGGTGCTCACAGCGTTTGAGGATTGTTTGGAACTCCCAGATGGTGCGCTGCAGCGCACATGGGACTCGCTCAATGAGGTGGGAAATCTCTCCAGCGCGAGTGTATTGATGGTGCTGCGAGACACCCTCGAACAAGTGGATCCGCCGCCGGGATCTGTGGGTATGCTCATGGCCATGGGACCCGGGTTTTGCTCAGAGTTGGTGATGCTCGAATGGTAAGTGCACTTGGAGCATACTTGGCTGTAATTGCGGCGACGGGCATCGAACGCTTGGTCGAGTTGCGGGTCGGAAAGCGAAACCTCGCTTGGAGCTTGGACAACGGCGGTGTCGAGTACGGCAAAGGCCATTGGCCGTTTATGGTCGTTCTGCACACTGGGTTTCTCTTCGGGTGCGTGGCCGAAGCCCTCTGGAGTCCCGCCGAGGTTCCGCTTGCATTCAGCGGACTCATGTTGGCGCTGGCCGTTGCGTGCCAAGGGCTCCGTTGGTGGTGCATATCGACCCTCGGTATGCGATGGAATCCGCGAGTGGTGGTGGTGCCGGGCGGAGAACGGATCACCAGCGGCCCATACCGCTTTTTTTCGCACCCCAATTACGTGGCCGTCGCGGTGGAGGGCTTCGTGTTGCCGATGATGTTTGGATGCTGGCGGACTGCAGTTGTGTTCACGGTGCTCAATGCCGGTCTGATGGTGGTGCGGATTCGGTGTGAGAATCTTGCCCTCAGCGAGTTGAAGAGAACATGACCCCGACCCTGATACGAACCGAACTCGAGCAGCTTGCCCGGGAGAAGCTTTCCGTGGCGGCACCTGTCGGGGGTGACCTTGTGGATTCACTCGACAGTGTGCAGCGCTTGACCCTTGTGGTGGCCATTGAGGACCACTTCGAGATTTGCTTTGACCCTGAAGACGAAGAACGCATCGTGAGCATCGACGACATTGTCAGTGTGATTCATGGGAAGCTGAGTCAAACCTGATGGACGCGACATTGCATTCATTGTTGATGCGTGCTGCGGACCAAAACGAGAGCAACACAGGCTACCGGTACTTGGACCGACGCGAGCGGGAGACCTTTCGAACCTACCCGGACGTGGTCGATCGGGCGGGTCGCATCGCATCGGGTCTCTCTCGACGCGGGGTGAGGCCGGGTGACACCGTGGCCATCGTGCTTCCGACGACTCCCGATTTCACGGATGTATTCTTTGCGTGTTCATTTATCGGGGCGATTCCCGTTCCGTTGTACCCTCCTGTACGACTTGGGCGACTCGACGAGTATTTCGTCCGCACAGCACGCATGCTCAAGGTGGCCGATGCAGCCATATTGGTGACGGACCGGCGGGCAGGAAAGTTAATGGGCTCGGTCGTCGCGAAGTTTATGCCTCGGGCGGGAGTTGAGCGGGTCGATTCGCTGGTGGAAGAGCCCCCGTCGACGGCAAACCCCCCAACGCCGGATGACATCGCCATGGTGCAGTTTTCATCGGGAACCACGGGGCACCCAAAGCCTGTGGCGTTGACCCACCGCCAAGTCTTGGCCAATGCTGATGCAATACTCGATATCGTCCCTGAGGATTCCACCGTGAAGCCTTCGGGTGTCAGTTGGCTGCCGTTGTACCACGACATGGGCCTGATCGGATGTGTCATGCCTGCGGTGCTGCATTGTGCGGAACTGACCCTCATTCCACCGGAGGCATTCTTGGCCAAGCCGTCGATTTGGTTGCGTGCCATCGGTCGGTATGGAGCGTTAATTTCACCCGCGCCCAATTTTGCGTATGCATTGGCAACGGAACGAATCGTTGACGAAGAACTCGACGGGGTGGACTTGTCCTGCTGGAAGTATGCGTTGAATGGGGCCGAGCCCGTGAACGCGGCCACCATGAGAGCATTCACTGACCGGTTCAGTGCTTGGGGGCTGTGCCCCGAAGCGCTGAATCCCGTGTACGGTTTGAGCGAGGCCTCGCTGGCAGTGACCTTTGCCGATGGACAGCGGCCGTTTCGTTCCGTTGTGTTCGACCGTGATGCCCTGGGCGCTGGACGAGCGGAAGCGTCGGAATCTGGCGTGGAACTGGTCAGTGTTGGGCGCCCGATTCGCGGTTTTGACGTTCGCATTCGTGACGAGAGCGGTGAGGCTGTAGCGGACGGATGCGTCGGTAACATCTGGGTCCGTGGTCCATCGGTCATGGAGCGGTATCTGGACAACAGCCCTCCGCCGAAAGATGGGGAATGGTTGGATACTGGAGACTGCGGGTTTCTTTTTTCGTCTGAGTTATACATCACTGGACGGCGAAAGGATGTGATTGTGGTCAGAGGCCAAAACCACAGCCCGCAGTCAATCGAATTGGCTGTGGATGACGTGAACGGGGTGCGAACCGGGTGCAGCGCCGCTGTTTCATCGTTGGATGCCGACGGAGAGCGCGTGCTGGTCTTTGTGGAAACCCGCGCCAACGCAGCGGCGGACCTCGCCGAGCAGTGCCGCCTCGCGATTCTTTCATCCTCCGGAATCAATCCTGACCTCGTGGTTCCCGTATCCGCCGGTACCTTGCCGAGAACATCCAGTGGGAAAATCCGCCGCAGAGAAACGTTGCGTCGCTGGAATGCGGGAGAACTCACCCCGCCCGCGGAAGTGACGCCCCTTCACTTGGCTGGCGCCATGGCGAAGAGTGCGTGGTCGACTTGGGTGCATAAGGTGAAACGTGACTGACGTGGCAATCATTGGGGGAGGGCCAGCGGGGTTGGCTGCAGCCATCGCGGCTCGGCAGCGCAACCTGAGTGTCACGGTATACGAGAGCAAAGACGGCGTGATCGACAAAGCGTGCGGCGAAGGCCTGATGCCTCCGGCATTGAAAGTGCTTGATGAACTGGGTGTGGAGCAACCACCCGGCGTTCCGTTTCGCGGGATTCGCTACGTGGATGGACCCCACGCGGCGCAAGCCGACTTTTCGATGGGGCCTGGCGTGGGTGTACGGCGGATTGCGTTGCATTCCGCCTTGCGCGCGCGGGCCGCAGCCTTGGGTGTCGAGGTGGTTCAACAACGGGTCAGTGCGTGGAGCCAAGACGAAAACGGCGTGACCGTCGAAGGTCGCCGCTTCAGTTGGTTGGTCGCCGCTGACGGGCTCCAATCGCCGATTCGCAAGCGCCTTGGATTGAATGTTGATGCTCGGTACCCGCGGCGTTTGGGCGTTCGGCGTCACTTCAACGTCGCGCCATGGTCGGAGTATGTCGAGGTCCACTGGAGCGAAGATGCGGAGTTGTACATCACTCCGGTGAGCCCCACCGAGATCGGAGTGGCGATTTTGTACCATGCCGATGCGAAACCTCCGGTCACAGGGAGTCCATTTGAGCGGTGGTTGCAGTCGTTTCCTGCTGTTGCGGAACGCCTTCGGGATCCGTCATCAGAGATTCGAGGCGCAGGACCGTTTGAGCGCCGTTCGCGCGCTCCAATGGACGGACGTGTGTTGTTGATTGGCGATGCTTCGGGCTACCTCGACCCGCTGACCGGAGAAGGCATCCGTCTCGGCTTGGACACAGCGGTCGCCGCCATCGAGTCAATTGCGAATGGGAGACCAGACCGGTACCCACGCTCGTGGGCCAAGGCGACTCGAATGTACTGGTGGCTCACGGGAGCGTTGCTGTTTGTTCGTCGCCGTGCGTGGATGCGCCGACGGATGGTGAGAGTGCTCCGTCGGGCGCCGTGGATGATGAGGCTGGCCATTGATGCCCTGAATCGCGCTTGATTCGGCTACCATGGGCGGGATGACGTCCACTCTAAAATGGACCATTCGCGTCACAATGATGGCCCTTGCCTTCGGGGGGCTCTGGGCGTGGGTGCGTCTGCCTGCAAGTGTATGCCTTTACC